>DASWUZ010000001.1:0-3820 GCA_036401395.1 Acidisarcina sp.
ACGGATTTTACGCAGGACAAGCGCCAGATCGCGGAGTCGCTGAATTCGTTGCAGATTCCGGGGTTCAGCGAGACCAACCTCTTCGACGCGCTCTACGAATCTCTTGACCGCCTGAGCCGCATCGAAGGCCGCAAATACATCATCCTGATCAGCTCGGGACGCGACACGTTCAGCAAGATCAATCTCGATAAGATCCTGCAGAAGATCAAGGCCACTCCTAACGTTACGATCTTCGCTATAAGCACTGGCGGTGCGGCGCGAATCATGGCTGCTGATCGCATGGGGCCAATTCGTGAGCTGGACTACATGCAGGCCGACAACCAGATGAATACCTTCGCCCGCATGACCGGTGGGCGGGCATTCTTTCCCCGCTTCGAGGGCGAGATGCCGGACATCTTCCACGACATCAACGACAGCATCCGCAGCCAGTATGTGCTTTCTTACAATCCCACCAACCCCAAGATGGACGGGACTTACCGCAAGCTGCGGGTCGAACTGGTCGATGACGAAGGCAAGCCGCTAAGAATGCAGGACGAAAAGCATCACGCGCTTAAGTACGACGTGATCGCGCGCGACGGCTACAAGGCCAAGCAGCAGGTAGAGTAACTCTGGTCATCCATCCGACCTTGCAAAGAAAACAAACAACCACTTCGTTGGCTAACTCGGCCCTCCGATAAAGCCGGAGCGCGCCTGAAATAGAATGTTGTTCTAACGTGGCAGGGGGCGGCACCGTGAAGAAGGTCCTGATCGCAACGGGTTTGCTGATGAGCCCACCACTTGCGTTTGGACAAGGTCCGCAGCCTGTAGTTGGCAAGCATATTGCGGTGCCTTCTGAGCGTTTCCCGGCGGATTGGTATCCAAAAGAGAACGGAATGAACGCGACCGCTCCGATTGCCGGCGCACCATACAGCGCAACGATGACGATGACCACGACGCTTTTAAACGGCGAAGGCAAACCCATGGGGACGTCGAGTTGGAGGACCCTGATGTGGAGGGACAGTGCCGGACGGCTTCGGGAAGAGGAAATGTTGGGAGAAGTGTTGGCGGAGCAACAGGGTCATCCTGACGCCGTTGTAGGCCTTCTACATCAGATCACAGCGGTAGACACGGTTCACCATTGCCAATTCACCTGGAGCGCACCCTTACCCCGAGGGCAAAATCCGGAAGCGGTCGTGAACTGCGATTCATTGGAAGTGAGCCGTACAGACGATAGTCACGCAAACCAGCTGATGGACCCCAAACCCGACATAGTACACGAGCAGATGGGGACCCTGGCGACCACCACGACGAAAACGCCGCTCGGCAAACGCACCATGCAGGGCCTGGAAGTAGTGGGCGTTCGGAGCGTAACGACTGAGGTTGACGCCGAAGGAAGGCAGCAGGGCACGAAGGAGGTAGAGATTTGGTGGTCGCCTGCGCTATACGAGAGCATCTTAAGCACGGTTAAGACCGGGCAGAACATCATTACGATGGAAATGACTGAGATCAAGAGAGACGAACCCGATGCCGGGCTTTTCTACCCACCCAAGGGCTACCTCATTCGCAAGGAATTAGAGGTGCCACCGCTTCCTGTTCCGCCCCAACCGTAGCCTGACGGGACAAGAGTCTCACACTAGGCGCGTGCCTCCTAAGACGCGGGCAAAGCCTGATTACTGCCTCAGCTTTGCCATCATAAGCGGCTCGAGCAAGGGCAGGGGCAAAGGGCCTTCGTCGAGGGCCTGGTCGTTGAAGTCTTTTAGCCTGAACTTGCTTGCCAAGGCTTGCTCGCAGCGGTTGCGGAAATCGATCCACTGGTGAAACCCCACGTAGTAGGTGATCAACTGGCCTGCGCTCAGCTTGGCGCGGCGCAGCTTGCCTGTTGCCTCTGCGTGGGTCTGGAACGCCTTGTGCTCCATGAGGTCAAAGGCCGCTCCGTCGGTCATGTTCATGCTCTGCATGCGGATATCTAGGATCGCATTGGCGATGACTCGCAGTCTGATTTTCAAGACCATCAGGACGAAGCGTGGATCGTGGTTGGCGTATCCGGCGTCCTCCATCTCCTTGACGCCGTACTCGCCCCAGCCCTCTACATAGGCGCCATTGCTTAAGAGCGCGCGCAGAATGCGGCGGGAGGGGTTCGCGATGCTGTTGGAATGTTCGAACTGGGTGTAGTGGCCGGGCAGCGCCTCATGCATGGTGAGGTACTGCAGCATCCAGTTGTTATATTCGCGCAGCTTCGACTCGGCCTGCGCGGGAGGCGTGTCAGCGGCAATCGGCGTCACCCAATATTCAGCCTCACCCTGCGGGTCGAGCGTGGGCGCGGAGTGGAAGCCGGCAACGCTGTAGATGCCGCGCAGAAATTCGGGCGTCGAGACAACTTTCATGTTGCCGCGGCTGCTGAGAGTGACCAGGTCCTTGTCGCGGATGAAGTTTTGAATGTTCGCAACCTGCGATTTGACCTGGTCGAGCAGCTGCGACGGCTGCGTGTGGTCGTCGTTGATGCGATCGATGACTTCGGAGATGATCTTGTTTTGCAAGGCATCGCCGGTGAGATCGTGATGATCGCCGTGGGCAGGGAACCACTGCGCGTGTAATGGAACGGCGAGGGTGTACATCTGGTTGCGAATGTTGTTGAGGTCAGCTTCGGCGGAGGCAAGTACAATCGTCGGCGTGGTGCGGGTGCCCGGCCCAAGTGCGAAGGCGAAGATGCGGGCATAATTCTCGGGACCTGTACGCCAGGTATTGGTTGGGGGACGCTTGGCGAGATCGTTTTTCAGCCATGCCGAGAAGTCATTCAGCGCGGTGACCGCGGCCTGTGACGCGGCATCGTAGCGCGGTCGCAGCGGGGAACCTTTGGGGATGCGGTCGCCGATTTGGTGAATGAGATCGATGTTGCCGTCGTTTTCGCCCAGCGCGGTGTCGATGAAGACGGGATCCGAGGCCACGAGTGCCTGCCGCGCCTGCTGGAGTACGGTTGGGATTTTCTCGGTTCGCGAGACTATGTCGGAAAGGCGCTGCTGTTCGCTGCCTCGGGTCTCGGTGAGGGGGAAGAAGAGGCCCGAGCCGATCATTTCTACGTAGTCCTGTGGTCTGTGTTTGTAGCCTTGCATGACGTCTGTCTCAAAGAAGGCAGCCGAGATCGAATCGCGGAGCAGGGCCATGTCGACATTGTCTTCCGGGGACAGAGTCGCGGGGAAGGAGGCTAAACACTTTTGGCCGCTCTCGAGGAGATGGCGCTGGGCGAGCAGGGTCTCGGGACTTGCGTCGTCAAGCTGCGAGTCGAGGGATTTACTGAGGTGCGAATGATAGCCGGCCTGGGTTGCTTCTACGGGGCTGAGCGCGAGCTGGGCGAGGAGGAAGCGCTGGGCGGTGTCTTCGAAGCCCGCGGCTGTGGGTTGGCACAGAAATGCCTCGGGTGCATTGGGAAGGGAAGGCTTTGCGTCCTGCCCGCGAAGTGGAGCGCAGGGAAGCATCAGCAAGCCGACGATTGGCAGGATGCACTTGAACATTGCGAAAGCATACCACCGCTGTGAGTCGTGGCATTGGAGAATGCCGCCCCGATCAGTTAGCAGGGAATGCCGTCCGTTCGGTTAGCCGATCACCGACCTGGATGACCGACTTTTAACATCGCGATCCCTTTAGTAAAGGGAATGAAGCATCCCATGAGTACGATTCTGAGACGGCAGCGTGAAATAAAGCGCTAATAAGGAGACACAAAGTGGACGATGTGAGCCAGAAGCGCTTAAGTGGTCGGGTAGCGGTGGTGACCGGGGCGAGTTCCGGTATTGGACGGGCGATTGCGATCAGGCTGGCGGAGGAAGGCGCGAGCGTAGTGATTGAT
>DASWUZ010000002.1:0-7074 GCA_036401395.1 Acidisarcina sp.
GAATACGTACACATCAACGCCGACTACTCAAGCTAATTGCTTCGCGAGTTATGGCCCTAGACTTGTTCGACTGTAGTCCGGCTACCGGATTGAATCAAACCTGACTTGGAAGCTTCGGAACGTGTAATATGGCCCATTGACTTAAGTCGCGTGGGTAACACCTGTGACTACCGGAGGTCTTCCATGGCAGCACGCAAGACTCACAACAATTCGGAGCCGTCGAGAGTGGGTAAGGCTAGTTCCAGGCAGACGGGCAGAATGGAAAAAATCAGCCGCGACACCTCAAGCATCGTAAAAAACGCGGCCGCTCTGCTCGACGAAGAGATAGCATCCGGCATCGTCGCAGCGAAGCAGGTCCAGGATCGCTTCAAAAAAGAGCGCCGTATCGATCCTGAGGACTTCAAAACCTCCCTACAAAAGTTTCAAGTTGACGCGCATGAAGTACTGACCCTCGCCGGCGATCGGGTCGAAGAAGCGGGCTCGAAAGAGAA
The DNA here is from genome assembly GCA_036401395.1 of Acidisarcina sp. Taxonomy (GTDB): domain Bacteria; phylum Acidobacteriota; class Terriglobia; order Terriglobales; family Acidobacteriaceae; genus DASWUZ01. The sequence goes on from DASWUZ010000002.1 coordinate 492, forward strand.
TTCGGAGTTGGCCAGAAAGTTCCTCGGTCATTCCCACGATGTGCTCGACCTGGCCGTCGAAATGGTCAACATCGGGGCCGAACTAAGTAATCAGCTTCTTCAGAAGACCGTGAAGCCCACGGTCAAATCGGCCACAAAGTCGAGAGCAAAAACTCCGGCGAAACAGGCAAGTGGCAGCGACCACGGCTAGACCTCTTTCGCCGCGGGCCTCGCGCTCGGGCGCGAAGCCTCGCGGAAGCGCACCGCCGGACGACTCGAAGTTCTTCCACCAGACCCTACGCGACTACCGCAAACTTACCAACGACGCACTGCTGGCCCTCGTTCCCACCGAAGGCCCGCGCTACCTCTACGACCTTGTGCCTAGCTACCCTCTTCGTCAAGGCAAGGGTCTTCGCGGAGCGCTCTGCCTTGCAACCTGCGCGGCGCTCGGCGGCAGCATCCATCAGGCCCTCAACACCGCCGTCGCACTCGAACTCTTTCATAACGCGTTCCTGATCCACGACGACGTGCAGGACGCGAGTGAAAACCGCCGCGGCGCACCTACCCTCCATCGCGAACATGGCATCCCCATCGCCCTCAACGTCGGCCACGCCACGAACCTCCTCGCCCTTCAGCGCCTCATGGAAAATCGCACACTACTCGGTCCCCGAGTGAGCTGGCAGATCATGCAGGAGACCGAACGCATGATGGCCCACTCGCTAGCCGGACAGGCCATGGAGCTCAGCTGGATCAGGGACAACGTGTGCGACCTTGGCGAGAAGGACTACCTCCAGATGTGCCTGAAAAAGACGTCCTGGTACTCCTTCATCTACCCCATGCGACTCGGTGCCCTGATCGCCGGGCGAACAAGCCTCGATACCGATGCCTTCTGCCGCCTGGGCTGGTACTTTGGCGCGGCCTTCCAGATTCAGGACGATGTGCTGAACCTCGCAGGGGAATTTGGAAAGTACGGCAAGGAGATAGGCGGAGATCTGCTGGAAGGCAAGCGCACCCTGATGCTCATCCACGTCTTGAAACACTGCGCCCCTGACGAGAGCCGCCGGTTGAAATCATTCTTGGCGAAACCCAGAGCAGCTCGGTCCGAAGGCGAGGCAGCGTGGCTCCTGGCCCGCATGTTCCACTACGAAAGCATCGACCATGCCCGCCGCTCCGCACGTCAGTTAGCAGGAGCCGCGCTGCTCGAAGCATTGTCCACCTTCCGCGCAGAGCCCGATTCGAGCGATAAACAATTCATTCTTGAAATGGTCCTCTATGTAGTCAATCGCGATCGTTGAAGTAGCATTCCTGATCTGCAATGTTCGGTGACCCTGCTTAGCTCGCCCTAATAGACAACCCCGCGGACCTACCGAAGAAGTAGTATGTTTCTGTCGCGTGCTTAGCCACCTCAAGTGCCAGGAGTAGCTATTGACGAAATCAGCTGCCGAAGAACAAGCTTGGAAAGCCCTTGACAGATTCACGATCGAGATACCCTCCTGGGGATTTGCCAACACAGGCACGCGCTTCGGTAAATTCCACCAGGCAGCGGCTGCAACCACAATCAATGAAAAATTTGCTGACGCCGGGCAGGTCCATGCTCTGACTGGGGTGGCGCCGACCGTGGCCCTGCACGTACTGTGGGACATCCCCGGCGGCGCAGCAGACGTCCCCCGTATTAGGGCCCTTGAGGGGCGTACAGGAATCCGAGCGGGTTCCATCAATCCCAATCTATTTCAGGACCAGGCATATAAATTCGGATCCATCTGCAATCCCGACCCTGATGTCCGTGCACGTGCCACATCGCATCTCCTTGAGTCTGTCGAAATTGCGAAGGCCCTTGGCTCTCGTGATGTTTCAGTTTGGATCGCCGACGGATCGAATTATCCAGGAACACAAAGCATTCGCCGCCGCATCGGCTGGATGGAAGAGTCGCTGCGTACAGCCCACGATGCGCTCGCGTCAGATCAAGTGCTGCTCATTGAATACAAGCCGTTCGAGCCTGCCTTCTACCACACAGACATCGCAGACTGGGGCGTGGCCCTTGAGCTTTCGCGGGCCGCAGGCCCCCAGGCTAAAGTACTCATCGATACCGGTCACCACTACCAGGGCACCAACATTGAACAAATCGTAGCGTGGCTGCTCCATCTGAAGATGCTTGGCGGGTTCCACTTCAACGACCGTAAGTATGCCGATGACGACCTCACCCTGGGCTCCATCGATCCATACCAGGTTTTTCGCATCTTTCACGAGATACTGTTCGACGAATCGGCGTGCGGCCCTGCACAAATAGCGTTCACGATCGACCAGAGCCACAACATCAAGGGCAAGATGGAGGCCATGGTTCAAACGGTTGTTACTGCTCAGGAGCTATTCGCAAAGGCGGCGTTCATAGATCAGGCTAATCTCGCCAAATTGCAGGACGGCTGTCACGTAGTCGATGCGGAAGAATGTTTCCGCGACGCATTCTGGCATGACGTGAGGCCCCTTCTCCGTGACTGGCGCATCTCGCGTGGATTGCCACCGGACCCGCTGGCCACCCTTCGTGAGAGTGGTTACGTCGAACGGATCAGCGCCGAACGCGGCGCCAAAAATGCGAGCGCCGCCAGCTCCTATGCGTGAACTTGCACCGTACCCAACTGACCAGCGTACCGTCCAGGAAACTCTCAAGAAAGATAGTCCCCGATGACTCCCACGCCCCCGCTTAAGTACCTCACAGACTTGTGGGACCCCGAACTAGCCGCGAAACTCGACCCGCCAGAGCTGCTCCGCTACCGCTCAAACCTGCTAGGCTCCGATCTTCGCATCACCAACTTCGGCGGAGGAAACACCAGTTCCAAACTCTTGGAGACAGGCCCTCTCGACGGGCAGCCTGTTCCTGTTCTCTGGGTTAAAGGCTCGGGCGGAGACCTGGGAAGCATTAAGCGTTCAGGCTTTGCGACCCTCTACCTTGAAAGGGTGCTGGCCCTCGCGAGGAGTTACCAGGGCGTCGCTTACGAAGATGAAATGGTCGCCCTGTATCCCCTCTGCACCTTTGGCAACAACCTTGTACCGGCTTCGATCGACACTCCGCTGCATGGCTTTCTTCCCTTCCCCCACGTAGATCACCTGCACCCGGACTGGGGCATCGCGCTCGCCGCCTCGGCGAATGGCAAAATAAAGATGGCCGAATTCAACCAACGCTTCCACCACAACCTGATTTGGCTGCCGTGGCAGCGCCCCGGCTTCGAACTTGCCATGATGATGCGACGCGCGGTCGACGCCACCCCCGGCTGCGATGGAGTCGTACTAGGCGGCCATGGCCTCTTCACCTGGGGCGAGACGCAGCGCGACTGCTATCTAAGCACCATCGCGATCATCGATGAGCTCGGCCAATTCGTGCAAGAACGTGCGGGGCAAAGCGGGCCATCTTTTGGCGGCGCAAAGCACTCATCTCACTCCGAACGCGCATCTCTCGCCATCGTGCTCATGCCGCTCCTGCGCGGGCACCTCTCGACAAACCAAAGGACGATCGGCAGCTTCAGCGACGATCCCGCTGTCCTTGAGTTCGTCAACTCACACTCGGCGGCGCAACTGGCCCACCTCGGGACGAGCTGCCCCGATCATTTCATCCGTACAAAGATACGGCCCTTATTTGTAAGCCTGAACTTACCAGATGCTTCGAGTAGACCCTCGAATGGTGATTGGCTTGAGACTGGAATCAAGACAACAATTGAAGCGGCCATCGCCGTATATCGCGCCGATTATTGCGATTACTACAAAGCCCACGCGCTCAAAGACTCTCCCGCGATGCGTGATGCCAATCCCACTGTCGTCTTAGTGCCGGGCATCGGAATGTTCAGCTTTGGCAAAAACAAGACTGAGTCCCGCATCACAGGAGAGTTTTACGCCAATGCGATTCACGTCATGCAGGGCGCCGGCGCTATGGATGAAAGCGCCTGTCCTGACATCCTGCCCCAGGCCGGGCCCGCCGCGCCCACCACCGCCTTTAGCGTCCATAACAATTACGTGGCGTTACCACCCAGCGAAGCTTTCCGCATTGAGTACTGGTCGCTCGAAGAAGCGAAGATCAGGAGGCAACCACCAGAAAAGGAATTGAGCCGGAGAATTGCCCTCATCGCCGGCGGCGCAAGTGGCATAGGACGGGAAGTTGCCCTGCTTGCAGCAGAACGCGGCGCTCACATAGTAATCGCAGATCTATCACTGGGAGCAGCCCAAAAAGTAGCCGATGAAGCCAAGGCCATCGGCGGCAAGGAATGCGCCGTCGCAACCAATATAGATATACGGGATCGTAAGGCGATCCGCGCTGCGCTCGATGTCACCGTGATGGCCTTTGGTGGCATTGACCTTCTCATAAACACCGCAGCCATCTTCCCATCGTCGCCCGATGGGACAGTGACGGATGCGCAATGGGGCACGACGCTGGAAATCAATGTCACGGCCAATTATCTACTTGTCGATGAGGCCTCGAAGATATTCAAGGGACAGGGCCTGAAGGGGAGCGTGGTGCTCACCAGTTCAGCCAATGCAGTTGTGGCCAAGCGCGGTTCCGAGGCTTACGACGTTAGCAAAGCCGCCCTCAGCCACCTGGTCCGCGAATTGGCTGTCACTTATGCTCCGCTGCTGCGCGTCAACGGCATCAGCCCGGCTACCGTTGTCAAAGGCTCCGCCATGTTCCCGCGGGATCGAGTCAAAGCATCGCTCGCCAAATACGACATCACCTTTGATGAGTCGCAGACGGACGACGAACTCCGCAACCTGCTTGCCTCTTTCTATGCAAAGCGGACGCTCACCAACCTCCCCATCGATCCGCTCCATTGTGCGGAAGCGATTCTTTTTATCGGAGGCCCGCGGGCTCCCGTCACCACCGGTCACCTGATTCCTGTGGACGGCGGCCTCACTGAGGCATTTCTGCGATGAATGACGACGCTGCTCCTCCGGACCAAAGTGCAGAGCAGCCCTCAGACCTGCGTGCTCTCGTCGCAATTGACCTTGGCGCCGAAAGCTGCCGCGTCTCCATGCTTCGTTGGATTAATGGCCATCCGCACATCGAAGTAGTTCATAGATTTTCGAACGCGCCCATCGTGATCGCCGGCAGCTTCCACTGGGACATAGAAGGGATAGAATCAGGCGTAATCGAAGGCCTTAAAAATTGTGCTCAGCTCGCTCCCGAAGGGATCCGCAGCATCGACGTCGATGGATGGGCAGTAGACTATGTCCGTCTGGACGCAAGCGGTGCTGCCATCGGGCCACCTTTCTGCTATCGCGATGAACGGACCATCGCGGCTGAGAGCAAGGCACACCGGTTTTTTTCGGCCGGTGCGATGCGCCGCATTACCGGCGTCCAAATCATGCGGATCAACACAGTCTATCAACTGTTCGCCGACGAACCGCATGTGAGACGCCATCGTTGGCTCAACCTACCGGAGTACATCCTTCATCGACTGGGAGGCCGCCCCGTCTCCGAATTTACAAACGCGACCCACACCCAACTGATCGATCTCGCCACACGTGCATGGTCTCAGGAGATTGCATCTGCACTCGACCTCGACCTCGCAACCTTTCCCGAGCTCGTCCAACCAGGTTCGGACCTCGGGCAACTCGGGGGGCCGCTCGCAACTTTCGCTGCATTTCGTCAGACCAGGCTCATCGCGCCTGCGTGCCACGACACCGCCTCTGCGATCACCGGCATCTCCGACCGTGGGGACAACTGGGCCTACATAAGCTCCGGCACATGGTCACTCGTCGGCACACTCCTTGATGCGTCTATAAACAACGAGCTGGCACGCGCTGAGAACTTCACTAACCTCGGCGCAGCAGGCGATCGAATCTGCATTCACAAGAACGTGAACGGCATGTGGCTCATAAAGCAATGCATTGTTACATGGGCTGCGGTAGGACTCTTCACCATGCAGGAACTCATAGCGGAAGCAGAGTGTTTACCAGCCCCTACATTCCTGCTTGAAGTCGACGAGCCCGACCTGCTGCTGCCTGGCGACATGCCCTCACGCATCAACGCACAATTGATTTGCCGCAATCTGAAGCCGTTTTCATCAGGATTGAAAGACGCACCGGCCATCGCATCGCTGATCTTTCACAGCCTCGCCGCTCGCTATGCCGAGGTGCTCGAGAAGATCGCGACCATCACTGGGAAGCGTCTGGAGCGCATTCATATCGTTGGAGGCGCTAGTAAAAACACATTTCTAAACCGGCTTACAGCACAACGCACAGGCCTAGAAGTCATCGCAGGCTCGCCCGAGAGCGCTACTCTCGGCAACTTTGCGGTGCAGCTAGCCACCCTTGAACAAGCGAAACCTGCCACCGAGGGACCAACAAGACTAGGAGCCGGAAGGCACCAGGTAAGTAATTGGGCGTCAGCGTTAGCCCTCACCAGTAGCCACATAAGTAGTGCTGTCACCAAGTCAAAGCAGAGATAAGCACCGCGACAGTGCATTCTAGGGCGAAGTACCGCCTGGCGGAAAACCCGCTACGGGTGGCGGAGGTGGAACTGGACCGGGCCCTGAAGGCTGTCCCCCGCCTGGGCCGCCTACAGGGGGGCTTCCGACGGGCGTCGGGGCGAGACTGGCACCCCGGTCCTCGGCAGGGTTAT
>DASWUZ010000003.1:0-26931 GCA_036401395.1 Acidisarcina sp.
TCCTTCCGAAATAGCGGGTAAAGGTTTACTTTTGGTAGCTGCACAGGAGAACAGGATGCCCATAGTGGCAGGAGTTGATTTTGGAACGCTGAGCGTGCGCGTCACGCTACTGGATAGCGCTCAAGGCCGGCTCGGGACCGCATCGGCCAGCTATCCACTCAAGCGCAAACGGGAAGATCCCGACTACGCGACCCAGTCTCATCAAGACCAGATGGACGCGCTGGTCAAAGCCACCCGGGCGGTCCTCGCTGAGAGCGGTGTGAACGGCCAGGACGTTATCGCAATTGCCCTCGACACCACCGGCTCAAGCGTCATCCCTGTGGGCGAAAATCTCGTGCCCCTCGATGACTATTATCTCTGGTGTGATCATCGCGCCAAACTTGAAGCCCAGCAGATCACCGAACTCGCCCACCGGGAAAAACTAGAGGCCATCGACTGGTGCGGCGGGGTCTATTCGCATGAATGGGGCTTTGCTAAGCTGCTGCACTGGCTGCGACACAACCCCGACAAGCGAGACAAGTTCGTCACCGCCTTTGAACACTGCGATATGGTGGCCGCAACTCTCGCTGGCATCACTGACCCAAAGAAGGTGAAGCGCAGCATCTGCTCCATGGGCCACAAGTGGATGTGGAACCTCAAGTGGGGGGGCCTGCCCTCGCAGGACTTTCTCTCGAAGCTCGACCCGCTGTTCGATGGCATCCGCGAAAGACTAGGTGGAGAGTACGCGACCTCGGACCAGATTGCCGGACAGCTGTCGCCGCAGTGGGCCGACGCGATGGGTCTGCGGGCCGGAATCCCCATCCCCGTCGGGGCGTTTGACGCGCATTGGGACGCGATCGGCGCGGGCTGCCGCGAAGGCGACGTCGTCAATGTCGTCGGCACCTCGACCTGCATCATTGCAATGAGTCAAAAGATGACGCTCGTGCCGGGCGTTTGCGGAGTGGTCCCCGGCAGCGTTCATCCCGGCTATACAGGCATCGAGGCGGGACTGTCGGCGACCGGGGACATCTTTGAGGCGATCGCGCGACGGGCGAATACGACCGTACAGGAGCTTTCGAAGGGGCTCGAGAACTACAGCGCCGGGCAGACCGGCCTGCTCCGCCTGACATGGGACAACGGCGACCGCACCGTACTCGTCAATGCGGAGTTAGGAGGTGTGACCCTTGGCTGGAACCTTATTCACACGGCGCAGGACGAGTTGTTTGCGGCCATTGAAGGGACTGCATTTCATACTCGCATTATTCTCGAGCGCATGGCAGAATACGGCGTCCCTATCGAACGCGTTATCAACGCCGGGGGCATCCCGCAAAATAATGCCATGCTCAACCAGGTCTACGCCAATGTGCTCAACAAGCCGGTGCTGGTTCCGGATGGCGTGCCTACCAGCCTTGGCTCGGGAATCTTTGCGTTGCTGGCTGCAAAGGTGTTCGACACGGTCGAAGAGGCGCAGAAGCAGATGTGTCTCAAGGACCGCGTCTTCAATCCCCACCCCGAAGCCGCGGCGATCTACGAGCGTCTCTTCAAGCTTTACCGCAGTGTCTACTTCGCCCTTGGAACGGCGGATGCGCCGGCGGTGACGCTGGGCACCGTGCTGCCGGAGCTGCGCAAGATCGCGGCCGAGGTCCAGGCCGCCAGGAGCAACGTCCCTCATGAGAAGGAGCCGCTCCTGGCGGCCGGTTCGTAGAGGCGGATATCAAAAGCGGTAGACGACGCCGAGGGATGGCTCGGAGGCGGCCTGAAACCCGTTGGTCCGTAGAGCTTCCACTTTAAAACTAGGCAGAGCATACAGCAGGCTGCGATATTGCAGGCGCAGCGCGACATGCGGGCTCAGGCGGTAGTTCACACCGGCGCCGAGCAGCAGAGTGGGCTTGGACTGTGATTGCGTTCCGGCGATCGTGGTGCCCTTAGTTATCGGGTTGAATTGCAGTGTGCCCGCGCCCCCAAGCACAAACCCCTGCATTCGATTGTGGGTTGGGAGATTGAGGACATAGGCGCCCGTGACCTCATGCACGCCGGTGTGGACGGTGGACCGCATCGCCGTACTGGTGAAGTCTTCAGTCGTTCGCGCGTGGCCATAGTTGAACTCAAAGGCGGCGTAGCGAGCGAAGGAATAACGGAAGGCTCCGGTAACTCCAACCGCGTCGGAGCCCTTCTCGTGGACTCCGTTGTTGACTGAGCTGGTGGGGAGATAGCCGGTCAGGTTGATGCTCACGTCCGCTTTGCCGGTATGCGTCCTGGCTGGGCCCACCTGCTGGGAAAGGCCGAGGAAGGGCATGAAGGTGAGCGCGCACATCCAGAGTTTTGCCGCGAATAAAACTGTTCTTCTAAGCATAATGTTCTCCTCAGATCGAATGCGGGAATGGAAGCCCGTCTTACAGAAACGAGAAGAACATCGAGGGGCAGAAACGCAGGTCAAGACTACGTCCGGCAAGTTGAAGATTTCTCAAGCGCGGGCCGCCAGCGCTTACAAAACTTCATAATTCGACCAGGATGGCGGCCGCCGGTATGGACGATACTGGGGACATGCAGTCCCTTCTGCTCATCGATGATGATGTCGAGTTGTGCGCGATGCTGGTCGAATACCTGCAGCAGGAGGGGTACTGCGTGGACGTTGTGCATCGCGGAGACACCGGACTTGCGCGGACCCTCGCATCGGGGCACGATCTGGTGGTGCTCGACCTGATGCTGCCCGGGCTCAACGGGCTCGATCTGTTGCGGCGGGTAAGGGAGACTTCGCAGGTCCCGGTGCTGCTGCTCACCGCCCGGGGCTCGGAGGTCGACCGCATTGTCGGCCTCGAGATTGGCGCCGACGACTATCTCTCCAAGCCGTTTAGCCCGCGTGAATTGCTTGCGCGCATTCGCGCGGTGCTGCGACGGCCTTTGCGTGAAGAGGCTGCCGGGCGGACGGGAGGCGTGCCTCATACACCGTCTCCGCAAAGGCTCGTCGTCGGAGACATCGTGCTCGATGCGGGCACGCACGCCGTCCTGCGCGACGGCAAAGACGTGCCGCTGACGGCGATGGAGTTCGCCCTGCTACAGATGCTGCTCGAGTCGGCAGGCCGCATCGTGAGCCGGGAGCAGATGGTCAGAACCGTCCTTGGCCGCATCTTCAGCCCCTTTGACCGCAGCCTCGACGTGCATGTCAGCAACCTGCGAAAGAAGCTGGGCGACTTTGCCGGAGGCCAGGAGCGGATCAAGTCGATCCGCTCCGTCGGATATCTCTACGCGATGCCCGCCGATGCTACGGGTAACGACGAACCAGGTTTTATAACCCGCGTGCCCGGCGGCCGGAGCAAAACTCAGAGCGGAGTGCATTAGGCATGCGCAGCTTGTTTGTGAGGGTCTTCCTCTCGTTCTGGGCGACGATTGCGGTGATCATCGTCGGCCAGCATCTGCTTCGGCTGCGTTACACGTCGGAAACAGGCGTTCCCGAACTGCTGTTTTACATCGCACTCTCGGGGCTGCCGTGTTTGCTGATCGCGCGCTATTTTGCCGCGCCGATCGTTCGTTTGAGGAACGCGAGCCAGAAGATTGCGGGCGGCGACCTGACGGTGCGCCTGGGGCCGACGTCGTCGAGGCGCAAGGATGAAGTTGGCTGGCTCGTGCGTGACTTCGATTACATGGCTGAGCGGCTCGAGTTATCGCGAGATGCGCAGAAGAGGCTGACCGCCGACGTTTCGCACGAACTGCGTTCCCCGCTCACCCGGTTGACCGTGGCGCTGGAACTTGCCCGCACCCATGCCGGAGAGGGCGCCGCGAAAGCGCTCGACCGGGTTGAACTCGAATCGCACCGCCTCAATGATTTGATCGGCAAGCTGCTGCTGCTCTCGACGTTGGAGAGCGGTGGGACATTCCTCGAGCGTACTGCCATTCGGCTGGACGATCTGATCGCTAACGTGGTCGCCGACGCGGATTTCGAAGCCCGCAGTCTCAATCGCGCGGTCAAATTTTCGCCTGCGGGGCCATGCACGGTATCGGGAAACGCCGACCTGCTGCGGAGCGCGGTTGAAAACGTCGTCCGCAATGCCGTGCGCTTTACCGCGGAGGGAACCGAGGTCTTGGTGACTCTTCGTTGCAGCGCGGACACCACCCGATCGACTGCGGTTATCGCGGTTACCGATCACGGCCCGGGTGTTCCGCAGGATGAACTACAGCGGCTCTTCGAGCCCTTTTACCGGATCGAGAGTGCGCGCGATCGAAAGACTGGTGACGCAGGTCTCGGGCTCGCAATCACCCGCCGGGCTGTCGAGTTTCACGGCGGAACGGTCGCGGCGCACAATCTCTTGCGGGGAGGTCTTGCGGTGAGGATTGAGATACCTGCGCGGTTGTTGACGGATAGCGATTAGGGTTGGCAGACCCCAGAATAAAATGCTGGATCCGGAAGAGACCTGCCCACATTGTGCCCGGCTAAAGCAGCGACGCGGTTACTGCCTGGCTTCGGTGTAGTTGAGGCATTCCTTCCAGGGATCGGGCTGGGCCACCGGGCCGTCATTTGTGAAGTTCAGCAAGATGTCGGCGTCGGTTAATACTTCGGCCATGCCGGTAGTGCGGGTCCGTTGGGATCGCCGGTCTTGGCTAACTGCAGCCAGTAGGCCCGTTGCGTCAGCTTTCGTGTGCAAGCTAACGTCTAATCTGATAGGTTTCTTCCATGAATGAGGGCGCCATGTTGCTTCGCCGGTTCAATGCTCTGTGTATCGCCAGCCTTTTGGTTGCTGGCCCTGTCTATTCTCAAACCGCAGACTCCCAGGGCAGCCTGCCCGTCTTTCAGCTTCGCGCCCGTACCGTCGTCATCGACGTTGTAGTCACCGACGGCAGCGATCAGCCCATTGGAGGCCTGCATAAGCAGGACTTCCAAGTTCTCGAGAATAACCAGCCCCAAACCATTACTTATTTCGAAGAGCACGTAGGCGCGCCGCCTGACAACACGCCGCCGCCCCCTCACGACGCCAACGTCTTCACTAACGTGGCCAGCGCCAAGACGACGGACTCTGTCAACGTGCTCCTGCTGGACTCGCTCAACACGCCGCTGCCCGACCAGAGCTATGTTCACAACCAGACGATGAAGTATCTGAAGAATGTCGAGCCCGGCACCCGCATGGCCATTTTCACGCTTGGCAATGAGCTGCGCTTTGTACAGGGCTTCACTGCTGACACCAGCCTGCTCTCAGCCGCTCTCAACAACAAGGGCGCGACGCCGGAGACTTCCGCGCTGCTGCGAACCCAGTCGAGCAAAGCCGGCGAAGCGAGTCAGTTGGCCCTGGCTAATCAGATGGCCGAGTTGAGCGCCTCGGCGGGCCACGGCGCCGACCCCAACATTGTTGCTGCGATGGGTGCCCTCCAGGACTTTCAGGCCGAGACCCACTCTTTTGAACTGGACCAGCGTGTACAACAGACCTTGTTTGCCCTGCAGCAGCTTGCCCGCTATCTCGCAGGCGTTCCGGGTCGCAAAAACGTGATCTGGTTCTCCGGTGCGTTCCCTGTCGCCGTCTTCCCCAATGCACAGAACTTCAATGGAGTCCGTTCCTATGACGGAATGGTCCGCAAGACCGACCAGCTACTCGCCGCTGCACAGGTTTCTATCTATCCCATTGCGGCCGGTGGCGTTGCCAACAACAGCACCATGGACGTCGAACACACGCTCGCTGGCATTGACAATGCGCAGGATGCGCGCATGGACCAGACCAACGGCCTGCAGGAAGACGCACTGGACCGTAATGCCTCTCACATCGCCATGGACGTTATCGCTCACGACACCGGGGGCCAAGCCTTTTACGGCACTAACGACCTCAAAACGGTGATCGCCCGAGTAATGCACAATGGTGCGCGCTACTACACTATCGCTTACACTCCGACTAACATTGAGATGAACGGATCTTACCGTTCCATTCAGATCAAGCTTGAGAATGGCCCGAAGTACAAGCTGGCGTATCGCCGTGGTTATTACGGCGCCGATTCGCGAGGGGAATTGATCGCCGGCGACAAGACCATCCCCGACCCGCTGCATCCTTACATGGGTCATGGGATGCCCGACTCCACTGAAATTCCCTACACTCTCAACCTCGTGCCCTCGGCGAAGCAGCCTCCACCCGACGCTCCCGTCGCCGGCGACAATGCCGCGTTCACTTCTGCTTCTAAGGGCCCCCACACCCGCTATACGGCTACTATCTGGGTGCCGGTAAGCAGTCTCCATTTGCAAGCGACGCCCGACGGTCTACATCAGGACGAGGTTGAGACGGCGCTTGTCGTCTACGACCACACAGGCAAGGCGCTCAACTGGATGGTGCGCATGGTCAACCTCAGCCTGAAGCCCGAGCGCTATGAAGCCGCGCAACAAGTAGGCATTCCTATGCGCGTAGAGATCGATGCTCCGGCCGGCGATGTTTATCTCCGCACAGGCATCTACGAAAAATCGTCGCATTCCGCCGGTACGCTTGAAGTACCGCTAAGTGAAGTAACTCCAAACGTGGTTGCGTCTCGGTGACTTCCTAAGTAGCTGCGCGTAGTACGGGCTAATCAACGTCTTATTAAGTATCCGATTGTCGTCCAAGGGCTAAAGCCCGTGCTGGGCGATAGGATCCAGGGGGCCTAAAGACCCTTGCTTCCTCCGATGGAACGGGAGAGCTACTTATCGGAGCTGAAGAATGAGCGAACGCATAACCTTGGGTTTATCGAATTTAGCGCGCCATCGCTTGTAGTTAACCCGGCGTGGTACATTCAGCCCATAACGAGGTGTAACTCCATGTTCCTTCGTCTACTGTCTAGCGCCACTACAGCGCGCAGATTTCTACTGTGCTTTGCGTCTGCTGCAACTCTCGTGTTGGCGGTCAGCCTGCCCGTGCCGTGCCTCCATGCGCAAAGCAACTCCCGAGAAAAGGAAAGCGTTCCGACCTTTCGAGCCGACGTGCAAAATGTGGTCGTCGATGTAGTGGTGACCGACCGGGCGGGTAACCCGTGCACTGGTCTGCGCCGCGAAGACTTCGTGGTTCGCGAACAAGGCAAGCAGCAGCAGATTGCGTCCTTTGAAGAACATGACGGTACGGCCGACTTCTCAGGCTTTCTCCGCAGCGGCCCACTACCGCCCGGCGTCTTCACTAACCAGCCAACTGCGCCCGGCGCGGATGTCGTAAACGTCCTGCTGCTCGATACGCTGAACACCCCGCTCAGCAGCCAAAGCTACGTCCACCAGCAAGCTACCAAATATCTGAAGAGCCTGCCGCCCGGCACCCGGATGGCCATCTTCACCCTGTCGACTCAGTTGCGTTTTGTGCAAGGCTTTACCGACGACGCCTCGAAACTTGCGGCCGCGCTCAACGACAGACACGGCGCCGCGGCGATCGAAAAGTCTCCGTTGCTAGTCACCCCCAGCGAAAGCGCGGTAGCCACCGAGCAGGTCGGACAGCTTGGCTCCGGAGGTGGACCGCGGGGATTGGCTGATTTCCTGAGCGAAAACACTGAATCGCAGGGCATGGATCGCATCCGCCTCACTTACGAGGCCCTTGAGGATCTTGCTCGGTACCTTGGGCCGATCACGGGGCGCAAGAATGTGATCTGGTTTGCCGGCTCTTTCCCGGTCAGTATCACCCCGGAGTACAAGAGCTTTGAGCGCAACGACAACCCGCACAACATGACAAACCTGCTGGCAGTCGCGCGGGTCGCACTCTATCCCGTCCGCGCCGGTGGCATCCCGGGAGACAGCATGTACGACGCGGAAACTCAAATGACAGGGGTCACGACTGCAGCGGGGGCAAGAGGTTTTCAGCAGAGCTCTTTGCGAGGCGACAGCATCGAGCGGGCGACATTCTCGGCGGTTGCCGATGAACTCGCTGACGAAACCGGCGGCAAAGCGAATTACGGCACTAACAACCTCACCGACGCCATGAGCAAGGCGGTCAACAACGGAAGCCACTACTACACCATCACTTATTCGCCGACGGACAGACGCACCGATGGGAGGTACCGTTCGATCAAGGTCAACATCCCCGAAGGCAGTTACCATCTCGAATATCGCCGCGGCTACTTCGCCGATAGCGCGGCCACCTCAAAGCTAGCAGCCCGAGAGCTGGCTACCATTGATCCCCTAATTCGCCTGATGGATCCCGGCCTTCCTGACTTTACCCAGGTCCTCTTCAAGGTGCGCGTGACGCAATCGGATCCGCAGCCGCCTATTCAGGCGGGCTCCACCCCACCGCCGGTGACGAAAGATGGCGCGCTTCCTCCCACGCGTCCGATGGACAGCATCCGCTATGCTGCGGATTTTGCTATCTCACTTCGCGACGTGCGTCTCGGCGGCGGCCCCGATGGCAAACGCTCAGGCAGCGTCGCACTGATGCTTGTAGCTTTTGATCGCAAGGGCAAGGCGCTCAATTACACCGTGCACCGGAACGCGCTTGAACTGACGCCGCAGGGGTACGTTGCAATGAAGGATGCGGGCCTCCAGCTGCATGACGAGATCGATGTTCCGCGAGGCACGACCACCATTCGGGTCGGGGTCTACGACGCCGATTCCAATCGCGCGGGAACCATTCAAATACCTTTAAGCCAACTTCACGCCGTCTCTGCCCAGACCGGCGAAAGGGCCAACTTCTAACGGTGTGCGGCCTGAGGGTTGCTGCAGCTATTGGCTTGAAGAAGGCCGGGGCCAGCGCGCTTCTACGGTGGTTGAGATTCCGCCGCGTGGACGGGAATCCCCTTGGCTTCGGAAGCCTCGCTGGTACGGTGATCCTCGGGGTAGTATATTCAGCGCGTACTGAGGTGTAACTCCATGTTCCTTCGTCTACTATTTGGCGCTTTCACAGTGCGCAGATTTCTACAGTGCTTTGCATCTGCTGCAACTCTCGTGTTGGCCGTCAGCCTGTCCGTGCCGTGCATCCATGCGAAAAGCGACTCCCGAGAAAAGGAAAGCGTCCCGACCTTTCGAGCCGACGTGCAAAATGTGAACGTCGATGTGGTGGTGACCGGCGACACGAAAAACGCCCTCCGTTTGGAGGACGTTTGCGAGTCTCGCTACCTGATAAGCGTCGGTTATAGTTTCTCGTAGAACTCGCACGCCGAGCATGAAATATAGACTCCGCCCGGTACTCCACGCTCGCGGTCTTTGACTCGCTTCACGATGCGCGTTGCCTTCTTACACCTGGGACAATCCGTGCTCTTGGATGTATCCATTACTTTCTCGCGATTTGCCAGTTTGGCGATCTTTGCCATTTCGATATTTCTCCTTGATTGTCTTTGCACACACGCCCACAATGCGGCGCGGCTACGACCTTGCTGCCTTCCCTTCCCTGGTCAGGCAGCCCACAGCTCTGCCATTGCAAGGCAAGACCAGATCAATGTGGGAGCACTGCAGAGGAAGGACAGACTCGCTTCTTTTAATTTTACATGACGGGTTTCAAGAAGACTGGCACGAAAGGATCATTCGGAGCGGCGAACGCCTGATCTGCCAGACTGGGAAAGGCGGACGTCAGGGCCGCGAAGTATTCAACTGCTGAGGTGGAGTCTCGGGCGGGACTGGCGCGACAGATGGATCCGGCTTGGGAAAGTGTACCTTCTTCATCGTCATATCGTCTTTGTCTCCGTATTCGGGCGCGTCCGGTTGATCGGCGGGCAGCGACTCGCCCGGCTTCCGCAGCGAAGGCGGCGCGGCGGCGACCTTGTCCGGGTTTTGCCCCGCAGCATCTCCAAAGGCGACCTCGTGCCGATTCGGATCAGGCGCAGTGGCCCAGTAGTCGCCCATCTCATTGTCTGCGCGGATCACCGGCGTGTGTCCCGCCTTCGCCAACTCGACCCTTATTACCCGATTTCCGTTGATGCGAACGAACTGCACGTCCTTGGGCGGCTCCCCGTAAATCCATTCTTCAAATGGCATGTCCCCTTCGCGTTCGCGACTCTTGTGAGGCGGCGGCCCGAGGGCCGCTAGCACCATCTCGCGATTCATTCCGACGAGCACCTGGTGGGCGAGGATGATCTGCTTCAATTTCGGCGGCAGCGTATCGACGTAGGCTGCAGTGGGCGACTTTACCGCGAAGTCTATCAACGGCGACAGGAGTTGCTCAACTTGTTCGCCGGTGACCGACGGCACGAATTTATCAAAGACGAGCACAACGCGCGAACCTACGGGCTCCACGCCGTCGTCATGGGCCAAAGGAGCGGTGGCGTTGCTCGTTCCAATCTCGATGTGGCGCAGAAAGCGATGCTTGTGGTCGGGGCCGCCGTTCAATTCGAAGATGATGCGGTCCCGGTCCACGATCATACTGGTGATCACGACGCGCTTCCCTGCTTCCACGGAGATCCCGTTCTCCCGCAGCGCGCGCGCGTAATCTGACCCCGATGGGCTGGCAGTACCGTTGGCGTGAAGCACCAGGCCGTGGTGTCCGCGCACCAATGGCCTTATAGAGAATCCCTGCTCCGCATCGAGCACGCGAAACAGCTGCTGGCGACCCAGGCTGTCGATGGGCTGTTTCGACAGCGCTACATTGGTGGGATGAAAATCAAGGTACTGGCGGGGAATGTCTTCGGGACCAACAGTCAGCACCTGTCCAGGAAGGGTCGCCGTGCATAGGCCTGCGCTCAGAACGCAGATGGACACCGTAATCGCCAGACGATCCACCGCAACAACGCCTGTTCTACGACGCGACTCTGAAGCATTGAATGCGCTGAATAATTCGAACCCTGGCATTGGGCCCCCACCTATGCAGCAAGGATGGCGCTAATTGGAGGAAATGGCAAGAGCGATATGGCTCAACTTCAAATCTTGTTTTCGTAAAGGAACATCAGCTCGACCCTAATGACCGTTCTGGCTCCGGCCAGCCTAGCTCTGCAATTCGTCGTCCGAAGGCAAACGGACTCCAATTGGCGGGCCGCCCGCGGCCGGGACGGAACCCACCGGAGCGATAATTTGTACGAATTGCGGCGGCGCAGGGGCTGCCGGACTCTCCATCGCAGCGTCATGCTGCCGGCGTGCTGCCGCGTCTATATCGACGGCAATGCCTCCAGCAATGATTACTGGCTGGGCGTAGTTCCATGCGTATTCGCGGGTGATCTTGAACAGGACGAAAATCCCGACGAGTATGACGATGACGGCTACCAAACTGCCTTCCGGGCCGTAGCCTCCGCCGGTGATCCAGAACGGCCCGCGCGTGTTGGCCTCGATAACCGGCGAAAACGCACGAAGCCCGCTGATAGGCAACCCAAACAACACACCCATCGCGGCGTTCCATGCAAAGTGCAGCCCCCAGGGAAGCCAGAGTGCGCGCGTCCGCAGGTAAGCGACGGCAAACAGCCACCCGGCAAACACCGTGAACAGCGTACTGGCCGGAGTCGCGTCCGGATTTTGCAGGTGGCGCAGCGCGAACAGTATTGCCATCAGCAGCGTAGCAAAGGCAGGGCCGATGGCTTCGATGAGCCGCTGAAACGGGTATCCCCGGAAGGCGACTTCCTCAAGCAGCGCCGCCAAGCCCAGCACAATCAAATCGAGCGCCAACAGCTCAAACTGCCGAGCGCCGGTCCAGAAAGTCAGGCGCATATGGCCGCCAATGGCTATGGACAGGACGCACATCACCATCATTCCCCAACCGAGGGCAACGCCCAGACCAAATTCACGGAGGGCGGTCGGGCGTCTTAGCAGGCCCATCGCGGTCAGCGGATGGCTCTGCCGCTGGAAGACATAGCCCATGACCCCGTAGCCAAGAAGCAGCAGGAATAGCAGTATCCCGCGATAGATGGGCTCAAACCAATCGCCCCGGGCGAGTCCACCGGCTGCGAATCCCGCGACCTGCTCGGCCAGCAGGTAATACACAATAGCGATTAGAAACAGGCCGAACGCACGTATCCGGTCAAACAGACGGGGACTCCCCGGATCACGCAAGGAGAGGTCTGATGATCGGCGAGCCCGCGGGCCGTCACGCAGAGAGGCACCGCTCGGAAATGGATTGGGGTTACCCATGCCGCGCAGCTCTTTCTATGCCGTGTTTAAGGACGTGACAGCTGCGAACCTGGTGAAACCTTGCTGCGATTGAGGGCGCCATCTTCCTGAAGTATAGATTCACACGGGGCTGCCCTTGATTGACACGCTGACCCGACAGTCTCAAGTGGTATAAAACTGCGCCATGTTGCGGAACTTGGCGTGGCGTTGAGCGGTCCGCTCCACAGCCGGCATCGCCGTCAACTCCCCCAGATGCCGCTGCAACGCCGCGTCTAGCAGTTCGGCGGCCCCGGCAGGATCGTTGTGGGCACCGCCTCTGGGTTCGGGAACGATTTCATCGATGCAACCCAGCGACTTCACATCCGTCGCAGTGATCTTGAGCGCGGCTGCGGCCTGGGCACGTTTGGTCGCGTCCCGCCACATGATGGACGCGCACCCCTCGGGGGAGATCACGGCGTAGATCGCGTTTTCAAGGATCAACACACGGTCGGCGACTCCCAGCGCGAGCGCCCCGCCTGAGCCGCCCTCACCGGTAATGGTCGCTATCGTCGGAACACTGAGTCGCGACATTTCGCGCAGATTCCGGGCGATGGCTTCTCCCTGGCCACGCTCCTCGGCACCCAGGCCGCAACCGGCACCGGTAATGTCGATAAACGTGAACACGGCGCGCCCGAACTTCTCCGCGATCTTCATCACGCGCAATGCTTTTCGATAACCTTCAGGATTGGGCATGCCGAAGTTTCGATAGACCTTCTCTTTTGTGCCGCGGCCCTTGAGGTTGCCGATGACCATCACTTCTTCGCCGTGAAAGCGCGCAAAGCCGCAGGCCATGGCAGGGTCATCCCCAAAGGCGCGGTCGCCGTGAATTTCACTGAAGTCAGTAAAGATGCGTTCGATGAAATCCATGGGGTAGGGGCGCTGCGAATTGCGGGCTAGCTCTGTCTTGATCCATGCCGCAGTGGGTGGCTCCGCCGCTGCCTGTACATGCTCCAGATTTCCGGGTTCCTGCTGTGACATCGTTGCTGCTTACTCCAAAATTGAAACTGTGATTTCGCTCGCGCGGTATAAATCCGGTTCTTTCGATTGTATGGATCGCGGTTGTGCGGCACAAACCAACCGCCGGTCATGGTACCGTCGAATAGATATCAACCCGCTACGGCAACGCCGCCGATCGCGTCGTCGATGCGAGTCAGAATTTCGCGTGAAAGTCTCATCGCGGAAGCCTTTACGTTCTCTTCTAGCTGCTCCGGCCGCGATGCCCCGATGATCGCGGCGGTTACTTCCTCACGCCGAAGCACCCATGCCAAAGCCATTTGCGACAGCGACATGCCAAGCTCTTTGGCTATGGGCACCAGCCTCTGCACAGCGGCCAGCAGGTCGTCGCTGCGAAAGCGCCGTCCTTTAGATTCGAGGAACATATTCATGGCGTTGCTGGCCGCGCGAGAGGCTGTAGGCGGCGGCTGTCCGGGCTGGTACTTGCCGGTGAGCACGCCCTGCGCCAACGGAGAAAAGACGATCTGGCTGATTCCATATCGCGCGCACAGAGGAAAAATGTCGGACTCCGGCTTTCGCCACAGCATGGAGTACTGCGGCTGACTTGATGCGAACGGTTTATAGGGTCCCTCAGCCGTCCAGCTAACCGCCTGCTTGATTTGGTCCGCAGTCCACTCGCTAAAACCAATTGCCCGCACCTTGCCGGATTCGACGGCGCGCGTTAGCGCACCCATGGTCTCTTCAAGTGGAGTATCAACGTCAAAGCGATGGCACTGATACAAATCAACGTAGTCCGTCCGAAGTCGTCGCAGTGAGGCGTCCAATTGCTTCACGATCTGAGCTGCGGAGAGCCCGCGGTCTCGGCTCCCCGGCTCGTCGCTCATAGGAAAGAAAAGTTTAGTCCCAAGAATGTAGGAGTCGCGAGGATAAGTCGAAAGCACGTCGCCAAGCAGCGTCTCGGCAGCACCGCGGCCGTATTCGTTAGCAGTGTCGAAAAAGTTCATGCCGAGATCGATAGCCGCGCGTATGCAGCGCTCCGACTCATCGCGCGCAATGCCTCCCGCGAATGTCAGCCAGCTTCCAAGCGCTATCTCCGAAACGTATAGTTCGCTGTTGCCGAGTCTTCGTTTTTGCATTGCGTGACTACCGTGACAAACCTACTATTTACTCCACGCAGCAACCATCGCAAGAGTCCCACGAATGCGGAGTTGAGCGCATTGGCTTCTATTAGATCAAGGAGGATGAGTGCCCTTAAGAATTTGGACGCGAGCTAATTTCTGCCCTCCTTTGGTACCATTGGCCCGTCAGCACAAATCATAAAATACTTCGAGTACTCTGGGAGATTCGCCAATGAAGAGGATTTTAGCTGGGCTCGCACTTGCCCTGGTGATCGTCGCTGCACCCGTTCGCTCCCTGGCTCAGGCTCAGAGTCTTGCCCCTAAACCGCCTGATAGCCCCTCAAAGGTTCTGTTGGACTCATGGAACGACATAGGACGAAAACTGATCGCCATGAGCGAGGATTTTCCCGAAGACAAGTATGACTTCAAGCCCAACCCGACCCAGCGGAGTTTCGCCGAGCAGCTATTGCACGCCGCCAACGCCAACTACTTTTTCATCAATCCAGTGCTGGGCAAAAAGATCCCGGAAGGCGATCCGAAGCGCGACCAGTACAAGACCAAGGCTGACGTCGTTGCCTTTGTGAAGAAGTCTTTCGCGGACGGCGCTGAGCTCATTAAACAGAAGGGCGACTCAGGCATGAGCGAACTTTCACTCGATCCCTTCTCAGGCAAACAGCAAGTTCGTATGTCCGATCAGGCCTGGGGGTTCATCGAGCATTCAGGAGAACACTACGGCCAGCTGGTCGTCTATTACCGGGTAGCGGGCATGGTCCCCCCAGAGTCCCGGCCCAAAAAGTAATTAACGGCGGTGCCCCGTGCTCGAAGCTTTCCAGGCAAGGATGGCATGCGGAGCATCCGCTTTTCATGCTCACTGGAACTGGCTACCGGGTTATCGGCGCCAAAGACTTCGCCGAGCACCAGCATTCGGCGACGTGAAAGGCGCTGAAACTAATTAACGGCCTGCACCATACCCGCACCCAGCAATAGTTCCGCGCGCTCGATAAAGGCTCGGTCGGCAGCCACCATAAACCCGGCGGGCTCGAGCACCACTGTGTACTCGCCCGCCTGCTCCATGTTTAGCATCAGCTGTGCGGTGCCGGGAGCGGAGATTATCAGGTTCCTTAACTCCAGCAACGTTGCGCTGTTGGCGCGGTCGAGCGGCACGCGAAGGCGTACATTTTGCGGCAGCTTCACTCTGACATCTTCGAGTGCCTGCACGGAACCCACGCATAACTTCGGCGCGGCGTCCTCTTCGCAGCGAAGCTGACCGCGCACCAGCACAGGCACTTCGATCTTTAAGCTCTCCGCCAGCTTTTCATAATCCTTAGGAAAACAGATCAGCTCAATCTTGCCCACCGTGTCTTCGAGCGAAGCCTGCGCATAGAGTTCGTTTGAGCGCTTCGATTTAGCTACTCGCAAGCCGACAATTACGCCCGCAATAGCGACATCGTTTTCCGGCGGCGATGGCTGGTTACGTCCCCTGCTAGGCGCGACTTTCATTTCGAGCGCGGTCGCGGTGTCCACCACATTGAGGTTGCGCAGCTTCTCTGCATACTTATCGAGCGGGTGGCCAGAGACGAAGAAGCCCAGCACCTCTTTCTCGGACTGCAGGCGTTGGTTTTCGTCCCAGTCGGGGATATTTGGCAGGTCGTCATCGGAGCGGGAAGCGGTAGGCGCATCGTCGAAAATTCCGAAGAGCCCGTGCTGCCCGGATGCCGTGTCGCGGTGCGCTTTCTGCGCCCGTTCCATGGCGCGGTCGGCGACAGCCATGAGCTGCGAGCGGCGGCCGAACGAATCGAGCGCACCCGACTTGATGAGCGATTCAAGAACGCGCTTATTCATCAAGCGCAGGTCGACGCGCTCGCAAAAATCCCAGTAAGATGCGAAACTCTTGCCCTTGCCAGCAAGATCTTCGCGCGCGACGAGGATGGAGTCAATCGCATTGCGCCCGACATTCTTGATCGCGGTCAGCCCAAAGCGGATTGCCTTGTCGTTCGGAGTAAAATCCGCGCCGCTGAAGAGCACGTTAGGAGGGTCGACAGAGATCCCCATCTCGCGGCATTCCTTGATGTACTTGACCACATTCTCGGGCTTGGAAATTTCCGAAGACAAAAGCGCCGCCATAAACTCGATCGGAAAATGGGTCTTTAGATAGGCAGTGTGGTACGCCAACAGCGCATAGGCCGCAGAGTGCGACTTGTTAAAGCCGTAGCCGGCGAACTGCTCCATCAGATCGAAAATCTTAGTGACCTTGTCCCGCGGATACCCCTTCTCGATCGCGCCATGCACGAACCGCTCGCGCTGCATCGCCATCTCTTCAAGGTTCTTCTTGCCCATCGCACGTCGGAGCAGGTCCGCTTCTCCGAGCGAATATCCGGCGAGCACGTTGGCGATCTGCATCACCTGTTCCTGATAGACGATGACACCGAGCGTCTCCTTCAGGATCACTTCAAGCTCATGCATATAGTAGTTGACTTTGCGGCGGCCCCACTTGCGCTCGATGAAGTCGTCGATCATGCCGCCCTGGATCGGGCCGGGGCGATAGAGCGCGTTCAGCGCGGTGAGGTCTTCGACGCAGACGGGCCGGTAGCGCCGCAGCACATCGCGCATGCCCGAAGACTCAAACTGAAACACTCCCGAAGTCAGTGCGCGATGAAAAACGCGTTCGTAAGTAGTTTGGTCATCGAGGGGAATGGTCGCCATGTCGACCGCGACCTGCTGATTTACTTGGATCAACTTTAGGCAATCGTCGATCACGGTCAGCGTAGTCAGCCCAAGAAAATCCATCTTGAGCAGGCCCAGCTTTTCGATCGCTTTCATGTCATAGGCCGTAACGATTTCGTCGTTCTTGCTGCGGCTTAATGGGACGAGATCCGTCAGCGTTCGCGGTGCAATCACCACGCCAGCCGCATGAACACCGGCTCCGCGCACGAGCCCCTCCAGGCGCTTGGCGGTGTCGATCAATTCCCTCACCTGCGGCTCGGTGTCGTAAGCGACCTGTAGTTGTGGCGAATCACGGAGCGCAGTCTCAATCGTCACGCCGATTGTCGCCGGAATCATTTTCGCGATCCGGTCCACATCGCCGTAAGGAAAGTCGAGCGCCCGGCCCACGTCCTTGATCGCGGCCTTAGCAGCCATGGTGTTGAAAGTGATGATCTGCGCGACCTGCTCCCGGCCATATTTGCGCGTCACATATTCAATGACTTCGCCGCGCCGATTCATGCAGAAGTCGATATCGATGTCGGGCATCGAGACGCGCTCGGGATTCAGAAAACGCTCAAAGAGCAGCACGTATTGGAGCGGATCAATGTCCGTGATCTCCATAACATAAGAGACCAACGAACCGGCCGCCGAACCGCGCCCCGGTCCAACGGGAATGTCGTGTTCGCGCGCGTACTTAATGAAGTCCCACACGATCAGAAAATATCCGGCGAACTTCATCGCCTTGATGCAGTCGATCTCGCGCTCGAGGCGCGCTTCATAGTCCGAGATCGGATAGCGAAGCTGCCCGCGGTCCTGCAAATGGCGGATCGCCGTGTCGAGGCGTTTGCGGAAGCCCGCCCGGCAGACCTCTTCAAAGTAGGTGTCGATAGTGTGGCCGACGGGCACGGCAAATTCCGGAAACGGATTGTCGACCTTCTGTAGCTTCAGCGAGCAGCGCTCGGCAAACTGCATGGTCCGGCTGACCACCTCTGGCGTATGCGAAAAGAGCCTCTCCATCTGATCGGCCGACTTGACGAAGAACTGGTTGCCGTCAAACTTGAACCGCTTTGGGTCATGAATCGAGCCGTTAGTCTGCACGCACAGCAGCACTTCATGAGCGTGGTGGTCGTCTTCGCAGAGGTAATGGCTATCGTTGGTGGCGACGAGCGGAATGTCGAGTTCGCGTTCGAGGCGGAAGAGATCCTTGTGGATTTTCTTCTCGAGCGCGAGGCCTTGGTCCTGAATCTCCAGAAAGAAATTACCGTGTCCAAAGATGTCCTGGTACTGCGAAGCCGTCGCGCGCGCGGCTTCATATTTATCAGCCATCAGGTGCTGCGACAACTCACCGGCAAGGCAGCCGGAGAAGCCGACTAAGCCCTTCGCGTGCTCCGCAAGATACTTCTTGCTGACCCGCGGCTTGCGATAAAACCCATGCAGCGACGCTTCGGACGTAATGCGAACGAGGTTCCGATAGCCCTCTTCATTTTCGGCGAGGACGAGCAGGTGGTTGTAGTCGTCGCCCTGCGGATCGGCGCGGTGATCTTCCTTCTGGCAGATATAAAGTTCGCAGCCGAGAATCGGCTTGATGCCTGCTTTTTTCGCCGCCTCGAAGAAGTGCACGGCACCATAAATATTGCCATGGTCAGTGATCGCGACGGCTGTTTGGCCGATCTCAGCGACGTGAGAGACGAGCTTGTCTACATCGCACGCGCCGTCAAGCAGGGAGTAGTCCGTGTGCAGATGCAGGTGGGTAAATTCAGCCATGGGTCTGGCTTAATTTTAAGCCAGTGACCCATGCCGAAATGGCCCGACTGCGGCGAGCGCAGCGATTAGCTGAGGAAAAGCAGGACCGCATTTTCGCCAAGACTCGAACCGTCGCTCACGGAACAGCCGGTTGACTGGAAAGCCGGAACCTACCGCTTCTTTTTTGCGGGCGCAGACTTCTTCGCGCCCTTTGCCGGCACCGCTTTTTTCGGTGTTGGCTTTGGACCAGGACTCTTCTTCGCGATGGCGGCGGAGTTCAAAATTTTCTTCGCAGTCTTCAACGGCGGGGCCGCTTTCTTCGCCGGAACTGATTTCGCCGCGGCCTGTTTTAGGGCTTTTGCCGTGCCTTTCGCGGTTGCAGCCGGGCCTTTTGGAAGGACCTTTGCGAGCGCAGGTTTTGAAGGCTTACCCGCAATCGCTTTCGGTGCCGCTTTTCCGCTCTTAACCGGCGGCGCAGCCTTCGCTGAAGCCACTTTCTTCTCGGTCGGCTTGGAAGCGAATGGAGCCGCAGCTTTTTTCGCCACTGGCGCCGGAGCAACAGGCTTTGCGGCCTCCTTCTTTGCGGCCTCTTTCGCAGACTTCCCCGGTGGCGCTTTTTCTGGAGCGGCCGTTTCAACTGGGGCTTTCGAGACCGCCTTTTTAGAAGCGGGCGGAGTTGGCCTAGCTTCAACGGAAACCGGGGCAGCGATGGGCGTCGCCGGAGCGGTCGGTGCGGGCGCAGCCTCTACGGGAGCCTTGACGACTGGGGCGAGGCGAAGCGGCGCTTCCGTTGAGTCCTCCTCATCGGAATCCTCTTTGTCATCCTTGTCATCATCGCCGCGGCGGGTGGTCCGATCCGGCGCGTCTTCGTCATCATCATCGTCGAGTTCAACCCGTGCTCGGGCGCCGGCTTTTTTTCCGCGCGTCCTGCGGATGCTCACCGGGGGAGGAGGCGCCGGAGGTGAGAAGGGCTCAAGGAACGCCCGCATCTTCTCCTCCGTCTCAAGCCCACCGTCGATAAGTTGCAGGAATATCTGCCTGAGCAGGTCCTGGTAACCAGGCAGCTCCGGCGTGATTCGCATCTCCTGCATGACCACGTAGGGAATTCTCTGCCGTGCCTCGGGCCAGACCGAGAAGAAGTTGGTGAACTTAGCCTGCACTGCCGCGGCCTTGCTCGTAAGCCCGAGCCACAGGATCGCCTCCGCATTCGACGTAGTGAAGAGCTTCCAAGTTTCTGAGGGCGATGACGCTTGTTTCCCGGTCAGTATCTTGGCGAAATCTTTCGATTCCGCTTCGAGCCGCTCCCACTCTTTTACAAAACCCTGACGCACGAAAAGATGTTTCAGAGCCGCGATCTCTTTAGCCGGCAGCTTCGCGGTGAGCAGTTCCATCTGCGCCGCCGATGTGTCCGGATTAACGCCCTGCATCTGCAACTGACCCTGCACTTCGCGCAACTGTTCGAGGCCGGCAACGTCTGCACTGGCGCTCGTCCATGCCGGGAAGAGGCTCTTCATCCACCCCTGCGCTTCTAAAACTTTGAGGATTTTCAGACCATCTTCTTCGTGGCCGATCTCCTGCAACTCATATCCGCGGTGATAGGCGGACAGGGCCGAAATCATTCCCTCATCGACCGCATTCTGGAAGCGGGTCTGGGTTTTCTCATCCATCTCCCAACCCATTCTCGCCAGCAGCCTGGTTGCCCTGATGAGCCGAACCGGCTCTTCAATGAAGCCGTAATTGCTCACCAGCCGCAGCAGGCGCGACTCGATGTCAGCCACGCCATTCAAAGGATCCATCAACAGGCCGTAGGAGCCTTCATTCAGGGAAAGCGCCATGGCGTTGGCGGTGAAGTCACGCCGTCTGAGATCTTCGAGAATGGTACCCGGGTGGTAAACCGTCTTTCCCGGCTTCGGGTGCTCCTCGCGCCTGATTCCACTGACTTCAACCCGTGCTCCGCCGGGGAAGCGCAAGAAAAGAGTCTGTGAGGGCTCATGCTCGCCCCATATGACCCCGCCGCGCTTCTCTAATGTTTTCTTTAGCTTGAGAGGGTTTCCCTGAACCGAAAAATCAAGGTCACGGACCGGCGAGCCGCTGGTGAGATCGCGCACAGCGCCGCCGGTCAGAAAGACGGTCATCGCCGCTTCGCGGGCCGCATCCCGCACCTGGTTGAGCGCATACTGTTGGTCTGAGGAGAGTCGGTTTTCGAGGAAATAAACGTAATCGGGCATGACTTGCTAATGACTCCAGCCGCCCCCTACCGCAGCATAACCTGCGTGTTTTGAATAAGATAGGAGCTAACGCGCGCTAACCACAAACCACTAATTTATCACACGCGTCTATCGTTGGCTATCATTTTGCACAATAATCGTTGCGAAGCGGCCTGTCGTGCGACAATCCGTGCGGTGCACTTGCGCGAAAGCGTTGCGAACGAGCACAACCAATTATGGCCAGCAGTCATAAAAAAGCGATCGTGCGCCTGCATACCTCCGACCTGCTGCCCGGCTATCTGTCTACGGCTGCATTGAGCAATTCGACCACGATTGAGTTCCTGGATCTGGCTGGCAAGGTGCTTGAGTTGCCGCTGGCGCAGGTGAAGTGGGTCTGCTTTGTCCGGGATTTTAACTCGGGCGAGATCGACAATCCCGAGCGTCTGCTGAAGAAAGTCTTCGCCGGACGACCCCGAAGCGCCGGCGTCTGGCTGCGCATGCGACTCACCGACGGCGATCTGATCGAGGGCCTGGCCAGCAATGACATCGGGCTGATCGCCGAGCCGGGATTGTTCCTCACCCCGCCCGACATCCGCTCCAACACCCAGCGCATGTTCGTGCCGCGTAGCACAATCAAAGATCTAGAGGTAGTCATGGTCATCGCGCCAGCGGGTAAGCGGAAGCCTCACACCATCGAGCCGAGGAAGGAGCAGGAATCCATCGTACAGGAAAGTCTTTTTAGCTAGGGAATCATGACAGAACCTGAGTATTAACTTGCGGTATAACTAGCCTGTGGAAGGCATCCTGATACCGATCGTGGGCGTGATCGCGAGCTTCTCGCTTGTGTTCATTTGTCTGGTAATTCCACCCCTTCGGCGCTTCACTCTCGCTGCTCTCGTCTCGCCTTTTGTGACAAGCCTCGTACTCTGGCTTGGGGCTCTTATCTTCATGGATATGAATCCGGCGGCTGAGTATGGGGCCCACGCGAATGGGCACGACCATAATCCAACTGCATTGGATTACGCACTTCTGTGGGCGGTAACTGCATCGACGTTCGTCCTGAGCGCCTTGGTCGCATACTGCGCGCAAGCCGTCGTAAAGCAAGTCTTTTTTACACGGAACGCCGCTGCACCTATCCGTCGCACACCCACCGAAGACATCCGTTGAAGCCTTTGTGTGCAACAAGCGGTTAGGAGCCTCCTAGTACAATCGCCATCATGCGGTTAGCTGAACTTGCCCGGGTGCTGGGCGCAACGCTTGATGGCGATGGAGAGCTTGAGATCTCCGGAGTCATGGGCATTGAAGATGCCTCCGCTGGGCACCTAACCTTCATCGCCAACCCGAAGTACGCTCCCCAGAGCCGCACCACCAAGGCTAGCGCGATTCTGGTCAATCCAGACTTCCCTGCTATCCCCACCGCGACCTTGCGGACTTCAAACCCCTACCTCGCCTTCGCTCACGCCGTCGGAGTCTTCTACAAGCCGCCGCCCTACGCGCCCGGCATTCACCCCACCGCGGTCGTGGATGCGACGGCCACCGTTGGTAGGGATGCCCATATCGGCGCATATGTCGTGGTCGGGCCCGGCGCGGTGATCGGCGACGATGCCACGCTGCTGCCCCACGTGGTGATCTATCCGCTGGTAAAGATTGGGGATAACTTCTTTGCCCATGCCCATGCCGTGGTTCGGGAGTCGTGCCGTATTGGCGATAACGTTCTGCTTCAAAACGGAGTGATCATCGGCTCAGACGGCTTCGGTTTCGCGAAAGACGACGCCGGGCGCTGGCAGAAGATTCCCCAGTCCGGCCCAGTTGTAATTGGCGACGATGTCGAGGTGCAGGCCAACTCCTGCATCGACCGAGCCAGTGTCGGGGAGACGCGCATCAAGCGGGGCGCCAAAATCGATAACCTCGCCCAGGTGGGGCACGGTTCGACGGTCGGCGAAGACACCCTGATCTGCGCCCAGGTCGGGCTCGCCGGGTCGACGCATGTTGGCAACAGGGTTATCCTGGCTGGACAGGTTGGGGTTGCCGGGCACTGTCACATCGGCGACGGAGTGGTGGCGATGGCCCAGTCCGGGCTGCACGGGGACATCGAGCCGGGCAAGGTGCTAGGGGGAAGTCCTGCCTTCGACAGCCGCCAATGGATGAAGGTGGTCGCCATTTACAGGCGCCTGCCAGAGCTGATCAAAGAACTGCAACGGGAAATTAAGCAGAGAGATTCGCAGCCCGACCCTGAAGAATAAATCGGTAATGGCCCCGAAGTAGATGAATCGGGAAGTAGTTGCCGGCTCGACAGTGGTAATGCATCCAGAACGCATCACATTACCCAATGTCTGACGAGATCGACTCCAGCAAGTCCCAAACCACAGAAAATTGCAACAAAAAGACGGCCCCGATCCGGGTCTTGCTCCTCGACGACCATCCGGAAAACCTGCTGCTGCGGTCTACGATCCTTCGCAAGCATGGCTACCTGACCGAGACGGCCAGCACGGTGGAAGAGGCCGAGAGCGTACTCGACCAGATCGATATCGCGGTGCTGGACTACCACCTGGGGGCGGGGCAATTCGGCACCGAGGTGGGGGCCGACCTGCGCAGTCGACGGCCCGAAGTTCCGATTATTATCCTGTCGGCGACCCTGGAGCGGCGCTTCGGGGGGGTGGAGGACATGCACCTGCTGAAAGGCTACAGCTCGATTGACGATCTGCTGGGCGCGCTGCGGTCTTTCGAGGCGAAGCGCCGCGGCAGCCCTGTGGTTGTTGATGCGCGCGACTTTTTCTACTCGCGGATCAACATGGCGATGGGTGAGGACGTGGTGCTTGAGATTCTCAATGGCGAGGGCGATTGGGTTTACGTTAACGAAGCGTGCGCGAAGCTGCTGGAGCGACCGCGGGAGTGGTTCGTCGGGCGCAACATGTTTCTGGAAATGCCAGAGCTGGCGACCGACTGGCGCGACATCCTGCATACCGTGACGCGAGATCGGGAGACCTACATCGACCGCACCTATCGCGGGCTGCTCAACCTGCCCCGCAAGGGTGAGGAGTGGGTCTGGAATGTTTTGGCATTCCCCATCACGCTGCATAATAATGAGACCGGCGTGGTGCTGACGGCGCGCATCCTTGAACGCAAGTCTATTATTTAGAGTTATTTATTGCTCTGTCCGATATGCGCAACCTTGAAAAGCCAACCCGCTATAGGAGATTGCCGGCCGCTTCTGCGGTCCTGTGCGTGTTCGTTTCCCTGGCAGGATGCCATTCGCGGTTTGTCGAGGCGACCATCGACAACCAAGGCTCGCGGGCGCTTCATGTTGTCGAGGTGGACTACCCGAGCGCCGGATTTGGGACGAGCACGATACCCGCTCATTCCCAATTTCATTACCGGTTCAAGATTCTCGGCTCAGGCAGCGTGAAGATTTCCTTCACAGACGATATGGGTAAGCCTCGCACCTCGACCGGCCCTGAGTTGGACGAGGGTCAGGAGGGGTCGCTTAGTATTACCGTCAATCAGGACGGAAATGTGCAGTGGACCTCAGTGCTGCGACAACCATAGCTGCCTGGACGAGCCAAGGATCGCGGGGTCTAAGCCGCGCATGTGTATCCCCGGGTTTGCAGCCTGCACAAGCTCCGCAGAGCCTTAGCGAACGACTGTCTGGAATAGAGAAGATTGCAGCAGACTCGCAAAATCACTATCAGACGCCGAAAACCGCACTTGCAGCGTCCCCGCGCTCGAACTGATGTCCGTGCTCTGGATTGCCTGTTTTTCGATCGGACTGCCGCTTACTTTTTTATAGAGCGCGGCCGCATTCATCAGGGATGAGATGGTCGCGGCGGTGAAGGTATCCGGAGTCATTACGTCGAGGTTGAACTTGACTCCGTTTTGGAAGTTCATGGTGTAGCGCGAACTGAGCATGCGCTTCTTGACGGTCTCGTAGTCGGCGATCTGCGACACTTCGCCGGCGAGCACGGAGCGCATCATGGTTTGAGTTCCCTTCTGGTCGAGGATGCTCCACAACGGCTCACTGTCGATGCCTTGCATGAGGTCGAGCATGGTGGAGTTATTCAACATGCTCTGGGAGATGCCGTCACGGGCATCAAGCGCGTGCCGCACGGCGTCCATGTCGCCGAAGACCATGGTCGAAGATTCGATAAAGCTGATCACCATTCCGCTGCTGCCCATCGGGAATATCCGGTTAGTACGCAACAGGGTCGCCTTGATCTTCTTTTTTCTAAAGCCGGCGAGAATATCAGGTAGCGGGAATTGACCCTGCGCGACGCCAACCATTTCGTTTGAGTCAGGGGAGTTGTCGATGCGAAAGGCGGCGAAGGCCAGCACTTCTACATCGTGATTTTCGTTGAGGCCCGACTGCTTTAGGGCGGTTTCAAGCTGCTTGAGTTCCGGCGGCAGGACGCGGCCTTTGAGATCCATGGCGGCTTGCGAGTTCTGCATTGCCCTGAAGTCGACGACGGTGAGCTGCTGCAGTTCGCGGGGAATGGCGGAGCGGGCTGCCAGATCGAGCGGTGCAGCAAAGGCCGGGCCTGTCAATGCGAACGCCACACCAGCTACGGCCACGCCACACATTATTGTCTTATTGAAGAAATACATCGCTTGAATCACTCAAATCTCCTGTCACCTTCATCGCGGCACAGCGCCCCGGAACTTAGCTGACGACCCCGAAACTACTCTTCGTTTCTATTTTAGACGGTTTGGCCGGGGTTTTATCTTTACCGGCGCGACCTGACGTTGGACTCAACGTCAGTCCCGCGCAGATTCTTTCGACGCCGGGTACCCTCAGTACCCTGCGGGACAGTCAGGCGGGCCAGTCGAGGGGTTGCTCTAATCGGCGCTCGAAGATCTTTTGGGCCGGGTCGAACCCATCTAACTGACGCACCCAGTCGCTGTCACGCTCATAGGCCGCCTCTGGAATGAGGCCGATGAGCTCGCCGCGGACGGGGCTGACCTTGTGGCGGCGAGCTTCTTTTTTGACGGCGGCGTAGGCGTGGCCTACCGGGGTCATGCGAAAGTCGGTGATATTCATCGAGATTTGTGCCTGCCCCTGGACGACGACACCCATAGCTTTAACGCCTGAGAGGCCGCCGCCGGATGCACGGATGTCGCGGGCGATGGCGCGGGCGGTCGTCAGATCGGCGCTGTCAATGTAGACGTTGTAGGCGATGAGAAACTTGCGGGCACCCACGGCGGAGGCACCCGCGGTCGGGTGCAAGTCTGGCCCGCCAATATCGGGCCGGCGCGATGCCTCCCGGCTTACGAGGTCGCGAAGACCTTCAAACTGGCCGCGCCGCACGTCTTCCAGCAGGACACGGTCGGGGCGCGAGGCTGCTGCTTCATAGAGGTAGGAAGGAATGCCGTAGCGGTCCCAAATGCCCATGGCTGCCTGTCTGGCGGAGAGCACGCACTGCTCAAGAGAGATGCCCGCGATTGGAACGAAGGGAATGACGTCCGCGGCGCCGATGCGCGGGTGAACGCCGGCTTGGCGGGTCAGGTCGATGAGTTCGGCGGCCTTGCCCGCGCCACAGATGGCCGACTCGACGACGGCGCGCGGCGGCCCGGCGATGGTCACCACGGAACGGTTGTGATCGGAGTCGAGAGACCAGTCGAGCAGTGAGACGCCGGGCACCCGCATGGAGGCGACGATGGCGCGCACCTTGCCGAGGTCGGCCCCTTCGGAGAAGTTTGGGACACACTCCATGATTGCGTCTGACGCCACTTTGCTTACCTCGTCAAGTGTCTTGTGATCAGCCGTGGAGCGGTGGAGCTTGCCAGATTATGAAAATGTTATTTCCACCAGTTATATCCCAGTTGGAACTGCACGCTTGCATTGACGCCTGGATTTCTGTCGCCGAGGCTGGCGCTTGATATGTGGACTGCGTTGGCGGAGAAGGTGATTGAGCGCCGCGGCTTAACGAAATAGTTGAAGCCGAGGCCGAATTGCGGGGTGAAGTTGAAGACGCTGGTGCCGCCGGGTGTGCCGTGAGGAACTATCGCGTCGGGGGGGAATTTATGGTTGGTCCAGATGAGACCGCCGGCGCCTTGGAGGTAAGGGATTAATTTTTCGGGACTTGAACTTTTGTAGCGAGGGCGGAGGTTCCATCGCAGGATGATCGGGGTGATGCTGGCCCCGGTGAACGTGCCTCCGCCGTAGGGCACGATGGCGGTCTGCGGCTGGCCGTTGACCCTGAAGTGAACGGTCTGGAGATGGGGTGCGGGCGTGAAGGCCTGCCAGTAAGGATAGATT
>DASWUZ010000004.1:0-8994 GCA_036401395.1 Acidisarcina sp.
GCCTACCGCTCCTTCGTCTACGCAACTCAGGCGCAGTGGAGCAAGGCCAAGGCCGACGTCACCGTCATGACACGCGACGAGCCTGACTCAGGCCTCATCTGCTACCTCGCCGCCGCTACCGAATATTGGCTCGATGACCTCGACGCCGCCACCGCCCTGATCGACCGGGCTCTCGAACTGGAACCCAAAGCCGTCTTCATTCACTGGCTTCGCAGCTGGGTCTTCACCTTCAGCGGCCGCGCCGAAGAGGCCATCAACGAAAGCCTCCGCGCCGCCGTCGCCTCAGACCACCACCAGATGCTGGTCTCCGGCCTCGGTGTGGGCTTCGCCGGAGCCGGCCGCACCGCCGAGGCTGAAGAGCTCATCCTCGAACTCATAAACCGCTCCCGCCACGAATGCATCGCCTCTCAGTGGATCGCCGAAATTTACCTCGCCCTCGGTCGCTTTCCCGAAGCCCTCGACTACCTGGAACGCGCCTACGAAGAAAGAAACTCCTTCCTCCTGCAAATGAATTCCGGCCGCCAATACATCCCCCTAAAAGGCAATCCCCGCTTCCGGGCCCTACTCCAAAAAATGAACCTGACCTCCAACTGACCGCAGTCCCTAAAGCCATTCGTAAACCCTAATCCCTAAACCCTGATCCCTGTCTTATTCACCCAACCCTCCCCTAGACGAGGCAGACTCCACAAACCCGCCCACCCAACCTCAGTGCTAAACTGAAGTCCTTCCAGCAACCCACTCAGCGGTCACTAAAACCTCACCTTTAAACGGAAGCCCGTGCCAGAAAAGAAAGCCACCCCGCCGCGCAAGCCCATCACCTACTCCGACGCCGGAGTAGACATCACCCGCGGCGACCGCGCCAAGCAGCGCATCAAGTACCTCGCCCAAAAGACCTTCAACAAAAATGTCCTCAGCGATATAGGCGGCTTCGGCGGCCTCTTCAAACTCGACGCCACCCGCTACCCCGATCCCGTCCTCGTCTCGAGCGCCGACGGCGTAGGCACCAAACTCAAAATCGCCTTTGAAATGGGCGTCCACCACACCATTGGCTGCGACCTCGTCAACCACTGCGTCAACGACATCGCCGTCCAGGGCGCGACTCCGCTCTTCTTCCTCGACTACCTCGCCACTGGCCTGCTCGATCCCGAGATCACTGAAAAAGTAGTCAGCGGCATCGCCGACGCCTGCCACGCCAGCGGCTGCGCCCTCATCGGCGGCGAGACCGCACAGATGCCCGGCTTCTACAACGATGGCGAATACGACCTAGCCGGCTTCATCGTCGGCGTCGTCCCCCGCGCCCGCATCATCACCGGCGAAGCTATCCAGCCCGGCGACGTCCTCATCGGCTTTCCCTCCACCGGCCTCCACACCAACGGCTACTCGCTGGCCCGCAAACTACTCTTTGAAGTAGCCGGATACAAGCCCGAACAATATGTCAACGAAATTAAAGATAAAGCCGGCGCGGCACTTATGAAAGTACACAGAAGCTATCTGCCAATTATCAAGAAACTGACTGCCCTCGATAGCTCCGGTAACTCCTACACGACCGGCATGGCCCACATTACCGGCGGAGGCATCACCGAAAACCTTCCCCGCATCCTTCCCCGAGGTACCGCCGCTCAAATCGACCTAGGTAGCTGGCCCGTCCTGCCCATCTTTGAACACATGCAGCAAATAGGCAACGTCCCCCAGGAAGAAATGCTCCGTACCTTCAACCTGGGCATAGGACTAATAGCCGCCATCCCAGCCGATAAGTTCAAGCGAACCAAAACGATGCTGGACCGAGCCAGCGAAAAGTTCCACGTCGTCGGCCGCATAACCAAAGGCGACCGCAAAGTAACCTATAACTAAATCATGAATCTCCTAGCCTTGAATCAAAGCGCCAAGTAAGGGCAAGCCGAATCCGCGAAGTCCAACCAAGCGGGTGCCCCATGTCTCGCCTCTGAGACATGGGGCACCCGCCCTGACTAACGAGCAAGAAGTGCGTAACTTGTTATCGTAACTTCCGTCATCATGGCCATCTTTCTGGTAGGAATCGCTCTATATGAGCTCGCTGACGATCAAATCGTTGAGAGGCTAGGTCACCCTGCCATCACCTCTCCGGTATCAATTCGAATCAAAGCATTTAATATGTGTAAACAAATCCTTCGTTAATGGCTCAGTGAACGATGAGACAGTCTGCTTCCACGCGACTCCAGTCCCGCCCCACGGGATCGCACGCCAGTCAAATAGAGCTCTTCGCTCAGGAGTTCAAAGACGAGGCCCACTTGCGGACCGTGCTTGCCGACCTCTTCCGGAAGATGGGGCACAATGGAGTGAGGATTACGCATGGTCCCGGCGAGAAGGGTAAGGACATCGTCTTTTACAGCGACGGCCCGATGGGCGAGCGCAGGCTCTTCGCCTGCGTGGTAAAGGTGCGTCCCATCAACGGGCGCGCCGATGATCATAAGAGTGGGGCACCGACCTTGGTCGCAGAATTACAGACCGTCGTGAATCAGGTTCAATCCGCATTTAGCGAACCGATTGCAGACGGAAAAGGACGAGACGAATGGATAGACTCTGTTTACGTGATCAGTCCTTACGAGTGTGCGACTAGCACCATCGACTCAGTCAAGTCAGTCCTGCAACGAAGTGGTCAGATCAGGTTTGTTTGTGGCTCGGATTTGATCCAGCTCTTTGTGCAATACTGGCGCGAGTTCCTATGGTTTGAGTCTAGCATTTTGGTTTCTTATCTCAGTACGCTTCGGAAAGGCCTCGAAGAGGACTACGCCCTCGCTAGCCTAATACTCAGGAATCCCTACCTTGGAAGGTCGCCATCCTCTTGGACGGACCTTTACGTGGAACCTCAATTTTATCGGAAACTGAGAACACGAAGGCTGCTCGAGGGCCACACTCTAACCTTAGATGTTCTCTACGGCGCGAAGCAACTAGCTGACGTGAAGTCATTCAGGTTGATGGTCAAGCGGGTCAGCGCACTGCTCGAAGCTTCAGTGTTTTGGAGTGCCAATGCTACCGCGGCCGACCACGCCATCCGCCTGTTATTGGAGTTAGGGGACGAAATCGACAAGCTCTGGACCGTGAGGTACCGTGAATACTTCGCGAAGCCGAGGAAAAGCGCGGGCGGGAGGCAGCAAGAGGAGGAAAGCTTTATTTTGTCGGAACAGGATGTGGTCGTAACGCTTCGGCCATCACAACAACTACTGGCCCACGCACGCTCCGCCCAAGAGTCGGTGGCCGCAGCTCTTACCGGCCTGGGGGATCAGCTCTCGGTTGCTGCTCGCTTTGCGTCCGTCAAACACCGTGACCCGCTTGCTGTTCTCGATAATCCAGAATTCTTGACTTATTGCCAGGTTGGCGAGGCGGCAAGAGTGGTTCCTCTGGCATTTGATCAGGCTGAAGACTACCAGACTCTACTGTTCGAGGAAGGACTTCTTGACCACTACGAGGGTTCACTACTAGTCACAGGCCCTGCAGGGTTCGGCAAGACAACCTTTTGCAAGTGGCACGCCATTCACGATGCGAATAGACTCGTGCAGAAGGAAGCGACAGTATTGCCTGTTTATCGTGCGCTCCATCCACTCTCTCAAGGTACCATTGGCAAATTCGATGAGGTGTTCTTCCCAGAGGAAGAATTGAAGAGCTTACTTCAACAACAGAGCGCCGGCAAGTCTCCGTTCAGCCGGATCCGCTTGTATCTCGATGGGCTCGATGAAGTGACCTCAGCCGAACGACAGGAAAAAATCGTCAAATTGGCGGAAGAGGCAGCAACCAATTGGGCCTTCCTTCAAGTTATTATGACAGCCAGAGATCACGTGAGTAGTCCAAACCTAAGATGGTTGCCCAGGATTCGATTATCAGAGCTAAGCGACGAAAAGATCAATGCGCTTGCCAAACGATGGCTAGGCGCTGACGAAACACCTTTATTTTTTGCGAGATTGACGGACAGCGGAAATATAGCTGACCTGATGAGAGTTCCCCTTCTTGCAACTTTGATACTCATGGTGTTTCGCAAGACAAAATCCGTTCCTCCCAACAAAACCAAATTGTACACATTGTTTGTGGAACTGCTCTGCGGTGGTTGGGATTTCTACAAAAATGTTCAGCGGAGGGCCAGCGAATATACAGTCAGAGACAAAGAGGTGGTTCTTGCACGACTCGCTGGAATGTTGCAGCACGCTCATAAGCGAGACGCCACGGAATCAGATTTCAAAGCGGCCATAAAAAACTCAATGAATACGCTTTTGCCCCAATGGAAACGGTTCATGCAAGACATAATCGAAGATGGGCTTCTGCTTCGCGTTGGGCGCACGCTCACCTTCAGCCATTTGTCCTTCCAAGAGTTCCTTGCCTCCCGCGATTTGAGGGATCACATGGGGCGCCGCCCCAAACAGGCCTTGGGCTGGTACATAAACGGCGACGATTGGTGGAAAGAGACGCTTGCCTTCTACGTCAGTCTGTTAGACCGGCCAGGGGAGGTCGACGAATGGCTGCTTCAAAGGGCAATGGCGTCCACCTCAGCAGCGCCTGATTTAGAAGCTAGAGTTCAATATCTCCGCCGTGCGATTAAAGTCGCGTTTCCGTCATACACAGAGACCACCGCGTGCGAAAGCCTTTACCGAGAGGTATCTCGCAAGGCGCGCAAATTCGGCGGGATTAATGTTTAGTCAGGGAATTAATTCGACAAGACAAACTCTCTTGTGATGAGTAAATGCACAAACTAGGAATACTACTATCAGGCCGTGGCTCTAACTTCATCGCGATAGCCAACAGGATAGCTACCGGCAAAATCCCTGACGCCGAAATCGCCATCGTTATATCGAACCGCGCCGAAGCCCCAGGCGCCGCCGCCGCCCACGCCCGAAACATTCCCGCCAAAGTAATCGAATCCAAAGGCCGCGCCCGCACCGAACACGACGCCGAAATCATAGCCACCCTCCGCGACCACAACGTCGACCTCGTATGCCTCGCCGGTTACATGCGCCTGCTCTCCCCCGAATTCGTCCGCGCCTTCCCCGACCGCATCCTCAACATCCACCCCTCCCTGCTGCCCGCTTTTCCCGGCCTCGACGCCCAGCGCCAGGCCCTCGACTATGGAGCGAAAATCTCCGGCTGCACCGTCCACTTCGTCGACGAAAAACTCGACCACGGGGTCATCATCCTCCAGCGCGCCGTCCCCGTCCTCGACACCGACGATGAATCCACCCTCTCCGCCCGCATCCTCGCCGAGGAACACATCGCCTACCCCGAGGCCATCGCCCAGGTACTAGCTAACACCCATGGAATCAAAGGCCGACACTATTCGCCGAAGACTAAAGTCGATTTCTAACCTCCAAAGCACCCTGAAGGGGTTAGAGAAAGCGATTCTAACCCCTTCAAGACGCTTCACCGGTTAGAATTGAGCCTTAATTCTAACCCCCTTAGCCGCCCCAGACGGTTAGAGTTGGCTTATTCTAACCCCTCTAAGGCCCCATAGGGGTTAGAGGAGTGCTAGGGGACACGTCAACCGAGCCGCTCGGCGACTGATTTTGCCTGCATGAAGAGGCCCAAATAGTCCGCCCCGCCAGCCTTCGAATCGGTACCCGACATATTAAATCCCCCAAAAGGATGCGCCCCCACCATGGCCCCCGTACACTTCCGATTCAGATAAAGATTCCCCACAAAAAACTCCCGGCTGGCCAGATCCAGCTTCTCCCGCAAAGAGGAAAATACCGCCCCCGTCAGCCCGTATTCCGTGTTGTTTGCTATAGATAGAGCATCCCGGAAGTCACGCGCCTTGATCAAAGCCAGCACCGGCCCGAAGATTTCCTCCTGCGAAATCCGGGCCATGGGAGCCACATCCGCGATCACCGTCGGGGCCACATAATACCCGCCTTCCGCCGTCTTGATCGCATGACCACCGGCCACCAGCCGCCCTTCGGTCTTTCCCACCTCGATATATCGGAGGATGGATTTCATCGCTGCAGCATTGACGACCGGCCCAAAGCGCTTGTTTTCAACAGGATCCCCCACCTCGATCTCCGAAACTCGCTCCCGCACCTTCTCCACAAAGACCTCGTAAACCCCCTCGTCCACAATGGCCCGCGAGCAAGCCGAACACTTCTGCCCACTAAATCCAAACGCCGAAACCACCACCGCATCCGCCGCCGCATCCAGGTCGGCATCGGCGCTAACTACAATAGAATCTTTACCTCCCATCTCCAGAATCGTCCGCTTAATCCAAATCTGACCCGGCCGCGCCATCGCCGCTTTGGCGTGAATGTCGAGCCCAACCTCTTTCGACCCCGTGAAGGCAATAAAGCGAGTCTTCGGGTGCTCAACAATCGCATTTCCAAACGTAGCGCCCGACCCCGGGCAAAGGTTCACCACCCCCGGCGGAAGTCCTGCTTCCTCAAGCACTTCCACGAATTTAGCTGCAATGGTAGGCGACTCGCTGGAGGGCTTCAGCACCACCGTATTTCCCGCCACAATCGCCGCCGAAGTCATGCCCGCCATGATCGCAAACGGGAAATTCCAGGGCGGAATTACCGCGCCAACCCCCAGCGGAATGTAGTGCAACTCATTCCGCTCGCCCGGAAACTGGATCGGCGTCGTCGACCTCGCCATCCGCAGCGCTTCCCGCGCATAAAACTCCAGAAAGTCAATCGTTTCACCAACATCCGCGTCGGCCTCCGCCCAATTTTTGCCGACTTCATAAACAAGCCAAGCGCAAAAATCAAAGTGCCGCTGCCGGATCAGGTCCGCCGCAGCCAGCAGCAGCGCGGCCCGCTCCTCAACCGGGGCCATCTTCCAGCTTTCAAAGGACTTAAGAGCAGCCGCAACCGCCAACTCCGCGTGCTCCGCCCCAGCTTTTTGATGAACACCGACCACCTGAGCGGGCCGGGCCGGGTTATGCGATTCGATCTTCCCCGCAGTCCGTAGCCGCTCCCCGCCAATAATCAGCTCGTACTCATGCCCCAGCTGGTCGCCAACGCGCGCCAGCGCGGCCCTCATGGCATGCGCATTCTCACTATCTTTGAAATCCGTAAAGGGCTCATTACAAAAGGCGCCCACAGGGGCACGAGGCAGGATCAAAGTGCTGTTCACAGGAGCGTAGGTCATAATGAAGCTAGTCTAAATCCAGCGCGGCCACAGCGGAAATTAGACCACGAATACCCCCAAAGTGATTTCAAAGAGAGATGTTTATCACAACCCGGCAGCAATTCGCTCAGTTTGTCTGGACATCTTCGCCGTTCGTTCTAACTTATCCCAGCTGAAGGGCCGCCCATCGATCGCGCGCTTAATCGTCTTGAGCAAGACCAGCGAAAACACCTGCCGGTAAGCGAATCGTTGCAGCCAGATATGGAAGAGTAACCATCCATCACCCTTATTAGCCGGATGCTTGCGTTCCAGAGAAAATGCTAGCGTGGAAGTAACAAAGTCAATTACTAGAAATCCCAGGAAATAAGTCAGCAGTTTCTCAAAGTCTGCCGAACTAGCCGTGTCGGGGTGGTAGTGTTTGTCAATCAAGTAATGCAGGACACCCCCGACAAACATGATGTCTATGAAAGGAGAGACCAAAGGAAGTAAAATCTGGAAGACCAGGATGTTAGGCAGCGCAAAGAAACCCATAGCCTTGTTCCGTAAAAAGGCATTGCGGTGCTTAAAGACGGCCTGCAATATCCCGAAAGACCACCGGAACCGTTGCCTCATCAGCCCGCCTGCATCAATCGGCGCCTCTGTGAAGGCCAGAGAGCTATCTTCATATACAACCTTGTAACCCTGTTCCAGGAGGTTCATCGTCAGGTCAGCATCTTCGGCGACGGTGTTTACGGGATAGCAGCCGCCGTTACGCACAGCCTCAGTACGCCACCCGCCGATGGCTCCAGGCACGACAGTAACTACATTGAAAAGATCAAG
Source organism: Acidisarcina sp. (assembly GCA_036401395.1). Taxonomy (GTDB): domain Bacteria; phylum Acidobacteriota; class Terriglobia; order Terriglobales; family Acidobacteriaceae; genus DASWUZ01. Next base: position 7,897 of record DASWUZ010000004.1, read on the forward strand.
CGCGCGCCGCTCGAAATTCTGACTGGTGATGTACTCAAGCGCCTGCCAGCGTGTCCAGAGATTCACGCGGTTTCCGACCTTTGCATTTCCGGCGACCGCACCCACTTTGGGATCGGCAAAGTGGCTAATCAACTTTGAGACCGCATCCTGGGCTATGACTGTATCTGCGTCGATGCCTACATAGAACTCTTCATCAAGATGCTCAATGGCGAAATTGAGTGCCTCCGCCTTGCCAGCGTTGGACTTAGTCAGAACTATGATTTGGCCCGAGGCTATCTCTGAAGCGAACGCTTCCTTCGCAATCTCATAAGTCGCATCTTTTGAACCATCATCAATGACGATCACTCGCAGATTCTCATAGTTCGAGTTGAGCACCGAGCGGATTGTCCTGACAATTACCTTCTCTTCGTTATATGCCGGGACCAGCACCGCCACCCTGGGCTCGAAGGCGCCAGCGTCAGGAATAGTTCTCTTACGAAAGCGGTCGATGACTGCGAATATTCCCACGATAATCAGGCGGCCGCTCATGAGCACGTCGCCGATGAAAAATATATAAACCCCGAACTTGTAAAAGAACGCAAATATAAAAAATGCCAGCGAGTCGACGCGGGCCTGCCACCTTAATTGCGGCGATAACTGGGGCATCACTTCCGCGGTTGTCTTACCCATCAGTTCCGATACGGGCACGAGGTTAAACCCGCGGGCGCGCAGGGTCTCAATCAAGCCGGGAAGTGCTGCTACGGTAGCCGAGCGATCGCCTCCTCCGTCATGCAGCAAAATAATGCTGCCCTGCAGCCACGGCTTGTCCTTCATGATATCGATCTGCTCGAGTACTGACTCTATGATCTCCTGCGGTGTCTTCTTCGGGTGCTCGTCCCAGTCATAAGTGTCGATCTTGTTGCCGATGATGGTGTAACCCATCTGCTGAATCATGTCCGCCGGGGCCGCCTGATCATTCGTGTCCGGCTCCTGGTCGATTGAATAAGGTGGACGAAAGTAAAGTGGCTGTATTCCGAGCTTGCTGGCAAAGAGCCGCTCGGTCAGATTTAGTTGTAACTCTACCTGGCGGGGCGATATTTCGCTTATGTCCGGGTGAGT
>DASWUZ010000005.1:0-7801 GCA_036401395.1 Acidisarcina sp.
TGCGAAAAATGTAAATGACCCTGGCTCCTCCGCGCTTGCCCAAGCTCCCGCGTCCGACCCGAACCTTTCGGAAGCCTCCCGTGCCCTGCATGAGTTCACCACACTTCGGATCGGCCGAGATCATGGAGACGATGTCCTCCCTTTCGGCCTCGCTGAATATCGCTGCGGAGCGCAGATAGGACGGCGTTTCGACTACCGTGTGCATCTATAACCTCGTTGTACTCCAATGGACACCTTTTTTGCAAGCGACTTTGTTGCCAGCATTGGCAACCATCGCTGAAGAGGTCTTGAGATAGGCGGCCACATTGTATGGGAGTTGAGAAGCGAGCTGTTGCGACGTCTATGCCGGTCCCGCGATTGAGCGGTCGCGATCGAGCGAGCGCATCAGCGCCTCAAAACAGTCAGGATCCAGCTTGTGGGGAACTTCCCCCGACATGATGGAGCAAATCTTTTCACGGCTCAGGCCCGCGCGATAAGGGCGGTCTTCGTTCAGCGCGCCGTAGATGTCAGCGACGGTCAGGATGCGGGCTTCGAGGGACAGCTCGCGGCCAGTGAGCTTGAAAGGATAGCCGGAGCCGTCCAGCTTTTCATGGTGGTTGCCGGCGATCTCGGCGATCTCGCTGAAGGCCCCGATCTGAGAGAGAATTTTTCGCGAGAGCCCGGGATGCTCCTTCATCACGCGCCACTCGCTATCGTCCAGGCTGGAAGGTTTGTCCAGAATCGAATTGGAGACGCGTAGCTTGCCGAGGTCATGCAAGAGCGCGGCGCGATAGATGATCTTCTTGCGCGCGTCGTTGAAGCCGAGTTCGTGGGCAATCCCCATTGCGGCTTCCGTGACTCCGATCGAATGCCGGAACGTGAACGAGCTCTTTACGTCGACGATGTCGCCGAAGGCTTCTGCGATGTTGTCAATCTGGCGTTCATCGGCCAGCATGGCGCGTCCAGGTTCAAGGTCGCGGACGGCGGCGCGTTCGGTGTCTGAGCCGTAATTGCTCCACAGGATATTTCGCCGGGACAACGATTTTACAACTCGTACAATCTCGGGGTCGAACCATCGGCCGGAGCGCTCGATCAAGACGGCGACGGCAACGTCTTTGCCCTTGTCTGCCGCGAACAGATCAAGATGCTGCGCGACATTGAGTATGCGCGCCGGCAGCGGAATATTTTCGCCCACCAGCCGGTCCGGGTGTCCACTCCCATTCCAATGTTCGTCGAGCGATCGGACGGCCTCTGCCGTGCGCGCGCTCAATCCCATCTTGCGCACGATGTTGGCCCCCCGTTCGCAACGCATGCCGATGATTTGGGAATTGCACTGGTCTTGATGGAGTGCCATATTGGCGAGCCGCCCGATCCTCTCCGTCAGGCGGGCGCCAGGGCGCGAGTTACGCCACAACATCCGCACCCCTGAGATCGACGCTCGGCTCCAGTCCGTTAGTTTGGCTTCCCGCTTGATGACGCGGTCGTCGCCCCCGATGAGGTCGCAGATCAGTCGAGCGTTGGTCGAACACCCGACGTCTTTGAGAAGCAGTGCGTAATAGAGGTCGGCGAGATCGGCGCCGTTCAAACGCATCGCGTTCCCGATCCTCATGCCGATCAGGCATGAGCGAATGGCGTGTCCGGGCTTCGCATCTTCGACGAGGTCAAGGGCGAAAGACAGGGCAGAGATAATCTCGGAGAGCGAGACCTGGCCGCTGGTGGGTGACGCCGCTACTGGAGAGTAAGTCGGCGGAGTCGTCGAAAGGACTATCGGACCTGCGGTGGATAAGCTGATGGCCATCGATAATCTCTCCAGTATGGCTATCGGTAGCGTCGCTCCTGTGGAACAGGACTCGCCGCCTGAAGCAGGTTGCGGAGGTAACTTCTCCCGACTGGCGGGGATCGTCCGTCTTGTAAGCTGGTAGGGATGCTTGATCTGGGGTTTGTCCGGGCGAATTTTGGTTTGGTCGAGGAGCGGCTTCGAACGCGTGGGATGGATCCGGACGTGGTGCTGGGGGATTTTTTGCGCCTTGATGCCGAGCGGCGGGAGCGCATCACGCGGCTAGAGACGTTGAAGGGTAAACGCAATTCCCTCTCGGAGAGCATCGGGCAGCTAAAAAAATCCGGTGGGGACGCGAGCGCAGTCATGGAGCAGGTCCGCGAGCTGAAGGGCGAGATCGAAGCTGGGCAGGGCGCCGCAGATTCGCTGGATCGCGAATTAGAGGCAATGCTCACCGGGCTGCCGAATCTGCCTCATGCATCGGTCCCACCGGGGCGCTCGGAAGCGGACAATATAGTAGTGAAGCAGTGGGGTTTGCCTTCGGCATTCGACTTCCCACCGAAGCCTCACTGGGAATTGGGCGAGCAACTGGGCATTCTCGATCTAGAGCGGGCGGCGAAGCTATCCGGCTCGCGATTTGCGGTCTACTGGGACCAGGGCGCGCGGCTCGAGCGGGCCCTGACTAACTTCATGCTCGACCTGCATACTCGCGACCATGGCTACACCGAGGTGCTTCCCCCGTTCATGGTGAACAGCAAGTCTCTCTATGGGACCGGGCAGCTGCCGAAATTTGCGGACGATTTGTTTCGCTGCCAAGGCGCGGAGGACGGGCCGTTTGTAGCGGGCGATTACCGTGACAACGACCACTGGCTGATTCCGACGGCCGAAGTTCCCGTCACGAATCTCTATCGGGACGAGGTAATGGACGAGGCGATGCTGCCCCTTTCGCTGACGGCCTATACACCGTGCTTTAGGTCCGAGGCTGGGTCTTATGGAAAGGACGTCCGCGGCATCATCCGGCAGCATCAATTTCAGAAGGTGGAGTTAGTCAAGTTTTGCCGTCCCGAAGATAGCTATGCTGAACACGAGAAGCTGACCGCGAATGCTGAAGCAGTGCTCGAAAAACTGGGGCTGCCCTATCGTCGGATGTTGCTCTCAACCGGGGATATGGGGTTCTCGGCGGCCAAGACCTATGACCTGGAAGTATGGCTACCGGGTCAGGCTTTGTATCGGGAGATTAGTTCTTGCTCAAATTTCGAGGCATTTCAGGCGCGGCGCGCGAATATCCGCTATAAGCCGCAGGGAAAGAGTAAGTCAGAGTTTGTGCATACCTTGAATGGGAGCGCTCTGGCTGTGGGGCGGACGTGGGTGGCGATCGTGGAAAATTATCAACAGGCAGATGGCGCCGTGCGAATCCCTGAAGCGCTTGTTAGTTATATGGGCGGCGAAACTGTAATCCACCCGAGAAAGATGTAAGTAGTAGTTGACTTAAGTTGGACAGGAAGTACCAGGTAAATGAAGAGCATATTACATAGCTATTTATTTTGGACTTATGAGCGGGGGAGCCTCCACTATGACGTCATGGTGACGCTGATCCTGCTGTTTTTGTTTTTGTCACCCCGGCTGGTAAATTTTCATGACCGTCCCGTTGACCGCGATCTGATAGCCAGCGAGGTGCTGGTGAAGACGGACGGACCGCGCGGATTCATCTATCAAATTGCGCAGGACCGGGTTGACAAGACCAACGATCCAGAACAGCTGGAGGAGTCATTGCAACAGTCCATAGCGCCCATCTCGGGCGAAGTTGTGATCGACAGGTACGAGCCGGTAAAAGACACTCATGGCCACGTGCTGAGTTACACGGTCTGGGCCCACCGCTAGGGCACGCGCTACTTAGGTAAGCTTTCCGGGTCTCAAGAGTAAACGGGGTCATTCAGGTGAGCACTTCAATTGGAGCAGGAAAGAAGATAGGCCGGTTAGCGAGATTGATGGGGGCGGCGCTGACCCTGGCGTGCCTCAGTACCGTGGTTCAAGCGCAGAGCGCTGAACTAGACAAGGTATTGGCGCAGATGGACGCTGCTTCGGCCAGGTTTCAAAGTGCCCAGGCTGACTTCGACTGGGACCAGTACGAGAAAGTAGTCGACGAACATGAGTCGCAGTCCGGGACAATCTACTTCGACCGCAAGGGCGGCGGCACGTGGATGGCGGCCCACCTGTCCAAGCCCGACGAGAAAGTAGTTGTCTACAAGATGGGCGAGTTACAGTTCTTCCAACCTAAGATCGATCAAGTCACGGTCTTTACTGCCGGCGTGAACCGGATGCAGTACGAGAGCTTCCTAACTCTAGGATTTGGCGGAAGCGGGCGCGACCTAGCGGCTAACTGGGACATCACTTACAAAGGCGTCGAGGCAATAGGCGGGATTCAGACCGCCAGGCTCGATATGGTTCCGAAGCAGGACAGTGTCAGGAAAATGTTTGACCACGTTACCGTCTGGATTGATGCTTCCCGAGCTATATCGCTTAAGCAGCAATTCTTTGAGCCATCGGGGGACATACGTACCGCGACCTACTCCAAAATAAAGTACAACGACAAAGTGCCCACGTCAGCATTTACTTTAAAAACTACTTCCAAAACCCAAATCGTTCGCAAGTGAATGCCCTGCGTCCTGGTGCGACCTGCGACTCAGCGCCGAAGCGGCAAGCGCCATAAGAACGGGAAATAGTTCGAGCGTGTAGCGCGATTCCGGCGCTTCAAGCGTAGCGAGCAGTAAACAGCGCAGCACAATGAACGCGGCCATAGCACCCGCCAGTCGCGGCCACCGCAGCAGTCCGGCGATAGCAGCAGTAATATAGGCCAGGTTAAGCGCAGCATAACCGGCAGCGAAGATCGTCTGCGCCGGATGTTCGCCGTATTTCCACCAGCGCAGATCGATGGGCAGGCTCTCCGTACGCGGACGCAGGCCCATGTCCAAGACTCTTAAAAGCGGCAGTTCGAAATAGTAACGAAGCCAATGTCCGCGGATGCGCTCGGCAGCCACCGCCGCAAAGCCATCATCTATCGCCGGCGTAAGCGTGGCAGTCTGGTTGTAATCTTCGAACAACTCCGCTGTCCGTTGCTGCTGCTCCGCGCTGTCAAAGGCGCGCGCCGGCACATTAGCGATATCCAGCTTATCCGTGTTCGCATTCCAATAAATTTCATAAGTAGAAGTAAATTCGACGCACCACGTTTTCATCCATCGGTTAAATCCCGGCGTTGCAGACTCACCCGGATCGACCGCATAGCGTGGCGCGAGCGGCTCAAAAACATTAAAGGTGCGGTAGTTGCGAATAGTCCACGCAATGAAGGGGAGGACAGAAATCGCTCCACAGATCGCGGCAAGTTTGAGAGCACGGACGATCCCTGCCGCTCCCCATTGCCGGCGACCATAGATCACGATTGCCGGGATTAATACTACCCCCAGAAGCGCCCCATCAGGGCGCAGCAATGCGGCATAACTCACCGCGCCCGCGAGCACCAGCAGCCTTCCAGCTGTAGGATTTTCGAGCAGGCGCAGCAGACCGTGGAAGGCTAAAGCTACGCAGAAGACGGAGAGTGTTTCCGTGAGTGGCACGGCTACATAATTCGACGTGAAGGGACAAAGAGCGCCGAGCCACAAAGCCACTCCAGCAGCGCGCGCGCCCCACATCCGTCGGACGAAGCCCGCTATAAAAAAGCAGCTGGCAAGGTCGACGAGCACCTGAAGGTAGAGTACGGCCCGGTAATTTTCGATGCCAAAAAGCTTGAAGCATATCGCAACGAAAAGAGGATAGCCCGGCAAACGGATCAGCGTCGGATGCACCACCGCCGTGCCGTCAATCAACTGAGATGAGAGACCGTAAACACCGTGCAGAAGCCAGTTTTTGGCGATGTCCCCGTACACCAGCGGGTCGCCATCAAGAACAGGATAAGCGTGGACGAACCAGAGGCGAAGCGCCGCGCCGATCGCCGTCGCCAGCGAGGCGAAGATCCATGTGCGCGACCGGTCATGGTTCATGAAGACTTAATATACAAGGGTCCTGATCGGCTTGGCAGTCGGGCCCGCCGCCTCCGCTGTTCTGCAAAGACTCCTTCGACACCGATGAGCGCCCGCCTCATCGTCTGGTCGGGCCACGCCGTTGATCATGGGCTGAATTCCATAACCACCCCGTAATCCTGTAGTCTCGAAGACGACCATGATCCGCCAGGTATTTTCAGATCCCGAGTTGAAGCGATGGAAGCGCCTTCGAGTTGTCATTGATATCGCGGCACTTGTCTCCACGCTGGTGCTGGTGGCCTTTATATTCAGCGTCATAAAACGGCAGACCCTGCCTGAGTTGTTGTTGCCCCAGCAAAAGCGCAACTACAAACCAGTAAAGCCGCCATTGAAACTGAAAGCGGCGCGGCCCTCCCGGCGTAAGACTAACCGTAAGCCATCCGACATTCCTCTGAACAGCGACGAAGGTCTGCGGGCCGCCTTTTATGTAGGCTACGACGAGTCCAGCTACTCCTCATTGAAGCAGCATATTCAGCAAATTGACCTGCTTTTCCCCGAGTGGCTGCATGTAACTACCCCCGACGGCATCCTGCAGGGCGCTGAGTCGGACTACCCTTCGCATACCTTCAATATTATTGACGGTGCCGGAGTGCACGGCGTAGATGTGCAGAACAAAGTGCAGCGCGTGATCGATGCCGCCAAGGACGAGGCCGAAATATTTCCGCATTTAAATAACTACAACGTGCCGCGGCAGAAGTGGGATGGGCCGATGATCGGCCAGATGCTGAATAATCCAGGTTCCCGGCAAAGGCTTGAGTCGCAGCTGTTGCAGTTTCTGAGTGCCAACCCGAACTATCATGGGATATCACTGGACTTTGAGGAAGTGCCTGACGACGCCGAGGACGGGTACCTCGCCTTCATCAAGGAGTTATATGCGGCCTTTCACCCGAAGAAGCTGCGTCTCTATGTAAATACGGTAGTAAGCACTGAGTCCGATCAGCTCAAGGTAATCGCCGACAACTGCGACGGCATAATTCTAATGAATTATGACGAGCATGAAACGACCAGCGGACCGGGACCTATCGCTTCAGAGAGCTGGTTTGAAGGAAACCTCCGGCGAGTGCTCAAGTTTGTTCCAAAGCAGAAGTTGATCTGTGCAGTTGGCAACTATGGGTATGACTGGCAATCGGCCCTGCCTGAGAAGGGCGCGAAACGTAAGGGCCAGCCAAAGTTGCTCGAAGCCAACGAAGTGTCAGTGCAGGATGCGTGGCAACTCGCCGGTGATGCCGAGGCCGACGTTCACCTGGAAGGCGATGAGCTCAATGCGCATTTCGAATTTGACGACGAAGATCAACAAGTGCGGCACGATGTCTGGTTTCTCGATGGGGTGACCGCGTTGAATGAACTGCGCGCCGCCCGCCAATTGGGGATTAGGACGTTTGCCCTGTGGCGCTTAGGCTCCGAAGACAGTTCGCTTTGGTCGGTGTGGGATCACCCATCTGACGTCAACGCGCCAAACCTGTTGAAGCACGTAGAGCCGGGAAATGATGTCGATACTGAGGGCACCGGGGACATACTTCATATTGTCGCTAAGCCCCAAACGGGGTCACGGACCATTAATATGGACACGGATAACTTTACTGTCACCGATGAAAATATGGTGACCTATCCTCACGCATACACGGTGCAGGAGTACGGTTACGACCCAAAGAAGCTGGCACTTACTTTCGACGATGGGCCTGACCCGAAGTGGACGCCAAAAATACTTGATATATTGAAGCGCGAAAACGCCAAGGCCGTGTTCATGGTGATTGGGGAGCAGGCCCAAGATAACGTCGGGCTGCTCAAGCGCTACGTCGCCGAAGGTCACGAGATAGGCAATCACACTTTCACTCACCCGGACATAAGCGAAATATCGCCCCGCCAGGTAGAGTTACAACTAAATCTGACCGAGCGGCTCTTTGCCAGCAAGCTCGGAATACAGCCACTTTACTTTCGTCCACCTTATTCAATCGACCAGGAGCCGGACACG
>DASWUZ010000006.1:0-2243 GCA_036401395.1 Acidisarcina sp.
CTTCTATGTCATGACCAATGGCTACGGCGCGATGCCTGACTACTCGGCGCAGCTGACTCCAGCCGATCGGTGGGCGGTTGCTGCCTACATCCGCGCGTTGCAGCTGAGCCAGAATGCTACCGAGGCGGACGTCGCGGCCGGCGGAAAGGTGCAGGACCTGCACGACGTGGCTGAGCAGAGCGGATACCCGCGCGGCTTCGCGGACCAGTGGGAGCTTCCAGGTACGGCGATCAACGATGTTCCCGCCACCAACACTCCGGGTCAGGCGAATCCAGCCAATGGAACTACCCCGCAGGTGGACGTAAAGGCGAAAGACAAACGGGGAGTGTCAACCACCATGGGACCGCATACCGGCACGGTAAAGGCATCAAGCACGACGAACAGGTCAGCACCCGCGACACCCTAGTTCTCGAGTCAGTGGTTGAGACCACGTTGTAAGAAGTAAGAATTCGCAGAGAGCAGTTCAGGAAAGAAACGCATGGCTCACGGACACCACGAAAAAACACTGCCCGCCGATCTGAGCGCCCCGGCGTTCGTGAATACATGGCGCACCCGTGCCCTCATCGTTGGCGTCGTTGCTCTGGTTTCCGGCATCGTTCTCGCTCTGCTCGCCAACGCGCAGGGGGACCACTGGGCTCACTTCTTCCGTGGCTGGCTGCTCGGGTTCATGATCTGCTTCGGCTGGGCTGTTGGCGGACTGGCTGTATTGATGGTCCAGTACTGCTCCGGGGGCAAGTGGGGCCTGCTGATCCGCCGTCCTCTCGAAGCGATGACCCGGACTCTGCCGCTCGTCTTTGTGTTCTTTCTTCCTATAGGCCTCGCAGCCCGAAAGCTCTACCTCTGGGCCGCGTTCCCCGATCCCGAAGGCGCACTCAAAAACGGCTGGATCAACCCCGCCCAGGCCCATGCCATAGCCTTCAAAAGGCCGATGCTCAACGTCTACTCCATGTGGGCTGTGACTGTCGTCTGCTTCCTGATCTGGCTGTTCTACACCTTCAAGCTGAACCGGCTCTCCCTGCAGCGCGACGCCGATCCGGAACCAAATAACCGTTTCTGGCAAAAGAAGTTCGAAAACATCTCCGGATTTGGCATCGTGGTGTACGCGGTCACGCTGACTGCGGGCGCGATCTACTGGGTCATGTCGCTCGACCCAACATGGTATTCGTCGGTGTATGGATTGCAGTTTCTCGTCGGCCAGGGATACGGGGTGCTGGCCCTGGTGATCCTGACAGTGATCGGCCTTTCCAAGGGCGAGCCTTTCCGCACCGTCCTGCGCACCACCGAACAGCACGACCTCGGCAAGCTGGCCTTCGCCTTCGTCATGTTGAACATGTACTTGGCCTTCGCGCAGTTCCTCATCATCTGGTCGGGAAATTTGCCTGAGGAAATCCCCTGGTATCTCGATCGGCTGCGCGGCGGCTGGGGCTACGTCGCTACGCTGGATTTCGTCTTCCACTGGCTGTTGCCTTTCTCGCTACTGCTCTCCCGCGACCTGAAGCGCAACCAGCGCAAGCTGATGGTCGTCTGCCGGCTGATGATTTTCGCGCGCTGCTGGGACCTGTTCTGGCTAATCGAGCCGAACTTCCCCGACGCACGGCGGAACCTGCACTTCAGCTTTGGCATCCTTGAGTACATCGCCATACCGCTGGCCCTGATCTCGTTCTGGCTCGCTTACTACTTCCGCGAATTGCAGCAGCGCCCGGTCGTCGCGACCAATGACCCTCATCTCGCCGAGTTACTGGAGCCGGAACATGCCCATTAATCCGAATAATCCGGTCCAGGACGGGCGCGAGAACCCCGGCTACGAGCAGACCGACGCGAACGTCCGGCCAATCGTCGTATTCATTGCTTCTCTGGCCATATTCGTGGGGGTATTTTTTGTGGCCTGCTTCGTTTTGGGCAAGATCATTAACAGCCGGATCCAAGAGCACGACGGCCCCCCAAACCAGTGGAACGCCATTGCCGCGGCTACCCCCAACGGCAAAATGAAGAACATGACCTCCAACCCGGCGATGGAGCAGGAGCAGCTACAGGAGATGACCCAGCGTTTTCCGACGCCGCGCCTACAGACGGACGACGGAAATCAGGACCTCGCCGACCTGCATGCGCGCGAAGACCTGCTGCTCGAGCATTATAGCTGGGTAGATGAAGGCAACGGCCATCAGCCCGGCGCCAAGGTGCGCATACCCATCGAGCGGGCGATGCAGCTGATCGCGCAACGTGGTTTGCCGGTTGCGCCTGCG
>DASWUZ010000007.1:0-14585 GCA_036401395.1 Acidisarcina sp.
CCCGCCGACAAAGGCTTCGGGAGCAACGTGACCGGCCATGAGGCCGCGCGTCGCTCCCGAGAAGCGCCCGTCGGTGAGCAGGGCGACCGTTTCGGAAAGCTCTGCGATGCCCGCAATGGCAGCGGTCACGCCGAGCATTTCGCGCATGCCTGGGCCACCGCGGGGACCTTCATAGCGAATGACTACTACATCATTGGGACGAATTTGCCCCGCATCGACGGCTGCGAAGGCTGCCTCTTCGCTGTCGAAGACGCGGGCCGGGCCGCGATGGTCGAGACGCTTGTGGCCGGCAACTTTGATCACGCACCCGTCGGGGGCAAGGTTACCTTTCAAGATTACGAGTCCGCCGGTGGGCTTGATGGCGTTGTCGAGGGTGCGTATGACCTCCTGTCCGGGGGTCTCTACTGCGTCAGCGGCTTCCTCGGCGAGGGTTTTGCCAGTGACGTTTGGACAACTGCCGTCGATAAGGCCGGCGGTGACAAGACGCTGCGCAAGCAGGCGGCTGCCGCCGGCTGCCTGATAGTCGGAGGCGACGTACTTTCCCCCCGGCTTGAGGTCACACAGCAGAGGAGTGCGACTGGAAATGTGATCGAAGTCGTCCATCGAAAGCTCGATTCCCATTTCGTGCGCAATTGCTAGAAAGTGAAGCACGGCGTTGGTCGAACCGCCCGATGCCGCGACACTTGCGATGGCGTTTTCAATTGATTTGCGGGTGATGATTTTGCTGGGCCGGAGGTCATTGCGTGCAGCTTCCATGACCAAACGGCCCGCGGCGCGCGAGGCTGCGTGCTTATCGGGCGAGGTTGCAGGAACGCCGGAAAGCTGAATCGGAGAAATGCCTAAAAATTCGCAGGCCATGGCCATTGTGTTGGCGGTAAATTGGCCACCGCATGCACCTGCGCCTGGACAGGCCGAGGCTTCGAGCAACTCGAGACCAGCGTCGTCGAGGCGTCCTGCGGAGTGTGCGCCAATACCTTCGAAGACGTCTTGGATGGTAATGTCGACGCCGTTTGCATGGCCGGGTGCGATGGAGCCGCCGTAGAGCATCAGCGACGGAATGTCGAGGCGGCAGAGAGCCATAACCGTGCCCGGCATATTTTTGTCGCACCCTGCGATGGCAACGAGGCCGTCGAAGAGGTTTCCGCGAGCGACCAGCTCTACCGAATCGGCGATCACCTCGCGGCTGATGAGCGAGGCCTTCATGCCCTGCGTGCCCATGGTGATGCCGTCTGAGATGGTGATGGTGTTGAACTCCATCGGAGTGCCACCCGCCTCGCGGACGCCTTCCTTAACGGCTTCAGCCACATCGCGGAGATGGAAGTTGCAGGGGCCGATTTCGGTCCAGGTATTGGCGATGCCGATGATGGGCTTGTGCAGGTCTTCTTTAGAAAAGCCGATGCCGCGCAGGTAGGAGCGGGCGGCGGCTCGGCTCGGGCCTTCAGTGAGGGGGATGCTGTACTGCTTTGGATTGCGGGTACCGCCGTTGCTGCTCATTGATTTCCGATCTGGGCGCTGACGATCCGTGCGGGTTCGCTTGTGGACGATGAGGTGGGTCTCGGTGTAACCCAGAATGCCGATTCGTGCTGCGCCTCAAACCTGTCGAGAGCTTCCGTATGGCGCAGGGTCAGGCCGATGTCATCTAGCCCCTGAAGAAGGCAATCTCGGCGGAATGGATCGATGGTGAAAGTGGTTTGGAACTCGCGCCCGTCGCTAACGGTGTTATCAACGAGCGACACGTGCAATGTGTAACCGTCGATGTTCGCAGCGTCCTTCAGCAATGCGGCGACGTGATCTTCCGGCAGGGTGATGAGGAGAATGCCATTTTTTCCGGCGTTGGAGTGGAATATATCGGCGAAGCTGGGCGCAATGACGCACCGGAAGCCGTAATCGGAGAGGGCCCAGGCGGCGTGCTCACGCGATGAACCGCAACCGAAGTTTTTTGCGGTGACCAGAATCTGCGCGCCTTTGTAGCGCGGGTCGTTGAGTTCGAAAGCTGCATCTTTGCGCCAGTCGAAGAAGAGAAAATCGCCGTAGCCGGTGCGCTCAATGCGCTTGAGAAACTGCTTGGGGATGATCTGGTCAGTGTCGACGTTGGCGCGATCGAACGGCATTACAGTCGAGGTCAGCTCGCGAAAAGGTTTCATCAGTGTTTGAACTCCCATTCGCGTACATCGGTGAAGTGGCCGGTCACAGCGGCTGCGGCGGCCATCATCGGGCTGACGAGGTGAGTGCGCCCACCTGCGCCCTGGCGGCCTTCAAAATTACGGTTGCTGGTGGAGGCGCAGCGTTCGCCGGGTGAAAGGATGTCGGGATTCATGCCGAGGCACATCGAGCAGCCGGGCTCTCGCCAGTCGAATCCTGCTTCGCGAAAAACCTTGTCTAGGCCTTCCTGTTCGGCCTGCTTTTTCACGCGCATTGAGCCCGGAACTACCATAGCGCGGACATGGGGATGAACATGGTAGCCGGTGACGACACCGGCCGCGGCGCGGAGGTCCTCGATGCGCGAGTTGGTGCAGGAGCCAATAAAGACGCGGTCGATGAAGACGTCTTCCATGGCGGTGCCAGGTTTGAGGTCCATGTATTCGAGGGCGCGTTCGAAGTTGCGACGCGCGCCGTCGGATTCGAAGGTATGCGGATCGGGCACGTGGTCGGTGACGGGAACTACCATGCCGGGGCTTGTTCCCCAGGTGACGAAGGGCGCTAGTTCCTCGGCGCGAATCACAAGCTCGCGATCAAACTTTGCGCCAGGGTCGGAGGCGAGGGCAGTCCATCGTTCGACGGCTTTTTTCCAGTCTGCGCCTTGTGGAGAATAGCGGCGGCCCTCGAGGTAGCGGAAGGTGGTGTCGTCGGGGGCGATCATGCCGGCGCGGGCGCCTGCCTCGATGCTCATATTGCAGAGGGTCATGCGGCCTTCCATCGAAAGCGCGCGGATGGCGGAGCCGGCGTATTCAATGACGCATCCGGTCGCGCCGTCGGTGCCGATGCGGCCGATGATTCCGAGGGCGATATCCTTGGCGCCGACTGCGGCGGGCAGGGTGCCTTCGACGGAGATGCGGAAGGTGGTGGGGCGCGACTGGGGCAGGGTCTGGGTGGCGAGAACGTGTTCGACTTCGGAGGTGCCGATGCCGAAGGCGAGCGCGCCGAACGCGCCGTGAGTCGAGGTGTGCGAGTCGCCGCAAACTATCGTCATGCCGGGCTTGGTGATGCCTAGTTCGGGGCCGATTACGTGGACGATGCCTTGCTCTGGAGATTGGATGTCGTATAGCTCGATGCCAAACTCGGCGCAGTTGGAGCGGAGCGTCTGGATTTGTTTCGCCGCAATGGCATCGTCGATGATGAACGGCGTCGGGGTGGTTGGGACATTATGGTCTACGGTTCCGACGACGCGATCGGGGCGGCGGACCTTGCGGCCAGCCAGGCGGAGGCCCTCGAACGCCTGCGGAGAGGTCACTTCGTGGATCAGGTGGAGATCGATGTAAAGGATGGACGGCTCACCCTGCGGTTCCACAACGAGGTGCGATTCCCATACTTTTTCGAAGAGCGTTTTTGGTGCTGCTGACATCGGTACTCCCAATTTGCTTCAATCACGGTTACTTAATTGCCGCAGCCTCAGGAAGTGTAACTTTGGCTGTTACGTATTGTCAGACCGCCTGCGCGGTCGGACGCCGTTCGATGACGTGGCGGAGGGCGTGCTGGACTCTTTCGCCCATGAGACCGGTAGAAATTACGGTAAGTTCGGAGGTACTGTTTCGCGCCAGGTCGGCGGTGCGATAGCCATGTTCCAGCACGGTCCGGACCGCTGTCTCGATTTCGACGGCCTCCTGTTCAAGGCCCGCAGAGTGCCGCAGCAGCAGGGCCGCCGTCAGGATCGCGCCCAGTGGGTTGGCGATTCCCTTGCCGGCGATGTCCGGTGCGGAGCCGTGGACTGGCTCGTAGAGATTTACCTTGCCGCCGATGGTCGCCGAAGGCAACATGCCGAGCGAGCCGGTGATGACCGCGGCTTCGTCGGACAGGATATCGCCGAAGAGATTCTCGGTGACGACTACGTCGAAGTTGCGGGGCCCATTCATCAGGTGCATCGCGCAGGCGTCTACATACTGATGTTCGAGGGTGACGCCGGGGTATTGCTGAGCGACTTCCGTGACTACGGAACGCCAGAGTTGCGAGACTTCAAGGACGTTGGCCTTATCGACGGAGATCACCTTGTTGCGGCGCTTCGATGCGAGTTCAAAGGCGACTTTTGCGATGCGCTCCACCTCATTGCGGGAGTAGCGCATGGTGTTCCAGGCCCGGTTCTGGTCGTGGTCCCAGGCGCGCGGCTCGCCGAAGTAGAGCCCGCCGAGCAGTTCGCGAACGAAGAGAATGTCTGCGCCTTCTACGACCTCTGGACGCAGTGGTGAGTTGGCTGCGAGCGCGGGCCACGCGAAAGAGGGACGCAGATTTGCGAAGCCTCCCAGCGCCTGGCGCAACTGGAGCAGGCCTGCCTCGGGGCGGCGGTTGGGGCTGAGCGAATTCCACTCATTGCCACCCACTGCGCCGAGGAAAACGGCATCGCTTTCGAGAGCGGCATCGAGGGTGGTCTGCGGCAACGGACTGCCGTGCTGTCGTATTGCCGCGCCGCCGATCGCGGCTTCTTGAAAGTCGAAATGATGGCCGCCCGCCTCTGCGATGACGCCAAGGACGGACACTGCCTGGGCGGTAACTTCAGGGCCGATCCCATCTCCT
Organism: Acidisarcina sp.; assembly: GCA_036401395.1. Classification (GTDB taxonomy): domain Bacteria; phylum Acidobacteriota; class Terriglobia; order Terriglobales; family Acidobacteriaceae; genus DASWUZ01. Next base: position 4,726 of record DASWUZ010000007.1, read on the forward strand.
GCGACAACTAGAATTTTGAGCTTCATGCTTCCAACTTCTCCCAATCCGTCCAGCGCTTTAAGAGCGCACCGCTCAAACGTCCGCGAACATTATCCCGCCTCAGCGACGGATTCGACGGCTGCCTCGGAGTCCGATTCCAGCCGCGTTATTTCATGGGGCCGCTTGTGGTGGGCGACCAAGTTGATCAGATCCTGCTCGTAGATTGATTTCTTGCGGTCGGCGAGTTCCGTGAACGATCGATACGCTGCGTCGAGGTCGGCGGGAGCGAGGCGGTAGCCCATCTCTTCGAGGCGGCTGCGCAGGGCGTGGCGGCCGGAGTGTTTGCCGAGCACCATGCGGTTGCTGGGCACGCCCATCGATGCGGGCGTCATGATTTCGTAGCAGAGGGGATTTGAAAGTACGCCGTGCTGGTGGATCCCTGCTTCGTGCGAAAACGCGTTGGCGCCGACAATGGCCTTGTTTGGCGCTGGGCCGAAGGCGATCATGCTTGAGAGCAACTGGCTGGTGGGATTTAGTTTGGCGGTGTCGATGCCGTGTTCATAGGGATACTTGTCACGGCGCACGCGGATGATGGCGGCGATCTCTTCGAGGGCGGCGTTGCCGGCGCGCTCGCCGATGCCGTTGAGGGCGCATTCGACCTGGCGCGCGCCGTTCTCTACAGCGGCGAGGGTGTTGGCGACGGCGAGGCCAAGGTCATCGTGACAATGTGAGGAGAGGATGATATTTTGCGCGCCGGGCACGGTCTCGCGCACCATCCGAAACATCGCGCCGTATTCATCTGGAGTGGAGTAGCCGACGGTGTCGGGCATATTGATGGTGGTCGCGCCCGCCTCAATGGCTGCTGCAACTATTTCGCAGAGGAAGCCGGGATCGCTGCGGGTAGCGTCCTCGGGAGAAAATTCGATGTCGTCGGCGTAGGTGCGCGCGAGGGCGACGAACTCGGAGGTCTGATCCAGGGCCTGGGTGCGGGTGATCTTGAGTTTGTATTCAAGGTGAAGGTCGCTGCTGGCGAGGAAGACGTGAATGCGGGCAAGGCGCGCGCGCTCGATCGAAGCGGCGGCGCGTTCAATATCGTCGCGGCGGGCACGGGCGAGGGAAGCGATGCGGGGGCCTCGCACTTCGGCGGCGATGGACTGGATAGAGGCGAAGACGCCCTGGGAGGCGATAGGAAAGCCGGCCTCGATGACGTCGATGCCGAGGTCTTCGAGGGCATGCGCCATCCTCAGCTTTTCATCAGGCAACATGCTACAGCCGGGCGACTGTTCGCCATCGCGCAGTGTGGTGTCAAAGAAGAAGAGCCGTTCTCGCATCATGAAATGTCCTGCGTGCGCATGTTCGCTGGCCGCGAGGTGCCCGCAAGAACGAGTGTGCCAAACCGTCTTACCATAAAGCAAGTTTATAATTAGTTAGGGAACCCATGCTTTTGTTTATACTATAGGAGAGTATTATATTTATATAAGAGGTATTCGCTATGGACTTATATCATCTTGAGACATTTCTGACCGTCGCGTCCGAGAAGAGTTTCTCGAGGGCAGCTGCCCGTTTGCACCGGACCCAGCCAGCCGTGAGCCAGGCGATCCGAAAACTGGAAAGCGATCTGGGGGAGGTGCTCTTTGAACGGGCATCTCGCGACGGCACGCTCACCGCAGCCGGCGAGGTCTTGCGGGAATATGCGCAGAAGATGGTCGGCCTGCGCCGCGAGGCGACGGTCGCCCTCGAAGAGCTCCGCTCCCTTGAAAGGGGCCGATTGCACCTTGCTGCCAACGAGTACACGTGTCTCTATCTGCTGCCGGTGCTCGATGAGTTCCGCAAACTCTGCCCCCAAATTGGGGTGACCGTGCAGCGATCACTGGGCAGCCGCATTCCCACGGACCTGCTGCAGAGGACGGTCGAGATCGGAATTCTCACATATCGTCCCCCGCAAGAGTTCGAGTCGATCCGCGTCTATAACGATGAGCTTGCGTTTGTCGTAAGCCCGCAACACCCGCTGACGCGCGAGAGGCGAGTTTCAATTCGGCACCTGGGAGCGGAGAATTTCATAGCGCATAATGTGGCTTCGCCGTTGCGGAGGCGAGTGATCGAAGCGTTTGAGGCGCATAAGACGCCGCTGAACATGGGCTTCGAACTGCCCAGCCTTGAGGCCATCAAGCGGTTTGTGGCAATGGGAAATGGAGTGGCGCTGGTACCGGGCCTGACAGTACAGCAGGAGCTTGCGAGTGGCCAACTAGTGCGCATCGCGGTGCGGGAACTTCGCTTTGATCGCCAGTTGAGGCTGATTTACCGGACCGGGGCCAGTCTGTCGCATGCGGCGGGCGCATTTTTGAAGGTGGTGTCTTCGGTCGCAGCGGCCCGGGGGAAGCCCTTCCTATTTCGGGCGGAGTCGAGAGACGACGTCGTGGAGTAGTGCGGCCTGCTTCGGTACCCAAACAGTCTAGAAGCTGGCCGTAGAGTGAAACTGTCGCCTCTGAGGGTCCAGCTACTACCTCAAGAAAACCGCCCCTGTGTCGATATACAGATGAGGCATTGGGACCGGTAAATATATTGAAGCAGGCAGGGGCCGGATACTTCTTTCAGCGAGATGTCCCCTTGTGCAGGGGGTTCCCTGTGCCCGCCGTGGAATGCCAATTTCGTCGACTGCCTGACTCCTGCAAGAGTGCGCCAGGCATTTTCCAAAAACAGTCTTTACTGGTGCCTAAGCAGGCCGCATTTCTCGCGGTTCGGCTGGTCGTTTTCCGCACTGCGGTCTTGACGTGTCTCATTTTTTGCTTTGCTGGTGACCTCAGGGCGCTCGATCCGGCCAAGCGCATCGACCAGTACGGTCACGACTATTGGACTACTCAGCATGGCCTTCCAGGCGAAGCCGTGTACCAGATAACGCAGTCGCGCGACGGCTATCTCTGGATGCGAACGTCGGCGGGGTTGGTGCGGTTTGACGGAGTGCGTTTTGTGCTGATGGATTCAGCTATAGGCGCAGAACCGGTGAAGTCTCTCGCCATGGGCGCAGATGGGGACATGCTGGTGCGAACCACTTCGCGGACAGTTGTTTACAAAGATGGCAAATTCACCGATTATCGTGCGCCGGCGGCCTTGCCCGATGGCGATGTGGGAACCATATTCGAAAGCCGGCAGCATGAGGTCCTGCTCGGTGCAGACGACTTCATGTACGCCCACGATCGCAATGGGATGCGGCTGGTCAGGCAGGGGACGGCGGCGGTCACCTCGTTCCTGCAGGACGAGACGGGCAAGATATGGGTCGGCGCCGCAGACAATTTATATATCTACAAGGCCGGTACGCTTATCGACGGGGAGAAATTAAAGATCCCTGCGATATCATCGCTCGCCGAGGACCACGACCATCGGCTATTGGTGGGGACGACACGCGGGCTATTTGCGCTTAACCGCGGTGAAGGTAGGCAGCGCTTCATTCGTATCGGTCCGAAGCTGATTGACAGTGTAGTAAATACGATCGCCGAGGACCACTCCGGCAACCTCTGGGTGGGTACGACCTCGTCAGGACTAATTCGGATACACGGCGATCAGATGTCCTCTTTCGCCTCTATCGACGGCATGACCGACTCCCGGGTGCTGTCGGTTTTCGAGGACCGGGAGGGCAGTCTCTGGGTCGGGACCGGTAGTGGACTGGACCGCTTCCGTGACACCAAGGCCACAACCTACACCACCATTGAAGGTTTGCCGAGTAACCAGGTCAAGTCCGCAGTGGCGACGCCGGACGGAAGTATTTATGTTTTCTGCGATAACGGCGGGCTGGCTCAAATCAAGGGTGGGGTAGTAACCGGGACCTCGAAAATTGCGGGATTGCCGACGTTTCTCGGAAGTTCGTTATATGAAGACCGAAAGGGTGTTTTATGGCTCGGCACCATAGGGGGGCTCAGCCGCCTCAAAGACGGTAAGTTTACCGTCTACAACTCAGACCATCGGGTCGTAAACAAGTTCATATCGGCTATAGCGGAAGATAACGAAAGCCTGATCATCACGACCTCAGATACACTGGCGTTCCGCTTCAAAGACGAAAAACTTCAACCCTTCACGATACGAGGTGAAACTACCCCGCTTTCCTCCCCGGGCAACTATACTTTCACAATTTATCGCAGTCCCAATGGGACGCTCTGGTTCGGCACGGTAAAAGGCCTCTTCCAGTTTGCGCCAGGGCAACCACCGGCCAGGTCACAGGTGAGCCAGATCAACTTCCCGGTCACTTCCATCTCCGACGACGGACTCGGAAGCCTGTGGCTTGGAGGTAGGACTCCAGGGCTGATCAGGTATCGGATGGCCGATGGCCGCGTGACTCATTATAAAAAGATTGACGGGCTGTTCGACGGGTATCCCTCTCGGGTGCTCTTCGATGATGCGGGTGACGCATGGATCAGCACATCGAACGGCATCTACAAAGCAAACCGGCAAGATCTTGACGACTTTGCGGACGGACGCATTTCTACGGTGCGCGCGGTCGTTTACGGAATCGTGGACGGGATGAAAACCAGCGAAGCTTCAAACGCCGCTTCGCAGCCGGGCGGGGCCCGGGGGGTGGACGGTAAGCTCTGGTTCACTACGCCGCGTGGGATTGTGATGATCGATCCGCGGCACTTAATTCACAATGCTCTTGTGCCGCCGGTGGTGATCGAGGACGTCGAAGTGGATGGTTCGGGGGCCCCCTCGAGAGGCCATTTCGATATAGCCCCCGGACGTGACAAGATTGAATTTCATTACACCGCTCTCAGCCTGCTTGCTCCCGAACGGGTACGCTTCAAATATCAACTGGTGGGGTATGACAGTCAGTGGGTAGACGCCGGGTCTCGCCGCGTGGCTTACTACAATAATCTCCCGCCCGGAAACTATCGATTTCGAGTGATGGCAGCGAATAATGACGGCGTGTGGAACTTCGTCGGCGCATCAGTGGCCTTCACGATGAAGCCGCACTTTTATCAGACCCGTTTGTTTCGAGGGATGTGTGTTCTCACCGTCGTACTGCTTGCCATAGTGGGACATCGCTTAAGCACGCGATTATTCCGCCGCCGGGCGGCCCACTTGAGGCATCTGGTCGACGAACGAACCGCGGAGCTTCGCGAGACTCAGCGGCATCTGGAGCATGTGGCGTTCTTCGACAGCCTCACTTCGCTGCCTAATCGCCGCATGCTTTCTCAGGAGTTTCGGAAGATGCTTGCCTCATCGGAGCGCGAAGGAGGCCGCTTATGGCTGCTGATGGTGGACCTCGATCAGTTCAAGCTCGTCAATGACACGATGGGCCACGATGCCGGTGACGCTCTACTGGTGGAGGCGGCCCTCCGCCTCAAAGCGGCGGTAAGAGAGACTGACTGTGTGGCGCGGCTGGGGGGCGACGAGTTCGCGATCCTGGTCGCCGACAAACGGGAAGACCTCAGCTGCGGAGAGTTGAGCATCGATATCATCTGCCAACGCATTCTTGATAATTTTGCTTCGGCGCTGCCCTACAAGGGGTCGGAAATAAGGACGACGCCTAGTATTGGTATTGCCGTCTTCCCGGAGCATGGGATGACCCAGGAAGCTCTGTGTAAGTCCGCGGATCTTGCTCTTTACCAGACGAAACGGGCGGGCGGGAACGGATGGCACTGGTATCAACTTGAATTGGGTGCCGGTCATCGAGCGCTGGTAGCTGAAGCCTAGGTTAGTGGATGTTTTTGCTCTCGAGCGTGTCGGCTGAGGGTCAACTGCTGCACATGAAATCAGATTAAAGACGTCGCTCCAGGTCTTACACTTGGATGATGAGGCCGCGAGTAGTTCCAAGTAGCCATGGTCCGCACCTGCCGGCAATTCCCCGGGCTTTGTTCATGGCGTGGCTTTTCTTAAGCTCGCTGTGTGCGGTGGAATGTGGCAGCGCTTCCGCTCAACCCGGCGGCCCTGCGTCCGCCGTTGCAAGCCAGAGGGATAACGCTCTGACGCTGGAGCAGCGCGGGCAGTTCGCAGAAGCCGAACGAGTCTGGCAATCCATTGCCAAGGCCGAGCCGAAGAGTGCCGAGGCCTTTGCTCATCTTGGGCTGATCGCAGCGCGAGGCCAGAGGTTTGACGAGGCCATTGCTTTTTACATTCAGGGATATTCTCTGGAGCCTGACTTTCCCGAACTACAGATGAACCTTGGCCTGGCGCTCTTCAAGGCCGGACATATCAAGGAATCGATAGAACCCTTCACCAATGAGCTGCGGAAGCATCCAGGGGACCACCGTTTGACGGTCCTGCTGGGCATGGCGCATTACAGCATGGGCGATTATCTTGTCTCAATTCCTTATCTGAAACGAGCCGTCGAGGCGCTCCCTGAAAATCTGGCTATGCGATTGGCCCTCGCGCGCAGTTGCTTGTGGAGCCGGCGGCCGATCTGCGTCCTTGATGTTTACCGGCAGTTCGTGGCCCTTCATCAGGAGTCCGCTGAGATGGACATGCTTGAGGGACAGGCGCTCGATGAGACCGGGGACGACGCCGCTGCTTTGCAGCAATTTCGTTCCGCGTTGCAGACTAACCCGAAGCAGCCGTACGCTCACTTCGCCCTCGGCTTTCTGTTGTGGAAGCAAGGGCATTTCGGCTTGGCCCTTCCGGAGTTTCTCGCGGAGCTCGCTAGTGATCCGCGTGACACTGCGGCACGCGCTTACCTTGCAGATTGCTACGTGCAGTTAAGTGATCGCGTGAAGGCGCAAGAGGAACTGGAGAAGCTGCTGGCGAGGGGTGATCTTCCGGCCATGGTGTACAGAGATGCAGGCTTCATTTATGCGGAGCTGGGCCGCAATCAGGATGCGCTCGAAAATCTACGCAAGGCAATCGCGCTAGACCCCGAGAATGCGCAGGCCCGGCGGCAGTTGGCAAAGCTATATCAATCGATGGGCAGGAGCGCCGAGGCTAAAGAGCAGTTGGTCGCGACTGCTTCGACTCCCGTGCAGAAGCGTGGTACTTTGTTTCTCGCGGACCTGATCGCAGATGCCCAAGCGCCTTAGTCTTCTGGCCCGCACCCGGCTTTACTTGGCAGAAGAATATATCTTGATCCAGTGACTTCGCATGGTGGCCCTGACTACCCGGCCCGCGGTTTCGGGGACGATGAGGTTGGTTGGCTCTACCGGCATATGGCAGTCGATGCAATTGCTGGCGATGGCGTGACCCATGGTCTTCGACATACCGCAACTCTGCCACTGGTGGCAGGTCAAGCAGCGGTCGGAGTACTCCGCGGCAGGGCGCTCCGGTGCGTGGACGTCGTGGCAGGTGGAGCACGTCATTGTGGGCGAAGACGTATAGCAGCGGCTGCGCTGCAGGAGTCCGACCTGGTTGCCGTGAACATCTGGATGCTCAACTACCTGCGCGGACATGAGCTTGAAATATTTGGAAAGCGGCTCTCCAGGTGAATAGGAAAACACGGGGGCTACAGACTCTGCCTGTACTCCGAGATGGCAGAGGGCGCAGAGGTCGACTTGGCGGTCGCGTGAGAACTTTGCGGGATTCAAGATGGCCTGCGAGGTGTATTTCTCCAGAGACTCTGCGTTGGTTGTGGTCTGGGCCTTATGTTGAGCGGCGGAGCCGGATTGAGAATGGGCTTCGACGTGGTCCGCGTGATGTGCCGCTATGTGAGCGGCCCCGGGACCATGACAAGTCTCGCAGGAGATGCCTGGCACGAAGCTCTGCCGTTCATAGCGATTGGTCGCCGGATCATCGGACCGGGGTCGAATATAAGTCGCGTGGCACTCAAGGCATCTGGGGCTGATAGGCCGTGAAAAGTCAGCCGATCCGTTGACATAACCGGGGCTGTTGATCCACTGGCTGCCGTCTGTCCAGTAGCTTACGGGGAGCTGGAAGAGCCGTTCCCCCCGCCAGTAGAGATACGTCTGGCCGCGAACGCCCGAGCCCGTGACGATGTCCATGGCCTCGGTGCGAGATACGAGGTCCTTGCCCCACCCGGTGACGGCTGTCTGCGCATAGCGGCCGTCCCTTTGCTCCATTTTGAAATAAAGCCCCGGCTCGGCGATGGTCGTTTCGGGATCGGCGATCATGAGCAGGTTCTTGCCTTCGTCGAAGGAACCGAGGACTGAATTTTTGCCGTCTGGCCCTTTGCCTGCCAACTGAGACGTGAGGTGGTGGGAGGTGTGTTCGTAGGGGCTGCTCTGGGCGGCGTGGCACGCGGCGCAGGCTGCGTCTCCGACATAGCCTGCCCGAGTGTCTGGAGCTTTTGCGGCGCTCTGAGCTAAGGCTGGAGGAAAGGAGATGCAAAATAAAGAAATAAATATGGGAACGACCGGCCATAAGCGGGTGGCCGGGGCTTTTAATGTAAAAAGGTACGGATGCTTTTGAGCCACGGGACCTCGGGCCGGGAGAGCGCCAGGATTGGCGCCAAGCGGCCCCGACCCTCCGAGAAATGATGGTAGGCACGAGGAGACTCGAACTCCTGACCTCTACCGTGTCAAGGTAGCGCTCTAACCAACTGAGCTACGCGCCTGCAAACCAGCTTCCTCATAATACAAGATTCAACTTCCTGACGTGATTGGCGGTTGCTCATGGCCTATCACCTAAGGGTGGCGCCGCCGCTCAACAGACGTCCTCAAACCTCACCAGCACTGCTCGCGACCCTCATACAAAAGACGGACAGGGCCGCCAGTGTTGCTATACCATCGAAGTTTGACTGGCAAACTTCCAAGCGGCCAGTGCAGGAACCGGAGCGGGATAGAAGACTGCCTTGATGAAGGAACTCCGTGCCGCCCCTAATCAACTGACGCTGATGCGCCTGTGCATGGTCCCCTTTCTGGTCATCGCGGTGCTGGATGGTAGTTACAAGACGGGTTTTGTTCTTTTCCTGATAGCTGGAATCACCGACGGGCTTGACGGACTGCTTGCACGCCTGCTGCATCAGCGCACCGTGCTTGGACAGTACCTTGACCCGGTGGCGGATAAACTCCTCCTGAGTACGCTCTTTCTGGTGTTGAACCACCAAGGTCTCATCTCGCAGCGGGTGACGGTGCTGGTGTTTGGCCGCGATCTTGGAATCCTGATCGTGGCGGCCATCTTGTATGCGAGCACGGGGATAAGGGAGTTCAGGCCAAGCATCTATGGCAAGGCGAACACGGTGGCGCAGATCATCGCCCTCATGTCTGTGCTGCTGGCGGAGTTTTACCGGCCGGCGTTTGTGCTCGCGATACGAAGGTTTTCGCTTGACGCAACAATGGCGCTGACAGTAGTTTCCGGTTTCCAGTACGCGTGGCGGGTAACACGCAGATTAGCGCTGCCGCTTCCAATCAGGCCTTAGAATCGGGCTCTGAATTGCCAACTGACAAGCTTAAACGGGAAGGCTGGTGGGCCGCCTTTCGCCGGTCTTTCCTCGTCGAGGGCCTTCAGGGTCAAGCTCCTTCTTCAGCTTCGGAATCCCTTTCCAGCCCACCTTCAATGGCCATGTCCTCCAACTCAGCTGAGTCGAAGACCTCCCCGCATTCGAGGCACTCCATATACTCGGCATCCTCTTCTCGGGCGACGACGCGTACTTTGGGATGTTCGCACTTCGGTTGCATCGGGTACCTTATTAATTGCCTGGATGCACGAAATTGTACCCAAGGTCGCGCAGTTGTCCAAGCCGATTAGCCTGCATTAATGAATAATTGATCCCGATCTTGCGGCCTCTCCATCCCAACGGATGTCCGATCTTGTAATGCGGACGAAAATGGTCGTATACTATGCGAGCAGTCTGATACCTACCGAAAACCATGCTGAGGCTCACCAAAAAAGCGGACTATGGCCTCATGGCCCTCAAGTTTCTCGCCGAACACGACGATGCCGCATCCTTGAGCGCAAAAGATATTGCGGAGGCCTACCATATTCCCCCGCAGTTGCTGGCCAAGATTTTG
>DASWUZ010000008.1:0-8641 GCA_036401395.1 Acidisarcina sp.
GTGCCGGTAAGGTTGCACCGCGAAGTGACGGCGCACGTAAAGGTCACCGTCAAAGCCGAAGCCGAACCCGCCCCCTGATATTGGTATGGCCGCAGCGCTCTATTCTGTCTTACGCCGGTCCGCATCGCAAGGTGGTCGGCGTGGCTGCTACTTGGGCAGCAGAGATTGCAGCTGATGTATGCGCAGATGCGTTAGCTGAGACTTAACCCAGTCAGCCTTTAGGTTCGGGTACGCGACTCGGCTGAAGTCGATCCAGGCGTCCCTGAGTTTCAGCCAACTATCTTCCGTGTCGCTGATGCCCTCCCACCTGATCGTTCCCGCCCGCCAGGACTCTTGCGGCTGGCTCTCCCACTTCCCATACGAATCCTGCAATTGATGATATACATCGTTGAGCTTAGCATCGGAAGCCTCGGTCTGCTCACGGGTCGCGTGAGGTATTGTTCCCTCGCCGAAGCGGTGCAGGTTGATCAGGAATTGGTCCCGCAGTTTGCCCTGCTCGTAGAGCATGAAGGCCGCGCGGCCGGTTCCAGACCGGTCGACTTCTTTGCCCGTGCGCGCGTCTTCATAGGCCTTCTCAGCGGCCTGCAGCAGATTGAAAGCCTCACGCACCTGCGGCGCCCATCGTTGCGACTGGGTCTTAAGCACCAAGGCGCGATGAACGTCAGAAAACTGCTCCTGCACATCCGCGCAAGCACCCATCATCAGACCACTGGTTCCGTCATCGCACAAATCGACTTTCGCAGTGGTGTTATGTTCGTCGCGTAGATGCTCCAGGTGGCCAATGCGGTATTCCATCTCTGCGTCGGCGGCCCAGCTATTTTCGCATGCGAAGCGGATCGCCAGATCGTAGTTGCGGTCAACGCCGAGGCCGTTGGCGTAGAGCATGGTGAGCACTCCGGGGCCGTAGAAGGGGTCCCCGTAGCTCGGCTTTGGATGGGCGCGCTGGTAGTAGCCGCACTGCAGCGCCCCCTGTGGGTCGGGCGGATGATCGAAGCCGTAGTAAAGTGCAGTCTCGTCGCACCCCTTTAAGTGGACCTCCGCTTCAGGGTGGTCGAATGCGGGTGCGACAAAAGGCTGCGAGGTGACAGCAGAGCAGACCTGTTTCCAATTTGCTTCCGAGTGCAATTCAGGCGGCGGCGCCGAAGGACGCGACGCGGGCAACGCAGGCGATTGTGCGTGAGACCTCCCCGCAGAAAACAAGGGCAACAAGAAAAGGGCCCTGACCAGCTTGCCATTCATGCGATAGATTTTAGTAAATGTGCTGGAGTTGCGTTCGCGAGGGTTTCCGCCACATGAAATCACGTGGTTTCAGGCCTGATGGCGTGTTCCGGGGGCTGGTTTCGTCGAGAAAATCGACGCCAGCGTGAAGACTCCGAGGATCGTGAGTATCACCACAAGGGACCATGTCACCGGCACATTGACCCACTTCGCCAGAAGCATCTTTAGTGCTACGAAGCCCAATATCACAGCCAGCCCATAGTGCAGTAGGCGCAGCTTGTCGAGCAGGTGTGACAGCGCGAAGAAGAGCGAGCGCAGGCCGAGAATAGCGAAAATGTTTGACGTGTAGACGATGAATGCGTTGTGGGTGATCGCCAGCACGGCGGGGATCGAATCGAGTGCGAAGATCAGATCGGTCACCTCTATCGCGAGGATTACGAATAGCAGTGACGACACGGCAAGCGGGATTGCGGGCGTTGCGGCCACAGTTCCGGCGACGGTGCTCGCGGGTGACGTCGAATTCTTCATAGGGGCTGTAGCAACCGCCCTCGAATGTCTACCGCGCAGCCACTCAAGCATCTTCGAAGGTTTTTGCTTCGCGTGGGTCGGGCGTAAAAGGCGGACCGCCGCACCCAGCAGAATTACGCCGAAGACGTACTGAATCCATTCAAACCGCGTGATCAGCGATACACCTAGGGAGATGAAAAGCGCTCTCATTACGATCGCGCCGAGCACACCCCATAGCAGTGCGCGGCGCTGCTCTTCGCGGCTGAGGCCCAGCGCGCGAAACATCAGCAAAAAGACAAATAGGTTGTCGACACTGAGGGAGCCTTCGATCAGGTAGCCCGAGGTGAACTCAAGCGCGGGCTGCCTGCCCATGGAGTGGCCGATGAAAATCGCAAAGCATCCGGCCAGCACTGCTACGAAGCCGGTCCAGCCCCATGCCATTGCCTGCGAGGGCGCGATGTTCCGTCGCTGCAGCACGACCAGATCAATGAGCAGCAAGACGCCGACGAGCGCGTGGAAGCCGATCCAGTAACTCAGCGGGGCAGCAGCGAACATCTCTCGATGCTAGCCGAATTCCATTGAATGCAGGTAGTCGTCCCCAGATGCGCCGCGTCGCGGAAGGTTGTTATCGCTGGTTGATCATCTGAATGGCCTGGAGCACTGTATCTCCGACGGCGGCGAGACTCTTCCCGCTTACTTTATCCAGCGTGTCTTCGACGGTGTGATGATACCCGTCGGGATGCGCTGCGTCGTGCGGCCCATAGTCCAGATCGATGATGTCCGCGCACGGAACGCCGCGCTCGACGAAGGGAATGTGATCGTCCTCGATCGCATTTTCGGTCGCGTAGAAATGCGATCGCGCCCCGGCGCGCGTTGCGGCCTGCCCGACGAGATCAAGCAGCTTCGGGGTTGAGTTCAGTTCGCGCTGGATATCGAGGTCGCGGTCGCCAATCATGTCCAAGAGCAGAAATGCCTTAACGCGCTTGAGGGTGCCGTCATTTTGCCACTTTGCCGCTAGGTGGCGGCTGCCATAGGTCGAGTCCGATGCGGACCAATCACGAATCGCCTCTTCACCATCGAAGAAGACTAACCAAACGCTGTATCCATCGAGCTTCGGGCGGCTGGCAAATCCCACCCTCGGCCTCGCGCCCCGCAGATGATTCGCCAACTCCATCAGCAGGCCAGACGTTGCGCCGCCGTCATTCGCGCCGACGTAGCTCACGTCTTTGAGTGGGTAGTTGGTTTCGTAATGTGAGGCGAGCACGATCACGCCGTCTTTTTTGCCGGGGAAACGCACGATGTAGTTGTGCATTTCCATCGGGCCCGCCGGGGTCTGCGTGGTGAAGCTGTCTAGTACCAAATCGTCTTTCGCGAATTGCTTTCGGATGTACTCTTCGGCGCGTGCATGACCAGGGCTGCCAACCCACCTGCGTCCCGATGTGGTCACAAACTCACGCGTATATTGCATCGCCTTGGCGCCGTTTACTCGCTCAACGTTCACGCGCTCAGCAGCGGCCGCGTGGCCGGACCGGACGCTCACCACGCCGATCAAAGCGAACGCGACCGCGAGAAATAATTTTCGGCAGAGAATCAAACTGCCTCCGCCGCTTTACGTTTTCTCCGTGCCGGGTGAACGAGGAAAGACACCCCAATGCTAAGCAGGTAGAGACACAGCATTGGGCTCGCGAAAACAAACATAGTCAGCGGATCGGGAGTCGGCGTGATGATCGCCGCGATAACGAAGATGATGAGGATGGCGTAGCGGATATTCTTCCAAAGAAACTTCGGGCTCACGATGCCGAAGAGCGACAGGAACATGACCAGGATAGGCATTTCAAAGGTTGCGCCCAGCCCCAAAATTACCGTAGTAAACAGGTCGGTGTACTCATTGATCTCGATCAACGGCTTGAACTGTTTCGAATAAACGAATAAAAAATCGAGCGAACCGGGGAAGACCCAGCGATAGCCGAAGTAGGCCCCTGCGAGGAACAATCCCACCGTCCCGATCATGAAGGGCGTGACCCAGCGCTTTTCATGGTTATAAAGTCCCGGCGAGATGAACAGCCATATCTGATAGAGGATGTAGGGCGACGCGATGATGCAGCCGACCATGAAGCTGATCTTCAAATACATATTGAAGCCGTCGATGGGGTTGTGGATGATCAGCTGCGTGTCGAGGTGGTTCTTCTTCAGCGCTCCGATGATTGGGGCCTGCATGAAACCGAAAATCCTGTCGTGGAAGGCATACGCCGTGAAGAACCCCACCACCAGCGCGATGGCCGAGCGCACCAGTCGCCGCCGTAACTCTTCGAGGTGTTCCAACAGGCTCATGCCGGGGAGTTCGGCGCGCTCGGTCATCGCGTTGCGCGCACGATCTGCGAGATCAAACATGATGAACGCTTGCCTGCGCCTGCTCCGCCGCCGAGCCCTCTACGAACTCGCCGCCATTGGTGCGTGCAGGCTCTGAACTGGCTTCGTCCGCTGCCGTCTTCGCTTCACCCGGGAGTACGGCGGCCGGACCCTCGGGAAGGTAGGTTATATCGGTGCTGCGGTCTCTCCCCGCGAAAATAGCAGCGAGCCCTCTACCGTTGCCTTCAAAAGCATTTCCGTTGACTGCGGGGCTGGCGTGCACTGCGGTCTCGTTCTCTGCGGCACTGTCTTGCGGCATACGAGGCTGAGGCTGGTTCGCCGCCGGCGCTAAAGTCTCTTCCAGCGATACCGTTTCTGCACTCGGCTGTGCAGTGCCAGAGCCCGAATCGAGAGACCGGTCTGGCCGCTGCGATTCCGGGTCGTAATACGCATACTGGCTGACCGGCTCACCGATGCTTGGCGGCAAGATAGTCGGCTCAATTGCAGTAGGCGGGGCAGTCACGGCAGGCGACGCAGCCGCCGCCGCGGAGATCTGCTTTTGCCGGTCCGCCTGTTCAGCCGACCGCAACTCCTCGTCGATTTGCGTCTTGAATTCGTTGCTCGCTCGCCGAAACTCGGCCATGAGCTTGGCGACCTGACGGGCCATCTCCGGCAGCTTTTTAGGGCCGAAGAGGATCAACGCGATCACGAAAATGATTATGCCGTCGCCCAGATGCATCGACCCTCATGATACCGTCCCCGCGCCCACACCCACAAATACAGGCAATCATTAGGGTGTAGATTCTTTCCCTGGCAATTCCCGGCTAATCCCTGCGCTGAATGCGTCACACGACGATCGGCGACCGGCTCCCATTCCCTGCGACCCATCCAGTTCCCGTACAATGAAGCAGCAGGTGGGCCGGGCGATCGCTGCTGGGATGCCTTACGGCAGACCAGGGGAGGAAAGTCCGAACTCCGCAAGGACAGTGTGCCGGATAACGTCCGGGATGCGGGCTTCAAGGCCCGTAGACGGCCAGTGCCACAGAGAAGATACCGCCAGCGCTCCGGGCTCAGGCCCTCGGGCGCGGGTAAGGGTGAAAAGGTGCGGTAAGAGCGCACCGCTTCGACCGTAAGGCCGAGGGCAGGGTAAACCCCACACGGAGCAAGACCAAATAGGGAGGGAGTCCGCGGCCAGACCCAGGCTGCGGATGCGTGCCTGTCCGGCGCGCCCAGGCGGGTTGCTCGTTGCTGCCTTACGGCGGTGGCGGGAGCCGAAACCTCCGGGTAGGTCGCTTGAGCGGCGCAGCGATGCGTCGCCTAGAGGAATGATCGTCCACGACAAAATTCGGCTTACAGGCAGCCTGCTAATGTGGCCCCGCCCCTTCAAAATAGAAGCTGCGGGGCCTCTCATTGTGAAGCCGCATAACGATGCGTAAAGGAGTGCGGAGCCAACTCACAGGTGCCGCCTTAGTGCAGGACGGGCTTCAACTCAGCGCGCTTCCGGAGCCAGAGGTCATTCCCGTGGGAGCGCTCGATGGTGTAAGCGTTCTCTCGAAAGCCGTCCATCAGGACGCGAGAGCTTCCATGACACTCCATGCGAATTTTGCTGATGCGGTGAATCATGTCCCCGGTCAGCGCAGGCACGATAGAAAACTCCGCGCCTTCGCAATCCATCTTCAGCAGATCGATCTGCGGGATTCCATTGTCTCGCATGAAATCCTCAAGGGTCACCGTCAAAACCTGATCGCAGTCGCCGCCGGCAGGAGTACCGGTGAGGCTGTTGTAAGGGCTCGATGAGCGCGGGAAGCTGACCACTTCGCCTCCGCGATTTGTGACTGCTTTGTTAGTCGGAATGACGATGTTCTCCAGGCCATTTGCGGAGATGTTTTGCTTCAGTTTCGCAAAGGATTCTGACGACGGCTCAAATGCATACACAGCCTTCGCGCCGGACAGAGCGGCGAAGATCGAGAAGAGGCCAATGTTCGCGCCTACATCGAAGACGACTTCGCTCTTCCTAATCTCCCCATAGCCACGTTTTATGAAGACAACGAAGAAGGTGACAATGTCGTGGGGATGATTCGAAAGAAAGACGCGATGGCCAGACCGAAGATCAATAAATTCCAGCGACTCCTGGCGAATATAGCTGCGCAAAACGGCCACAGGATGCTTCACCACGACGAGACGCGGCAGCACCCTCAGCAGGGTCAGACCCTTACCCAACAGGCGGGTCACAGGAAATTCCCTGCCAAGTACCATGGATCCTCACTCCAAAGCCAAGATTAGCCTAGAGGCACTAGCCAAACTTGGTCAATCTTGACCAGCTTCCCGACCCGTCAGGTTTGCTGAAACGCCTAGGACTTATCCGCAGCAGTGGCTAACTTTGATTCGGCGTCGGCGATTACTTCGTTGGCGCGGGTGTATTTCTCTTCTACATCGCCGGCTTCGTCCCACATCTTTTGGCCGTCGTCGAGTTCGTGCTGGGCTGCGGCGGGGTCTATCTCTTGCGGCTTGAGGGCGGCGTCGGCGAGAATGGTCACTCGCTCCGGCAGCACCTCTGCAAACCCCCATGACACGTGAAACCGCTGCAGGCCCCCTGCACCCGCGCCTTCGCCGCCGTGCAGGCGAACTTCGCCGGAGCCTAATTCAGTAAGCAACGGCGCATGGCCAAGCAGGACTTCCATGTACCCGGACTTCGACGGCAACTCGACCGCATCGGCCGGGCGGTCGATGAGGATACGGTCCGGCGTCACCAACCGGACCCAGAGCTGCGTGTTGTTTGGGTCTGCCATCTAGGCCGCTGCTGCCTGTAGTTTTTCTGCTGCTTCAAGCACTTCTTCGATGGTGCCCTTGAGGTAGAAGGCCTGTTCGGGTACGTTATCGTGCTTGCCTTCGATGATTTCCTTGAAGCTGCGCACCGTGTCCGCAATCTTCACGTAGCGCCCGGGTATGCCGGTGAACTGCTCCGCGACATGGAACGGCTGCGATAGAAATTTCTGGACCTTGCGCGCGCGGTTGACGGTGAGCTTGTCTTCTTCCGAGAGCTCGTCAATGCCGAGAATGGCGATGATGTCCTGCAGGTCTTTATAACGTTGCAGAATGAGCTTCACGCCCTGGGCCACATCGTAGTGCTCCTGCCCAACGATGCGCGGAGAGAGGATGCGCGACGTCGAAGCCAGCGGGTCAACAGCAGGATAAATGCCGAGCTCCGACAGGGGGCGCGAGAGCACAGTCGTCGCGTCGAGGTGGGCGAAGGTCGTAGCCGGCGCCGGGTCCGTCAAGTCGTCGGCGGGCACGTAAACGGCCTGAACGGAAGTCACCGATCCGTTCTTGGTCGAGGTGATGCGCTCCTGCAATTCGCCCATCTCCGTGGCTAGGTTAGGCTGATAGCCGACGGCGGAGGGCATGCGGCCCAGCAACGTCGATACTTCAGAGCCTGCCTGCGTGAAGCGAAAGATGTTGTCGATGAAGAGCAGCGTGTCTGAGCCCTCTTCGTCGCGAAAATATTCGGCGACAGTGAGCGCGCTTAGCGCAACCCGCAAACGTGCCCCTGGAGGCTCGGTCATCTGGCCGTAGATCAGCGCAGCCTTCGACTTCTGGCGGTCTTTGAGGTCGATGACGCCCGACTCCTGAAATTCGCGCCAGAGGTCGTTGCCCTCGCGAGTCCGCTCGCCGACCCCGGCAAACACGGAAACGCCGCCGTGCTTCGACGCAACGTTGTTGATGAGTTCCTGAATGACTACGGTCTTGCCCACGCCTGCGCCGCCGAAGAGGCCGATCTTGCCGCCCTTTAAAAATGGCTGGATGAGGTCGATGACCTTGACGCCGGTCTCGAACATCTCTTCGCTGGTGGATTGCTGTTCAAATGTCGGGGCCTGGCGGTGGATAGGGCGGCGCTCGGTCTCGCCGACGGGGCCAAGTTCGTCGACCGGCTCGCCGATCACGTTGAGCACGCGGCCCAGAGTGGCGCGGCCTACGGGGACGGTGATGGGGGAGCCTAGGTCGATGGCCTTCATGCCGCGCACCATGCCTTCGGTGGCCTCCATCGCAACGCAGCGCACGCGGCCCTCGCCGAGATGCTGCTGCACCTCTAGAACGACCGCGACAGGATTGGGCACAACGAAGCCATCGCTGACCACCTTAAGCGCCTGGTAGATCGGCGGCATGGTCGCCTCGTCAAACTGCACGTCTACCGCCGGGCCGGATATCTGAATTACCTTACCTACGTTTTCTGCCATAACTCGTTTTTCCTTCTTGAATCGCTACGCGACTAGTTGAGCGCCGCCGCACCACTTACAATTTCGATAATTTCTTTGGTAATAGCCGCCTGGCGGACCCGGTTCATAGTCAGCGTAAGCTTGTCGATCATTTCAGACGCGTTGTTGGTCGCCGAATCCATCGCCGTCATGCGGGCCGCATGTTCCGACGCCACCGACTCAAGCATCGCGTGATAGAGCTGCGTCGCGATATAGCGCGGCAGCAAGCCCGCAAACAATTCATAGGGCGGCTGCTCGTAGATGTAGTCAACATCGGCGGTGCCGAACTTCTTCGCCTCTTCATCAGCCTCGGC
>DASWUZ010000009.1:0-1770 GCA_036401395.1 Acidisarcina sp.
CCCGCCTTATATTTTTGTCATATTCATCGCTGCCATTGCGGCTGGTGTCCTTCTTCAGGCAGGCATCCTGGTTGGGATGTTCATCGCCCTCCGCAAGACCCAAAAGAAGGTGGAGGACATGATCGATGAGGCGCGGGTGCATCTACTACCCACTATCGCCACTTCGCGGTCGCTGGTCGAGGACCTTGGCCCAAAACTCACCGCAGCCGTCAATGATCTCACCCCCAAGATTAAAACCATCAGCTCGAACCTGGTAGAGACTACGAGTCTGATTCGTCGTGAGGCGGAGAACGTCAAGGTGGCCGTGGACGATGTTGTGGGCCGCACTCGCGGGCAGGCAGCCCGCGTGGACAATATGGTGACCGGCACTCTCAACGGCGTTGAACATGCGACTACTACGATACAAAATGGAGTGGCAGTTCCGATAAAGAAAATCTCGGGATGGGTCGCGGCGGCCCAGGCCGGCCTCGGAGTCCTCTTTCAAAAGCGTCAAAAGAGTTCTACAGCGTCATACACCGCAAATGGCACAAGTACAGGAATGCCTGAAGGCTTCGAGACGGTACCCGCGCCAACGAGCTACGCCTATCCCCAACCAGCACCCGAGAGCGATCACCTGAGTTAACTTACCCCTCAAAATTAAAGCCCGCCAAAATCTCTGGCGGGCTTTTCTGCGCGTAAGTAATCCAGCAGCGACTAGGCGATCCAGCCCCCGCCAACAACTTCGTCGCCGTCATAAAACACGGCAGACTGGCCGGGAGTCACGGCCCGAACTGGCCCGTCAAACGCAACCAGCACCTCGTCATTCCCCTTCATTTCGATGGTAGCTGCTGACGGTTCGTGGCGATGACGAATTTTGACCATGACCCTCATCGGACCCTCAAGCGCCGCGACCGACACCCAGTTCAACCCGCGAGCACTCAGCGTGCGCCTCGATAATTCAGCTTCCGGGCCGACGGTCACGCGGTTCTCCGAACTATCAATCTGAATTACGTAGAGGGGTGAAGGCGAGCTCAATCCGATGCCCTTCCGCTGACCTACCGTGAAGTTGTGGATGCCTTGATGGTGCCCCACAACCTCGCCGCCCGCCGTCACCAGGTCGCCGCCAGAGTCGGCAGAAGGCTCATCCTGCTCCTCAAGATATGCGTCTATAAACTTCTTGTAATCGCCACCAGGAATGAAGCAAATCTCCTGCGAGTCCGGCTTGTTTGCGAGTGTCAGTCCGTGTCCGCGGGCAATCTCGCGCACCTCCGGCTTCTGGTAGTTTCCCAGAGGGAAAAGCGTATGTGCAAGCTGCTCCTGCGTCAGACCGAACAGGAAATAGGTCTGGTCCTTACTGGTGTCTGCGGGCCGCTTGAGAATCCACCTTCCGCGCACAGGGTCGTATTCATTCCGGGCATAGTGGCCAGTCGCAATTAAATCAGCGCCGATCTGCCGCGCCGTCAGCAACAGCTGGTCAAACTTCAGATGGTTGTTGCAGAGTGAACACGGGACCGGCGTACGGCCAGCCAGGTACTCGTCAACGAAAGGCCGGACCACATCCCGCTCAAATCGGTCTTGCTGGTTTACGACATAGTAAGGGATGCCGAGGCCCTCAGCGACGTGACGAGCGTCGTATACATCGTCAATCGAACAGCAGCGCCCCTGCACCTGCTCCGGCATGCCTTCCTTGCCTGCGAGGCGGCGCTGGTTCCATAGCTGCAGGGTCAGACCGATGAGATCATGACCCTCAGCGTGGAGTATCGCGGCCACAGCAGACGAGTCAACCCCGCC
>DASWUZ010000010.1:0-21934 GCA_036401395.1 Acidisarcina sp.
GGAAAACGTCAGGATTGCTGAAAGAAGGAGTTCTGAGCCAGGAGCGCGCATGGTGAGAATGGTATCCGATCTCCCGGTAGGCGGGCGATGCGTTGAGGAACCCTTCCATTTCACATGTCGACTGCGATCCGTTTGCGGCAAGCATTTCGGGGAACAACTATGACCAAGGGCACGTAGAGAGAGCTTGATGCGGTTGCGTGCCGAGTTCCCGTCTCGCTTTCGTTCTCAGGAGGGTTTATGCGTAGCATGATCAACGTTCTCTGTGTAGCTGCTCTACTTTCGCTCGCAGTGCCTGCCGGTTTGGCGAAGACGCCTGCGGCTGCGAAGAGCGCCCCGGCCTCGATTGTGATTGTCTTCAAGGATGGGCATCGGCAGACATATAACCTCTCTGATGTTGCGCGAGTGGAATTTGCCGGGAGCGCGGAGGTCGCGAGCGAAGCTGCTCCGGCTGGGCCGTCCGGGCCTGGCGTGGCTTTGCGCGGTCACTTTGTGGGACGGTGGGAAGTCGGGGATGGCAGGGTGGCAAGTTCTTCATCACGCTCGATGAAGATGGGAGCGCGCGCCGTTCGATGGGGAACGTTCGCGGCAAGTGGATCTACTTGAACGGAGCGGCGCTCATTACCTGGGATGACGGCGCGCAGGATGCGATTCGGAAAACGGGCTCGTTGAATCAGAAGTTTGCTTATTCGAAAGATAAGTTGTTCACCGACGAGCCTGATAATGTTACTGGCGCGAGGAATATCGCGCCGCGACCTATCTAAATTGTTGCAATGAGCTACGTAACCCTCCCTAGGTTTCTACATCGCTCAGTTGTCGGTTACATATGTAGAGGGTTGTTGGTGTCGCAGCGGAGTTGCTTGCACTTGCTCGTTCATGAATCCGTTAGGTCAGGCGGGGTTGCTAGCGCGTAACTCGGCTACTATTTCCTGCGCAGCCTTGCGGGCTTGATCTATACGGTCTGGGGAGAAGGAGATTGCTCCTACTCTAGCGTGGCCGCCTCCGCCGTAGCGTTCGCAAATAGTAGCCAGGTTGACTAGCTGCTCCGGATTAGTGCGAGTCCAGGGGTTGGAACCTACGGAGACCTTGGTGCGAAAGCTTGAGACGGAGAGACCAATGGAGTAAGTCGCGTCGGGATAAAGGTAGTAGGGAATGAATTTGTTGTAACCCTCGGTGGGTTGGTCGCTTAGGTCGAAGTAGATGGTGCCATCTTTATACTCAGAGCGGTCGCGGATGAGGTCAATCGCTTCGTGATGGGCCTTCATCAGCGGGGTGATGAGTGGCGCAACGAAAGGTTCGCCGAGGATCTCAGTCAGGGTGCGGGTAGTCAGTAGGGGGATTAGGCGCGGGATGAAGGCCGCGTCTTGGGTGGACTCAATGAGGGCGGTCAGCTTCATGGCGGGGTCGGCCATCTCGACAGCAGACTGCGGGCTTTCGTAGAGCGCTCCGTCGACGATGTCGGCCCAGTGGATGAGGTCGGCCACGGGTGCGGCGTCAAATCCGAAGCGGGTCTGGGCGATGTGCGCGAGGAAACTGGTGCAGGAGGTGTAGTCGGGGTCGTAGAAGCGGCGGTCGGCGAACTTGCCGCTGGCGACGCCGTCGAGAAATTGCTGGTGGTCGGCTTCGTCGATGAAGGCGCTGAGGTGGTGATCGAACCACCAGGTGATGCGCGGCGAGGGTGAGTATTTGAAGTCGACGATGGCGTTCTGGTCGCCGGAAAAGTCGGATTCGCTGAAGAGTGCGCCAGCGCGGTGGAGCAGGCCTTGATATTCGTAGTGAGTGCTTGAGCCGGGGTCGATGCATTGGCGGTGGAACAGGGTAAAAAGCGAGGCGGAGCACGCGCCGTCGAAGCACTTGTCGTGGTAGAGGACGCGCATTTTCAAGGTGGTGCTCCTGTGGGTTTATCGGAGTGCTTGGCGCAACTCTTTAGGATTGCCGGGTCTTGGCGGTGTGTCAAGTTGCGGGTCGAGTGGAGTCAATATGGCGGCCGCCACTCTCGTTAGGTCCTAAGGGGAGTTAGCGCAGCGGCTTCGCATGAAGGTCTGCGCTGCCGGTGCCGATGAGACAATGGGCTTGAATGCTCAATGATGAAATCGCGAGGCCGGAGCGTCGCAGGTCAAACCTTTGGAAGCCTCGTCGATGGCGATTCCTTGGTCGCAGATTTAACCGCCCCGGGCAGGCTGAACCGGTGCCGACGCGCAGAGTCGGTGACAGGCCGTCCTGGGATTTGTATACGGGGGAGTCGCGCTCTCGCTTGCATCCATCTCCACGCCTGAAGAGATGGCCGCTGATTCTGCTGCTGCTTGGATTGCTGCTGCTTGTGGTGATCGCCGGGCTGGCGAAGTTCGGCGAGCACTGGCTCACGGGAGCGATGCGCGATTCCCTGCCCGTTCTCGATGGCGAATCGGCAGTGACGGGGCTTTCGGCAGCGGTGACGGTGCGGCGAGACCAGCACGGAGTACCGCACATCGCTGCCGCCACGCTCGACGACCTATTCGAAGCGCAGGGCTACGTGACAGCGCAAGACCGTCTCTGGCAGATGGATGCTGCGCGCAGAAACGCGTCCGGCAACCTCGCCGAGTTATTGGGCAGCGGATTTGTGGCGCACGATCGCACGCAAAGATTGCTGCAGATGCAGGGCACGGCCGACAGGATCGCCGCTTCGCTGACCGAGCAGGACCGACGCATTTATGAAAGCTATGCGCGGGGAGTGAATGCTTACATCGCGCAGAACCAGGAGCACTTGCCCGCGGAGTTCCGGCTGCTGGGTTATAAGCCGGCGCCCTGGAAACCTGCTGACTCGGTGCTGATTGCGCTGACCATGTTGCAGATTCTCGATCAGCACTTTCCTGACAAGCTTAGCCGCGAAGCCATCGAACACAAGATCGGCCCAACACTTGCTGCGGACTTGTATCCTACAGGCTCGTGGCGTGATCACCCGCCGACCGCGCCTATACCCGACCTGACCGCGCCGCAGCTAAAAATTCCCGATGTGCCGCTCGACGAGACGCAGTCTTCTCTGCGCGACCTGCAAGACCTGATTGATCTGCGCCGGAATCTCAAACCCGCGCTGTTCCCTTTAGAGAATGACTGCAAGGAATGTGCGGCTGGATCGAACCAGTGGGTGGTGAGTGGCGCGCATACCGCCTCCGGCAAGCCGATGCTGTCGAATGACATGCACCTCGGCCACGGAATTCCCGGCATCTGGTATGAGATCGACCTGCATGCAGCAGGCTTTCACGTCGCGGGGGTTTCGATTCCGGGCGCGCCCATGGTTGTCGCCGGGCACAACGAACACATCGCCTGGGGATTCACCTCCCTCTATGGCGATACGCAGGATGTCTACGTCGAACGGGTCAACGGACAAGACCAGTACCTTGCCGCGGATGGGTGGCATCAGATCATCCACCGGCAGGAGACGATCAAAGTGAGATGGGGCCACGACGTTGTCGTCGACGTAGCCACGGCAGGACACGGGCCTGTCATCTCGGCGATGCAGCCGAATGAAAAGCGCGTGCTCACGCTGAAGTGGACGGCCTACGATCCAAAGTTCGCAGGCTTTCCTCTCTTCGAAATGGACATGGCCGGCAACTGGGCGGACTTTCGCGCCGCGCTCGTGAAGTGGTGGGGGCCGACCCAGAATATCGTGTATGCGGATGATCAGGGGCACGTCGGATACCAAGCGGTTGGGGCTTTTCCGCTGCGCGTCGGCGGCCTGAGCGGAGTTCCGATTGAGGTCGGCGCGGATGGCACGGCCGATGGACACGAGTGGAGCGGGTATGTGCCGTTCGAGGCGCTGCCGACGGCGCTCGATCCGCCGAACGGGTTGCTGGCGACAGCCAACTCGCGCATCACGCCGGATGGCTATCCTTATCCTCTGACACTGGGCTGGGCGAGCCCCTACCGCAACGAACGCATCTGGAAGTGGCTCGCAGGAAAAGACAAACTCGCCCCCGCTGACATGTTGACGTTGCAGACGGACGTGTATTCCTCCCTGAACCAGGAACTGGGGCAGCGGTTTGCGTACGCCATCGACCACTCCGGTGCCGCAGATGCGCGAACCAGGCAAGCTGCCGACTTGCTGCGCAACTGGGATGGGGTAATGCGGGTCGATTCGCTGGCGGCAGCGGTGGTGAGTGCGGCGAAGGCGGCATTTTGGCCGCTGGTGCTTGAGCCAAAGCTGGGCGATGCGTGGCAGAGTTATGCCTGGCCTGAGAGTTCCTTTGCCGAGGAAGAACTGATCATGCACGCGCCCGCGCAGTGGCTTCCGCCGGGCACAAAGTCGTGGGATGACCTGCTGACCGCGGCGGTGAAGAAAGGTCTCGATGATGCGAAAGCTCCGTCCGATTTGAAGAGCTGGACATACGGCAGCATGCATGGCGTAGAGGTGAGCCATCCGCTCTATCGACTACTTCCCTTTTTCAAAGGATGGACGGGAACGGGCCTGCAGCCGCAGTCAGGCGACGGCTCGACGGTCAAGCAGGTTGGGCGCGACTTCGGCCCGTCACAACGATTCACCGTCGACTGGAGCAATGTCGATGCGGCCACGGAGAACGTAGTGATGGGTGAATCCGGTAATCCGCTGAGCCCTTATTATCGCGATCAATGGCCTTACTGGTATGAGGGCAAGACCATTGCTCTGCCGTTCAGCGAAGGCGCGGTCGCCACTGCCACGGCCCACACTTTGCGGCTGGTTCCTTAGTACGGGTGCTTGAGGGTTATCTCTGTTGAACAAGACTGCGGATCGGAAGGTAGCCGGAGGAGTGGAAGAGATTCGGAGGCTCTCGCTCATAGCTTTTACCGCGCTTCTAGCCACCCTGCCGCTGGCGCTCCGTGGCACATCGTGTGGACATGATTTTGTCTTTCATATTCAGTCGTGGCTGCGAGCCGCGGCGGACTGGCGGATGGGACTGTTCTATCCGCACTGGGTTGCAGCGGCCAACTATGGGGCGGGCGAGCCGCGGCTGGTATTCTATCCGCCGGCATCCTGGATGCTGGGTGGGCTGCTCGGGAGAGTGCTGCCGTGGGCCGCAGTGAGCGTCGTCTTCGTGCTGCTGGCGCTGGGCAGCGCGGGCTTTGCGATGTATGCGCTCGCTCGGGAGTGGGTCGATCGTGATGCGGCTGCTATGGCGGCGTGTCTCTATATCGCCAATCCCTACGCGGTGTTTGTGGCTTATGAACGCACCGCTTACGGGGAGTTGCTGGGTACCGTCTGGATGCCGCTGATTTTGCTCTATGCTTTGCGGAAGCCTCGCCGCTCAGACGCAAAGCTCGACCTCGGCGCGTCAACGCCATCGCGCTATTCGACGACTCTGCACGATAGCACCGAATCGCTCATCCCACTCGCGCTGTGTGTCTGTGCGGTGTGGCTTACGAATGCTCCAGCGGCGGTGATGGCTTGTTACATGCTGGCGGTTGTGGCCGGCATCGCGGCGATCTGCGAGAGGCAGTCGTGGTCCGTGCTGCGCGCAGCGGGAGGCGGTGCGTTGGGGATGGGACTGGCTGCCTTCTATATAGTGCCCGCTGCCTATGAACGACGCTGGGTGGACATCGGGCGCGCCATCGGGCCCGGAATGCGGGTCGAGGACAGCTTTCTATTCGGCCATACGGGCGAGGCATTTCACGATAAGGTCCTGCTGAGTGCTTCGTGGATTACCGTAGCTATGATCTTCTCAATTGTGGGTGCCGGCTTTGCCGCGTGGCGTGGACGCGCTTTTCGTTGGCAAGCCGCAAATCCGGCCGAAAATATAGTCGGCGAGATTGAGCCTCGCGTTGTTGCGTACCATGTTCCGCCACGGGTGTGGGTGTCCGTTCTGTTGCTGCCAGTGTTGATCGTTCTGTCCATGTTTCCGGTCAGCGATTTTGTGTGGAGACACGCGCCGGAGCTGCGCTTCCTCCAGTTTCCGTGGCGGTGGCTGATGGTGATGGGCGTCTGCTTCGCCATGCTGTCGGGGCTTGCCCTTTCAGGGTGGCTTCGGATGAAGCGCAGACAAGACGCGGGTCGTGGCTCGGAAACTCGGGGGCGCTGGGGTGGACGCGGTGTTCCGATCGCCGCGCTCATGGTGCTGGCCGTTTGCGCGGCATTGATCGGCACCTTGCAGCGGTTCTACTGGCAACCTTGCGACGCCGAAGACAGCGTGCCCGGCCAGATTGCTGTCTTTGATGGAGTGGGTTTTGAGGGCACCGATGAGTACACCACCCCGGGGACAGACAACAGCGCGGTCCCCAAAGGTATGCCGCTGGTGAGGTTGCTGGCCGGCGAGCACGATGACGAAGCGGACAGTTCCGTCGAAGAAAGTCCCACATGGACACCTACCTACGACCTGGACGAGAGCAACGATTCGGAAGATTCGAAAGGTCGCGGAGCGCCGGGCAACATACAGAAGTCGCAAGAGCCGCAAGACCTGAAAGATGCTAATAACGGAAAAGACGGGAAAGACGCGAATGATTCCAAGGATGATAGCGACGGCGATGAAAAGCCGAAGCCTTATCTGCTGCCTGCGAAGCTCGAGGTACACAACTGGGACGTGGAGTCAAAGTCATTTACCCTCCAAACGGCGAGGCCCGGATTCGCGGTGATGCAGTTGATGGACTATCCGGCGTGGGAGGTCAAGGTGAATGGAATAGCCAGTGTTGCGCGTCCCCATCGCAACGACGGATTGATGACCGTGCCGGTGAGCGCGGGCGTGTCGACAATAAGCGTGCGCTACGTGGTCACGTCCGACGTGAAGTGGGGCCGCACCATCAGCGTGGCCGCGCTGGTGGTGTTACTGCTGCTTGTGCTCCGGCAGAGGCGCAACCGCAACCGCCCCTGACTATGGGCACGATCAAGCCCTTATAGCAAGGCCCGCGTGCCTATCGGATATCATTTCCTTGGATAGACGGAACAGTGAGAGAGGTAGTACCGCTGACTTAGCCGCTCGTCCAGAGAGCCATGGAAGTGAACGTACAAGAAATTTTGCGCGTCGGTGCAGAGCGGACTGACGAAGCGCTCGAACGCCTGCTGCCGCCCGAGACACTGACACCCGTGTCGATCCACAAGGCGATGCGACACAGTGTTTTTGCCGGCGGAAAGCGACTGCGACCCGTGCTCTCGATGGAGGCGGCGCGGATGATCGCTGGGGACTTCCCAGCCGGCGTCGAAGACCTCGGCTCCGCGATTGAAATGCTGCATACCTATTCGCTGATTCACGACGACTTGCCGGCGCTCGATAACGACGATCTGCGGCGCGGCAAGCCGACCTGCCATGTTGTTTTTGGCGAGGCCATCGCCATACTTGCGGGCGACGCGCTACAGACTCAGGCTTACGATACGCTTTCAAAATTGCAGTGTCCGCCGGCGGCAATGGTTGAGATCGTGCGACTGATCGCCGAGGCAACAGGGACTGACCGCGGAATGATCGGCGGGCAGGTCCTCGACCTCGAAGCTGAGCGCCAGGCCCCGACAGCGGAGTTGGTGACCGCGATCCACAGCTCAAAAACCGGTGCACTGATTCGGGTAAGCCTGGCTGCGGGCGGCGTCTTCGCGGGCGGAAGCGCAGGGGACGTCGAGCGGCTGACGAACTTCGGGCGCAAGGCGGGGCTCGCGTTCCAGATCGTGGATGATGTGCTCGATATGACGCAGGACTCCGAGAGCCTGGGCAAGACCGCCGGTAAGGACCAGGCCAGCGACAAGGCGACTTGGCCGGCCGTCTTCGGCCTCGACAAGTCCCTCGAAGACGCGGCCACGCTGATAGCTTCCGCCTTCGCCGATCTGAAAATCTACGGAGATCGTGCGGACCGGCTGAAGGCCGTCGCGCGGTACCTGGTGGAACGGACCCACTAATGCACACTGAATTACACACGACTTTCGGGGAGGAACAGGTGCGGGACGCTCTTCGCGACGTCTATGACCCCGAACTGCCCGTAAATATCGTCGACCTCGGCTTGATCTATCGCGTCGATGTCGCGCCAGATCCGGACGCTCCGGGCTTTGTTCCCAGATACTGCGTGGCGATCGAGATCACCATGACGTCCCAAGGATGCCCGTCTCACGCCGTCATCATCGAGAAGGTCCAGAACCGGCTCGCCGGGATACGTGAGATCAGCCGCGTCGATATGAGGCTCGTCTGGGAGCCGCCCTGGCACCCGCGACTGATCAGCGAGACCGCCCGCAAGCAACTGGGGATCTAGTGCTCCGTCATCAATTCGTTGAATGGTTCAGCCAACGCTCGGCGCCCCGTCGTTTTACGCTGGCCGTGCGAAGGAAAGGATCTGCGGTTTGCTCGACACGGCGTGACGGTCTAACCACAAACCCAAAGTCACTACGGGCCACGCTCACCCCATGTGGCCGAGCGTCTTCCGCAGATTGTCGCCCTGTTCAGCTATCTGCTCCACAAACCCCTCCAGGCGGCTTAGAAACTTCT
The DNA here is from genome assembly GCA_036401395.1 of Acidisarcina sp. GTDB lineage: Bacteria > Acidobacteriota > Terriglobia > Terriglobales > Acidobacteriaceae > DASWUZ01. The sequence continues at coordinate 8,403 of DASWUZ010000010.1, forward strand.
GTCCCGTCTCAACGTAGTCGGGCAAATCGTTCCAGAAATTCTTGATCGCTTGAGGATCTTCCATCAGAGCTACGACCGTGCCGGTAGCAGCCACAGCCAGAGCCGCCTTGCGCTTGCCGGCGATGAGCAGGCAGACGCTGGTGAGCAGGCTGCCGGCCGCGACCGCCCGCGTCCAATGCATTTCTTTGATGTTCAGATCGCTGATAGTGTCCTGAATAGTATCGCCCGCGCGCGACGTCAAGTTTGCAATGGTGGTCATGAAGTTCCTCTTTTACCAGTGCGATTGGATGCAGCGAATTTACTTCCGGCTTCCCAGGGCGTGCCTAACTTGCAACAAGCATTTCAGTCCAGGTCAAACTCTCGCAGCGGCTTACCCTCGAAGGGCTTTTCACGCGCCCGACGCAGCGCTTCTTCAAACTTCTTGTTGAGTACGTCGTCCTTGTTTTTCTCCGCGTCTACCGCGTGCCGGAAGAGGCTCTCCTTGCGGACCTCCTGCTCGCGCATCGCCTTGCCGGCCGCCTCGAAGTCTTCAAAGGTACGCTTGCGGAGAGCGGGCGTATGGGCGATGACCGAGCGCGTAGCGACATCGATTTTCAGCAGCGCGCCGCAGTCGGGGCACGGCACTTCAAAGGTAGCGCTGGCGTGGTCTTCGGCCCGCGAATCGTTACTGCGGTTCTTATGAGCCATGGGAATTTCTCAAGCCGTATTGTAGGCCAGGCACTGCACCCTTTGCCAGACGGCTTCTGTGCGGACACCTGCGTTGGCTGTGGCCTGGGGCCATTGCGTTGGCCGATCTATCATCGAGTGACCGCAAGCGGATAAACTTGGAGGGTGAGCTCACCCGTTTCATCCCAAACCATCTTTGACATCACTCCCATGGTGCTTGAGGGACAGCTGGTGCGGCTTGAGCCGCTCACTCGGGACCATTATGACGAGATGGTCAAGGTGGCCCTCGACCCTGCTATATGGCAGTGGACGCAACGGCGGCTTCTGGTCGAGAAGGATGTGCACGAGTTCATTGAAATCGCACTCACGGAGCAGGCGGCCGGAACATCGATTCCGTGGGCGACCCGCAGCAAGGCTGACGGAAAGCTCGCGGGCAGCACGCGATTTATGGATATGGTCCCCGCTCACCGCACGCTTGAGATTGGCGGAACGTGGCTCAACCCTGCCTGGCACCGGAGCGGCATCAACGTCGAGGCCAAGTACCTGCAACTCTGCCATGCATTTGAGCGCATGGCGGCGAGGCGGGTCGCATTAAAGACGCACCATGCTAATTTGAAGTCTCAGGCCGCTATCCGGGCGCTGGGCGCGACCCATGAGGGTGTATTTCGAAACCATCTGATTCACTCCGATGGGAGCGCGCGCCACTCGCACTGGTTCAGCATTATTGCGGAGGAATGGCCGCAGGCGAAGGCGGGTCTCGAGGCGCGGCTTGGGGCCTTCAGTTTCGCAGCAGACCGTGTTGAAAATAAGCGCCAGGGGTAAACAATCCACAACTCATTGTGGCAGGATGGGTTACTTCTTAGGGCGTCTTTGGAACCGGGCTGTGAGATGCGGCGTGTCCGCCGCTGTGAACGAAATACGCATCCAAGTAGCCGAAAGCAGGTACTATGATCGAGCTGAAAAAGTTTAAGTATTTTCCCTTTGCGATGCTGGCTGTTTCATTGAGCATCGCCGGCTGCAAGAGCCCAACCAGCGAGACGCAGGCGCCCCTCGCACAGGATGCCAGCACACAGTCCGCGCCGCCTCCGGCTGATGCCAATCTTGCGCCTGTCAGCGGCACCGACCCCAATGCCGCACCGTCCCAGTATGGGACCAATCCTCAGTATTCCAGCCAGCAGGGCCAGAACTCCCAGCCTCAGTACTCCCAGACGGAGGGGAGTCGACCCCGCCTCAAAAAGAGGGCAGGCACGAGTTACAACGACACAGGATATAGCGACTCAAATTATAGCAACAATGCTAGCTACGATAGCAACGGCAATTACAATAATGGCGGCTACTATAGCGATAGCGGGAACTATGACAATACGCCCTATGAGCAGTCGAGTTACGACTACAATTACGATCAGCCGGTTTACGCGAATCAGCCGCCCCCCGAGCTACTAAGTTATCAGCAGCCGGAGTGCCCCGGAGATAACTACATCTGGACGCCAGGCTATTGGAGCTATATCCGGGCTGGCTATTACTGGGTACCTGGAGCGTGGGTGCTTGCACCCTATACCGGCGCACTTTGGACGCCTGGGTACTGGGGATATTCCAACCATAGGTATGGCTTTCATCATGGTTATTGGGGGCCGCACGTTGGCTACTATGGCGGCATCAACTATGGCTTCGGATATATCGGTAGAGGCTATCAGGGTGGCTACTGGAACAATGGCTACTTCGCTTACAACAGGAACGCCAACAATGTAGGCGATCGGGTACAGCGGAACTATATATACAATCAGACCATCGTTAACAACACCACAATCATCAATAATGCCGGCAATGCCCGGGTAAGTTACAACGGCGGCAATGGCATTCAGTATAGGCCGGGCCCAGCCGAACTTGCCGCTGCCCGCGAGCAGCACGTTATGCCTCTGCCAGCGCAGTCTCACCTGGTTCAAATGGCGGTCAGCAATCGTCAGCAGTTTGCCGGGCCGAATGCCCGTCCCGCGATGCTGGTGGTAGCACAGCCGGTCAACGGGGGAAGGACTGCCCCGGCTGCTCCGCCTCCTGCGGTCAGGGCAGTGCTGCGGCCGGTCGCGCTTCCTCCTGCGATGCGCGCAGCCAGTCAGCCTAATCAGGTTCCGAACCAGGCTGTCGCACCGCCCAATGCTGTCAATCGCCCGATGACCACGCCGGGTATGCAGACCGCACCACAGCCGCAGCAGAATGCCGAGCAACAGAGGGTAAATGCTATCCAGCAGCAGCATGCAGCGGCGGTCCAGCAACAACATGCGGCCGCGGTGCAACAAGTTGAGCAACGAAACGCCGCCATCCAGCAGCAACATGCGGCGGCCGCGCAACAACAGCAGCAGAGGACGGCCGTGCTTAAGCAGCAACATTTAGCTGCGGTCCAACAACAGACAGCGGCGAAACAGCAGCAGGCAGTGATCGCCGCACGTCCGAGCACCATGGCGATCCAGCAACATCAACAGCAGGCGGCGCAGCAACAGCAGGCAGTTCAGCAACAGCGTGCTGCGGCGCTAGAGCAGCAGCAACGCTCCGCGGCGGCAGCACAACAGCAGCGGGAGCAGGCTATTCAACAACAACGCGCGGCCAACTTGCAGGTACAGCAGCAACATGCGGCCGCCGAACAGCAGCGCACTGCGGCGATGCAGCAACAGCGCGCAGCAGCGGCGCAGCAACAGCAGCAACGTGCGGCCGCTCAACAACAACAGCATGCGGCTGAAGCGCAGCAGCAACAGCAGCGAACGGCGGAACGACCGGCAGCCGCTCCCACACCGCGACCCGCTACACCTCCCGCAGAGTCTCGCCCAGCGCCAAAACAGGAGAGTAAGCCTACCCCCACGCCTGATGACAAGAAGCCTCACTGAGGCCCAGATGCATTGAGGGGAGAGCTACACGTGCGGTGACAACTAATTAGCAACGAAGGAAGCCGCGCTGAAGAGTGCGGCTTCTTTTCTTTTTGATCCTTCTCAGGAGTCTCAGACCCACACAGACGAAAGAGGTATTACAAGCCCCGATAAGCCTGACTGTCCCGCATCGAGCCTGAGGTATCGGCTCTGCACACCACCCGCGGGGCCTAAATCATCGTTCCTGCAAAACCCAACCTTATAATCGAAGTATGCCCCCATACCAGCCGTCCAGACGTTCTCTTTTGATTCACTGGATTCCTGCGCTGCTGGGCGTGCTGTTGATCATGGGCGAGTCGACCGACGTCATGAACGCGGACAACACCAGCCGCTGGCTCTATCCGCTCTGGTCCGCCATCTTTGGCCACGTCAACCCCGACACATGGGCCGAGATCCATCACCTGATCCGCAAGACGGGCCACTTTGTTGGCTACGGCCTGGTCAGCCTGGCATTTTTCTGGAGCTGGCGGATGACCCTTGGACGGCGTGATCCGCGTCTTCGCTGGGCATACCGGCGCAAGACCGCACTGCTCGCGCTTGCCTGCACACTGGCGCTGGCCAGTGCCGATGAATATCACCAGCGCTTTCTGCCTGATCGCACGAGTTCCGTGTATGACGTCGGTATCGATGTGTCGGGCGGGGTCACGGCGCAGCTACTGCTCTTCGCCGGACTGGCGATCCTTACACGCAGGCTCGATCGCCGTGTCGCCCCGCGAATGGCTTTGCGCTGAACGCGCAGTCTCACGAAGATTAGCGCTGACAGGCGTCCCTAGACCACTGGTCGTCCGGTCTGCTGCGAGGCTGGCATGGACTGCACTTTACTGTGCTTGACGCTGTAGGCGAAGTACACAACCAGTCCAATCACTAGCCAGACCACAAGCCTGATCCAGTTCATGATGCCAAGATTGACCATCATGTAGCCGTTGAAGAGGATGCCGAGGATCGGCACCAGAGGCACCCATGGCGTGCGGAATGGGCGCGCATGGGCCGGGTTGGTGCGCCGCAGCACCATGATGGCGATGCAGACGATGACGAAGGCGAGAAGCGTTCCGATATTGACCATCGATCCGATGATGCCGATGGGAGTGACGCTGCCCACGATAGCGGCGAGCAGGCCGGCAAGGATGGTCGCCTTCCATGGGGTGCGAAATTTGGGATGGATTGCGCCGAAGAACGACCGCGGCAAGAGGCCGTCGGTGGCCATCGCATAGAGCACGCGCGATTGTCCGAGCAGCATGACGAGCATGACGCTGGTGAGTCCGGCGAGCGCGCCGACGGTGATGATGTCCGCGGCCCAGCCGACGCCGCGATCGAGGAAGGCGCGGGCCAGCGGCGCTTCGATATTCACCTGGTGCCAGGGCACCATGCCGGTGAGCACGGCGGCGACGCCAATGTACAGGATGGTGCAGACAGTGAGGGAGGCGATGATGCCGATGGGCAAATCGCGCTGTGGGTTTCGGGCCTCCTGTGCGGTGGTTGATACTGCGTCGAAGCCAATGTACGCGAAGAAGATGTAGGCTGCGGCCTTCCAGATGCCTCCTACGCCGAAGGGCGCGTAGGCCTGCCAGGTGTGACCCCAGTTCGCGGTGTTCACGTAATGGCTGCCCAGGCCAAGGACGAACAGAACGACTGCAATTTTCAAGGCGACGATGAAGCCGTTGAACTTCGCGCTCTCGCTGATACCGATGACCAAGACCGTGGTGATGATGAGGGCGATGATGAAGGCCGGAAGGTTGAAGCCCATCTCCATACCGAAGAGATGTGGAGCATTTAGGAAGGCGTGGGCGCGGGTCATCAGGTCGGGGGTGGGATGGTTGACCAGCGATTCGACTGCATCGAGGTAGGGCTGCGAACCGGAGGCGAGTTCAGGATGGGTGGCGCTGATGATTTGTCGGGCTACATTTTGCACCGCCTGGGTGAGGCCGGTCCAATGGTCATACGCAAGCCAGAGCGGCATGTCGATTTTGAAGATGCGGAGGAATTCTACGAAGTGATTTGACCAGCCGGAGGAGACGGTGCTCGCGCCCATCGCATATTCGAGGGTCAGGTCCCAACCGATGATCCAGGCGAAGAGCTCGCCGAGCGTAGCGTAGGCGTACGTGTATGCGCTGCCCGCAAGCGGGATCATTGCTGCAAATTCGGCGTAGCAAAGCCCGGCAAAGGCGCAGCCGAGCCCCGAGACCACGAATGCCAGCATGAGCGCGGGCCCGGCTTTGTGAGCGCCCAGGCCGGAAAGTACGAAGATACCTGCTCCGATGACCGCGCCGATACCGAGCGCGGTAAGGGACACGGGGCCCAAGGTGCGCTTGAGGGTCTGATCGCCCTCGGCGGAGGCCTCGGAAAGCAAGGAACTCAGAGGTTTCTTAGCCAGCAGATTGGACATGGATCGGGGCGTCTCCCTCGACGTTTTGATTTTTGAAAACCAGAGCTGGCTTATTTAGCCGGACATGCCCGGACGGGGGGCACGATCCTGATTTAGACCTAGATGCCGGAAATTAGTCTTGTGGGGCTTCGACTTCGCTATTGGTTCTGCTGCTCCTGGACCACAGCGCGTAGACGGGGATGCCGAGCAGCACGATCATCAATCCCGGCCACGTGTACTGCGGCTTGTAGCGTAACAATACTATACAAATCCACGCGGCCATCACGATGTAGAGGGCCGGTAGCACCGGGTAGCCGAAGGCTCGATAAGGCCGGTCGGCGTCAGGCTTACGCTTCCGCAGGACGAAGAGGCCGCCGATGGTGAGGATATAAAAGAGCAGCGCGGCGAACATGGTGAAGTCGAGCAGCTGTCCGTAAGAGCCGGAGAGGCAAAGCAAAGCCGACCAGATCGCCTGGATCACGATTGCGACTACAGGCGTGTTGTAGCGTGGGTTCAGCTTGCCTGCGGATTTAAAAAAGAGGCCGTCGCGGCTCATGGCGTAGTAGACACGCGCGCCTGCGAGCACCATGCCGTTGGTGCATCCGAACGTCGATAGCAGAATCGCCGCCGCCATCAAGTACGCGCCGTAGGAGTGAAAGATTTGTTGCAGGACGGCGGTGGCAACACGATCTTCTGAGGCGTATTGAATGCCTCGTGCGAAGACAGTCGCTCCGTGGGGATCGCCGTGGAGTGGGAGCGCTACGAGGTAGACGAAGTTCGCCAGAATATAGATGGTGAGGACGAGGCCTGTTCCCAGGGCCAGCGACAGGGGAAGGTTGCGGCGCGGGTTCCGCACTTCTCCGGCAGTGAAGGTGACGTTGTTCCACGCATCAGCGGAGAAGAGGGAGCCGACCTGGACGACGGCGAGAATGGTGAAGACGCCGACCATCGCGATGGGGCCGCCCACTCCGACTTGAACGGGGTGAAGTGAGGACCAGCCGGCGTTATGCCAGAAAAGCTGCCAGTGTGGGCCAAAGTTTTGGGCGATGGCGACGGCGTTGCGTCCTAGTGCAAACCCGAAGAAGAGCAGGCCGAGAAGCGCCGCTACTTTGGCGATGGTGAAAATGTTTTGCACTATGGCGCCGGTGCGGACGCCGAAGACATTAACCGCCGAGAGGAAGAGCAAGACGACTACGGCGACGAGGTTCTGAGTGTTGAGGCCGATCTCCATATTGCCGAGCACCATGGGGCCGACGTGCCATGCGGGGACGTGGCCGATGTGCCACAGCCAGTAGCTCGCCGAGACCGAGGGGAAGAAGACGCCGAGGAACTTTCCGAAGGCGACGGCGACCGCGGCGATGGTGCCGGTCTGGATGACGAGGAAGAGGGTCCATCCATAAAGAAAGCCCCACAGGGGGCCGAGGGACTCGCGAAGATAAACGTACTGGCCGCCGGCCTTGGGCATCATGGCGGCTAGTTCGCCATAGCTGAGCGCGCCGATGATGGTCATGACGGCGGTGATGAGCCACGCGGCGATGAAGAGGGCTGGCGAGTCGACTCCGCGGCCGATGTCAGCGGCAACAATAAATATGCCCGACCCGATCATCGAACCGATAACGATCGAAGTCGCGCTGAAGAGTCCGAGTCCCTGCACCAGATGGGGGGCGTGCGTCGTCTCGACTGCGGTGCCTGTCGCGGCGGTGTTAGTTGAGATCGGCGGAGTCACTTGAGGTCTGTTCTACCGTAATTCGGCGAAAAAGTCTCTCGCTGTTTTTTGGATGGACTGGGGGGACGCGTTTGCGTGAGCGGTGCCGAAGAGGCTCGAGATAACAGCCACGCAGTCGGCTCCCGCGTCGCGGACGCTGCGGCAGTTGGCGAGCGTGATGCCGCCGATGGCTACCAAGGGTTTGCTGGCAAGGGCGCGTGCCCGGCGCACGCCTTCAAGGCCCACCACGGGATGGGGCTTTTGTTTGGTAGTCGTAGCGAAGACCGGGCCTATGGCGAGGTAGTCCGCATCGGAGTCGTTTGCTTGTTGGAGTTGCTCTTCGTTGTGGGTCGAGACGCCGAGAATGCGCTCCGGTCCCAGGATCGCGCGCGCTTCAACCGGCGAGATGTCTTCCTGCCCGATGTGTGCGCCATCGAAGGCCGCCGCGGCGACAAGGTCAGGGCGGTCGTTGAGGATCAGTAGGCAGCGTTCCGTCACGCCTGTGTCGGACAAAACTTCTCGGAAGATCGCGCAATCGGCAAGTATCTGAGCCTCGCTTCCCTGCTTGTTGCGATATTGCAGGAGAGTGACTCCGGCAGCAATCAAGTCCCGAACGAGCGAGCGCAGCAGTTCCTCGCGCTTAAGTGAGTCGTCAGGGAGGATTGCACTATCGAGGATGGGGTAAAGCCGCCGGAGAGCGAAATGCATCCTTAGAGTATGCTTCATCACAAATGGCGATAAGTATTGCTCGTTGTCCTTTAGAGGCGTGGCACAAATTGACTGGGCCGGGCTATCTTTAGACTTGACGGAGAATCCCATGCCGACTCGCAACGTTGATTTGACGGAACACTTCGATCAGTTCATCGATGCGGGCATCAGCTCGGGCCGGTTCAGCGATGCCAGCGAGATCGTTCGCGAGGCCTTGCGGATCCTGGAGCAACGCCAAGAGGAAGATCGCGCCAAGCTTGAATGGCTCCGCGCCGCCGCCAAGGAAGGCACCGACGCCCTCGATCGCGGCGAGTACACCAGCTTTAGCTCTATGGACGACCTGGCAGCATTCATCGAAACAATCCACGACGAAGTTACAGCCGAACTGGCAAGCGAACGCGAAAGTGCCCGAGCAACAAACCAGACCCCACTTGTAGACAAACCAAATCAGAAAACCCATTGCGATAAAAATGAGGTACTCGGCGCTCCCAGTGACTGTGAAGGCTGTGACCATACAGGAACGGCATAATGCAAATAATCAAGAAACCGAAAGTGGCAGTAGCCGGTTCAACTCCGAACACATCTGCCACCTTTCCATCCGCTGTCAATACTCATGGAGTGTAACCCGCAGAACTCTGGGCTCGTCGGTGAAGTTAAGGCCGTAATCGGTTTGGTCGCCGTTATATATCCTTAAAAACTGCCACTTGCCATCTTCATAGTGCCCCTCTTCCACGCGGAGGAATTCACGATGCCTACCTGCGGTCTCGAAATCAATGCGGGCGTGAAACCCAGTCACCAAATATTCGTTAGGCCCTAGCTGAGCTACGAGGACGCGGCCGATAGGCTCGGCGTTGCCGGGGGCGGGATTGTTGCTCCAGCCGAAGGGGTTGAGACCGTACGAGACCCGAGCGTGCCAGTGCCCGAAGTCGAGTGTCTCTACGGGAGTTCCCTTCTCTTCGACGGCGGTCTGCAGTTTGCCATCGAAGTTGAGCCGCGCGATCTCCCGCACCATAGGGGCGAAGAGTTCATACTCCGCCGCCAGAGGGTTTACCGGCGGAGGAACAGTCGGGTCCACGAAACCGACAGGCACGCCGGGCACCGTCACCGGAGCAGTCGGCGGAATGAATGGCCGGGTGCGGTCGATGCCGAAGGGTGAAAACCCTATCCCGCCAGCACCCAGCACTGAGAAAAAGTAACGCGCGGCGTTAGGGCCGTTGGCGGTCTCAGGTACAAAGAGCGCATTGTCCGGGCGGCCATAAAGCGCCAGCAGCTTGCGATACTTCGCGTCGCCGCTGAGGTAGATATCAGGCGCGACGATGTCGACGTTGTGCGCGGTTGCCTTCCACACATCGAGCATGTTGTAGCTGCCGCCGCCGCTGGGGTAGTTCGCTCCGGCGCGGGCGTGAGGGTCGTCGGGGTCGCGCAGCGCGACGTTGACATACATGGGCAGCGGGTACTCCGCCTTGCCCGCGGCTGCGACCTGATCGATGTAATGAGATATGGACCAGGCGGCGAAGGACTCATCCGCATCGGCACCGAAGACCTGCTGCCACGTGCCCGGACTTTTGTGCATCGCAGTAACAAGCGCCGCGGGAGCAGGCCCGTTAAATAGCTGCTGCGCGGCCGGCGAATAGTCCCGATTGGTGCCATAGGTGCCAGGTTCATTTTCGACCTGAATCAACAGCACGGTATGCTCAGCGCCGTCGATCATCTTCAGATGACGCATCAGCGCGGTGAAAGCGTGAATGTCCGCGTGCAGGTTGTTGTCCGAGTGCGGCGAGAGGATGTCCATCGTCTCGCCCTTTGGGCTGATCTCGCGCGGGAAGCGGGCCATGTCGAGCTTGACCCACTCGGGGCTATAGTGCTGCGAGCCGTTCTTCCAGGTCGCGAACCAGAGCAGGACGAGGTGCACGTGGTGTTCGCGGGCCTGATGCACGAGCATGTCGACCATGGAGTAGTCGAAGTGATCGGGCTGCGGCTCAAGCTGCTCCCAGTAGATCGGCGCTTCGATGGTGTTGACGTGGAGGTTCGCGGCGGCCTCCCAGACTTTGGGCAGCAGGCCTGGCCACGCACTCGAATTATTGATCTGCCCGCCCAGCATCAGGTAAGGCGTCCCGTCGACCATGAGAGCGTAGCGGCCGTCCTTCTCCACCAGCCGCGGCATGGAAGATGACGCCGTGGAAGCCGCGCTGTTGGAGTGGCGCGACATGCGCGTGGTCTGCGCCATCGACGTTGACGAGCAGAGTGAAACTAGACACGAGAGAGCAATAATCAGCGCTGGCGAGCGGGAAAACTTCATAGGACGGAACACCTCAGCAACACACATCTAACGAGCGCAATTGTAGCAGCGGTCGGCAGCTTCCGAACTTTGCTCAAGAACCCCTGAGCATTGAAGAGCAGAGCCGCGGCACCCCCTCGTCTGCGCGCGATGCACATGCCTTCTCAGTAAGCACGCATTTGCTAAGCACTCAGCTGGCGCATGCGATAGTGGAGGCGCAGAAACTCCCTGCCCCATATACGGAGCACATGCTGAATATCACAGCCAGAGCACGGCCAAAGGGCTGGAACAGCGGCCGCCACTCCGACCACGCGTCAAGCTCATAGTCCGAGGTGTGCTCATAGAAGTGCTTCACCTCCGGCGACACGTCGTAGACTTCGGTCGCCGCCAGGTCGCCAAAGTTTTCAATCAGTCCTCGCGACCCGTCCCGTTCGATTTCCAGTCCCGTATGCTCGGCGTAGCTGGTGAAGAAATCCCTGCCGATGCCTTGGGTGTTGCCGACGGGGCCATCGAGCCAGGGCATGCTCGCGATGTCGACGCGGCACCCGGTGGTGCACACCCATTGCTGGGTGACCCAGTCGCTTAGGAAGCCGCGTTCCTCGCCCAGCCAAATCATCGGACGATTATGGCATGCCACAGAACGTGGTTTTGGGCCAACGCGCTCTGGGGGTTGGGTGCGTGTGGAGTATGCGAAGTGGCTCGCATGGCCTGAGGATGAAGTCGGGCTGTTAAGGGGGCAGTTTTCGTCTTGCTCATCCATGGTGACGCTACAGGCTGAAGTGATCTTCGTCCGGGCTAAGATCGAGTCCGAGGTCTGGGCCGGATCCCAACAGGGAGCTGGAATCAATAAGCTGGCGGCAGACCGATGCCCCGGATGATCGCGCGATAGCGTTCGTCGGAATGAAGAAAATCATAGGCCGGGTCGTTCTGAATCCACAGCAGAAGCGGGGAATGCTCCCGAAAGCCTTGTTCCAGCAGAGTAAGGGTTTCCTCCCGCTGGCCGAGCTGCGCGTATATGAGAGCCAGATCGACGGGAGACACGTAACGTGAACCAATGCTTTGCTTGAGACCTTTCATCTGCCAGAGAAGCACGGCTCTATAGCCGCCCTGCTGAAAAGCGCGCCGGATACCCTCGGCCGACTTGTCGCCCGATGTCAGGCAAGCCTTCTCCCAATCCTTCAGTGCGCCTTTACGCCGATAGATGTCGCACAGGACCCACTGCGCCATTTGGCCTTGCGTGTCTCCTTCCCGCCACTGCCGCAGATCGTCGATCGCTGCGTCGAACTGCCGCGCCTCCCTCAATGACATGGCCATCGCCCAGGGCCGTTCGAGCGGATCGATCTGCATTGCCATCTTTTGTGACGCAATCGCCTCCTTGTGGCGATTAAGAGCGGCAAGCATTTTGGCGCGGAGGTGGTAGGCATCGGTAAATTTAGGATCAAGCTCAATTGCGCGATTTACTTCAGCCTCTGCTCGCGGCCAATCCCAACGATTCAAAAAGAAGGCGGCTGACATCGCAGAGTGTCCCTCTGCGAAGGAATCGTCCAGAGTAACTGCCTTGGTGGCCGCTGCTTCTGCTGCGGGAAGGGCCTTACGCGGCTCTAGTTCCCCTTCCACCGCGCCCGCGGAGTAGTAAAGTGACAGGCCACTCCACCCCGGCGCGTAATCCGGCTGCAATTGGGTCGCCTTCTTGAAGTAGGTACCGGCCTTTTCGTTTTCCGCGGTGAACCAAAGATATCGCCCGCGCAGATAGGCGTCATGGGCTTCCGGACTGACATAGCGATCGGCGGCCAAATGAGGAACAGCGCGGTCAAGTCGCTTTGCAACGGCAATGGATGCTTCCCTCGACAACGACACCGCGTCATTTGCAGTCCGATCGTAGCTTTCGGCCCATAGGTGCGTGTCCGTGGGTGCCTGGATCAGCTGGATGGTCATATGCACCTGGTTGCCCGAGCGGGAGACCGAACCCTCGAGGATTGCGTCGGCTCCCAGCTTTCTGCCTATGTCTCGGATGGGCTGATGCGCTCCCTTGTATTGCATCACGGAGGTGCGGGAGACCACCCGCAGGGTCGAGTTCTTGGCCAGCATGGTGATCAACTCGTCGGTCATGCCGTCGGCGAAATACTCCTGACCAGGATGACCGGAAAGATTGTCCAACGGCAACACGGCGAGCGTTTCGATGCCTGCCGTCGAGGGCGTGCCAAGGAAGCTTCCCCGCCATCTACCGGCGTTCCACACCACCGCAACCACAAGACAGATGGCGGCAAGTACCATGGCAATCCGCCAGACTTTCTTTCGGCGAACGACCGATTTAGCCCGCGGCGCATTTTCTACCCCGGTCCCGATTTCGAGGACATTCCGGTGATGGGATCCTGGCGCATCATGCTGCCCTGGTTTATCAAGAGAAATATCGACAGGATTGGCGGATGAGGCGGTCGCGATCCTCGCCCGACGGTGCAGAACCGCCGCGTAGCTGCCTTTAGGCACGTCGATGACGAGATCGTCGTCGCCGCCCTCTTCGAGGTAGTACTCGCGCAACCTCGCCCGGAGCCGGCTGGCCTCCACGCGGACGGTGGCGTCGATGGCTGGATCGTAGTTCTTGTCGCGGTCGAAAACGTCGAGCGCAATGATGTATTCCTTAACGGCAATCGGGGGCTGCGCGACCGCGGATTCCACGAGGTAGCGCAGAAAGCGGCGGCTGCGCTCCGCTTTGGCAAATACACGGGACGCCAGAACGCGTTCGAGGGCCTGCTTCGCTTCCTCGCGGTCCGGCGTCGTTCCAGTAGCGAGCATCGGAGGCCCTGAAAATGGCATTAAAAAGCTGCGGCAACACGTAAGTTACGTAAAAGCAGCTTAAGTTTATCGCACGGGCGGGTGGCCCCGTCTTAATCGAATTAC
>DASWUZ010000011.1:0-7425 GCA_036401395.1 Acidisarcina sp.
CTATGGTTCTCCATGTCGATGGAGATCACCACTTACATGCTCGCCTCGTCGCTGATCGCTGGCGGCATGAACTGGAAGCAGGCGGTCTTCACCATCTTCCTCGGCAACATGATCGTCCTCATTCCGATGGTGTTGAACGCCCATGCCGGCGCAAAATACGGCATCCCATTTCCCGTTTTCGTGCGCGCCAGCTTTGGTACTCGCGGAGCAAATATACCAGCCATGCTGCGCGCCATCGTGGCCTGCGGTTGGTTCGGTATCCAATCCTGGCTGGGCGGTCAGGCAATTCACGCCATGCTCAACGTGCTGTGGCCCGCGACCATCGCTATGCCGTGGACTCTGGGCGCGTGCTTCATCGGATTCTGGCTGCTGAACATGGCCATCGTCTGGCGCGGAGTCGATTCCATCCGGTTCTTGCAAAGCTTCTCCGCACCATTCCTGCTGATCATGTCGCTCGTGCTCCTTGTTTGGATGTGGCATCAGGCGGGCGGCTTCGGCCCCATGCTGTCGGCTCCCAGCAAATTCACCACGCGCGCAGGTTTCCTGCATTTTTTCTTCCCATCCCTTACCGCGATGGTCGGCTATTGGGCGACCCTCTCGCTCAACATCCCAGACTTCACCCGCTACTCGCGCTCGCAGGGTTCGCAGATCATCGGGCAAGCCTTCGGCCTGCCCATTGCGATGACCCTCTACTCGTTCATCGGAATAGCAGTGACGTCGGCCTCGACGGTCGTCTTCGGCGAGCCCATCTGGTCGCCCATCACCCTCCTCGGTCGCTTCCATCAGCCATTCGTCGCATTCCTGGCGCTCATCAGCATTCTCATCGCAACCCTCAATGTGAATATCGCCGCCAACGTCGTCTCCCCATCCAACGACTTCTCCAACCTCGCGCCGCGCCTGATCTCCTTTCGCACCGGAGGCATGATCACCGGCTGCCTCGGCCTCCTCATGATGCCCTGGAAGCTGATGGCCACCTTTGGCAGCTACGTCTTCGGGTGGCTCATTGGCTACTCGGGCCTGCTCGGTCCCGTCGCCGGAATCATGGTCGCCGATTACTTCCTCATTCGAGGAACCAAACTCGACGTTCTTTCCCTCTACCGTCGAGGCGGCCCCTACGAATACTCCCGAGGCATTAATCCGCGGGCGGTTATAGCTCTCGTCGTGGGCGTCGCGCTGGCGCTCGTCGGCCTCGCGTTACCAGCCCTGCGCTTCCTATATGACTACGCCTGGTTCGTCGGATTCTTTGTCTCCGGTGCCGTGTACGTCCTGCTGATGCACGGCAGGTCTGGCAGTCAAATCCAACTTGGCAGCTAAACTTGCAGACACTCTTGATGCTGAGAACGCTCTCGTTGGATCGGGACCTAACTTCCATGTGCCTGCTTGCGACGGGTATGCTGTCTAAGCCACGTCGAGGTCTTTGCTGAGTATGAAGGCGCTTTTGCTCTCGGAATATAAGCATCTGAGCGTCGTCGATCTGCCACCGCCTGTGCCGGGGCCCGGCGAAGTCTTAGTCGAGGTCGCCGCCTGTGGCATCTGCGGCAGCGATGTCCACGGATATGATGGCGCTTCAGGCCGCCGAATTCCACCTATCGTCATGGGTCATGAGGCAGCTGGCATCGTGGCGGCAGTGGGTAGCGGCGTTTCTGAATTTATAGCCGGTGAGCGAGTCACTTTTGATTCCACCGTCTATTGCGGCGAGTGCGAATTCTGCCAGCGAGGCGAGGTCAATCTTTGCGACAACCGGCAGGTAGTTGGCGTCTCCTGCGGTGAATACAGCCGTCCCGGTGCCTTCGCTGAGTTCGTCGCCGTCCCGGCGCGTATCCTTTATCGCCTGCCTGACGCGCTTTCTTTTCGCGATGCGGCCATGCTTGAGGCGGTCTCTGTAGCCCTGCATGGCGTGCATGTGTCGGAGCTGCGAGGCGGCGAGACCGCCCTCGTCATCGGGGCGGGGATGATTGGCCTTCTGCTGCTGCAAGCCGCGCGTGTAGGGGGCTGCTCGCGGGTCTTCGTCGCGGATATTGACGCGAGCCGGCTGACGCTTGCGAGCGAGTTAGGCGCGGACCACACTTTCAACGCATCGGGAGCTGCGCTGGAACAAGCCGTTCTAAACATCACCGGCCACAATGGTGTTGATGTTGTCTTCGAAGCGGTAGGGCGCAATGAGACCGTAAACAGCGCCATAGACTGCGTGTGTAAGGGAGGCAAAGTCACGCTGGTGGGAAACATCGCGCGCGAGATATCGCTACCGCTGCAACGTGTGGTGGTGAGGCAGATTCGGCTACAGGGCTCGTGCGCGTCGGCGGGTGAATATCCGGAGGCCATCGAACTGGTATCGTCCGGCAGAATTAAAGTAGGCCCGCTCATTACTGCCGTCGCGCCTCTGAGCGATGGAGCGGAGTGGTTCGCGCGGCTCTACGCGCGCGAGCCAAATCTAATGAAACTCATCCTTGACCCCCGCCACGAAACCGTGGGTCAGCCATGAGCGCGGGCCTTTTCGACCTTAGCGGACAGGTCGCGCTCGTCACCGGTGCGAGCCGCGGGCTGGGTCAGCACTTCGGGCGCGCCCTCGCGAAAGCCGGCGCGGACTTGATCGTGACAAGTCGCAAGCGGGACGATCTCGCGCCATTCGTAAACGAAATCGAAGCACTGGGTAGACGCGCGGTTCCCTTGCAACTAGATGTTCGCGATCAGGGAAGCATGGAACGCATGGCTGCCGAGGCTGAGGCTGCGTGCGGGCAGGTCCACATCCTCGTGAATAACGCCGGATGCAACGTCAGGAAGCCTGCTCTCGAAGTCACCTGGGACGATTGGAACCTGGTACTCGAAACTAACCTGCGGGGAAGTTTTTTCGTCGCACAGCAAATCGCGCGGCGCATGGTTCCTCATGGCTACGGGCGCATTATTAATATCGGCTCCGTGACCAGCGTGTTCGGCTATGCCGGTCTGGCGCCTTACGGGGCGAGCCGTGGCGGTGTGCGGCAGTTGACGATGAGCCTTGCAGACGATTGGGGAAAATTCGGCATTACCGTTAATTGTCTTGCGCCCGGGTGGTTTCGCACCGACCAGAACAAGGTGCTCTATGAAGACAAGGAGTGGGTCGACTACCTGATAGACCGCATCCCGCTCAAAAGACCGGGAGAAGCGCGAGACCTCGACGGTGCTGTAGTCTTTCTAGCGTCTGAGTCGAGCCGCTATATCACGGGCCAGACTTTGCTGGTGGATGGCGGTATATCCACGGGAGCTACTCGCGCGACGGTCGCCTCTCCAACGACTTTCTATGAAGGTGAACAATGAATTCAAAGCTTTTTTCTAAATGCTCCGCTAAGTTAGTGTTACTCATAACTTGCGCAAGCCTGCTCATCATTTGCGGAGTAGCGGCCGGCGAGGCTGCTACGGGCAAGCTAAAAATCTACTTCGTTGACGTGGAGGGTGGACAGGCCACGCTGTTCGTGACCCCCACTGGGCAATCACTCTTAGTCGATACTGGCTGGCCCGGTCATGATTCTCGCGACGCGGACCGCATTGCAGCGGCAGCAAAGGATGCTGGCCTCAAAAAAATAGATTACGTGCTCATAACTCACTTCCATACCGACCATGTCGGCGGAGTGCCGCAGCTAGTCTCGCGCATACCCGTAGGTACTTTCATCGATCATGGAGAAAACCGTGAGTTAGACAAAGGAATTACCGAGCAGGGCTTCGCCGCCTATCAGAAAGTATTGGCAGACGGAAGTTACAAGCGCATCCTGGCCAAACCTGGAGAAGTACTTCCTGTTTCCGGGATAACGGCTACTATCGTCAGCGCTGACGGTGACCTGATCGATCATTCACTGCGAGGCGGCGGGACGGCTAACTCGTTTTGCGCCACTTCAGATGTCCGCCCTGCCGACCAGACCGAAAACGCGCGCTCAGTAGGACTACAAATCACTTTTGGCAAGCTGAAGCTGCTCGACCTGGGCGACCTTACCTGGGACAAAGAAATGCAGCTTATGTGCCCCATAAATAAGCTAGGGAAGGTAGACGTATATATCGTCTCTCATCACGGCTGGTTCCAAAGCTCAAGCCCCGCGCTCGTGGATGCGATCCATTCGCGGGTTGCAGTCATGGATAATGGCGAAAGGAAGGGTGGCTCGACCCCTACTCTGGAGACTCTATCTAAGGCTCCGGGACTCGAGACTCTTTGGCAGCTACACTACTCAGCTGAAGGCGGCGCAGCCCACAACACCGCACCGGAGTACATTGCTAATCTGCAAGGTACTGACTCGGGTAACTTCCTTGAGCTGACTGCAAGTAAGGATGGCAGCTTCGACGTGCTCAACCCCCGCACAGGAGCAACCAGACACTACCCCGCGGTTCAGTAGGTACAAATTTAGGCATACTCCGCCGCATCGAACTGCATAGGTTCAACGCGTCCGAGCAGGAAGATGTAACCGGCGATTCCTATCAGTAGATAGACGGCGGCTACAGCGAACGCCCAGGCGAACGATTGGTGCGCCGAGAACAGGTAGCCCGTCACGACGGGCGCAGCAATCGCGGAGATCTGGTTAGAAAAATTAATAATGCCGCCTACCTTTCCGACCGCGGCGCGCGGAGCAATCAGGGAGGGCATAGACCAACCCACGGGCGCTGCCGCAGCCAGGCCTCCAATCGAGATGCTGATCCATATCAACGCACGCATGGGAGTATGTGCATTGGCCGCTCCGAGTATTCCCAGGCCGCAAGCAGTTCCCCCGACCAGGATCGTCTTGCGTACCCGGTTCGCTTCCCATCCGCGGCGGATGAGCGCATCCACAAGCCACCCGCCAACCACGAGGTCAGTCACCGTCGCGAAAAGCCATGGCACGCCCGTGTAAAGAAATGAGTGGAGCAGGTCGATGTGCAGCGCTGAGGAGAGGTACTTCGGCAGCCAGCCCAGCAGCAGGTAGAAAATGTAGTTATAAGATCCGAAACCGAGGACCATCCCCAGCACTTTGCGCTGCCTCATGAGTTGCCAGAGCGATATAGCCGGCGCTGCTCCTGCCGCCGTTTTGGGCAAGTAATCGCGGCCCGCTTTCTCGGCTCCGATGTAGTCCCGCTCAGACTGGGACAGTGCCGGATCATCCTCCGGGTCGCGATAGATCGCCCAGAAAAGAACGAAATAAAGCAGGCTGACCACACCAGTCATGGCGAAGCTCCAGCGCCACCCAAATCGCAGCAGCAGCACGCCGATAACTGGGACCCCGATGGCAGAGGCAAACTTGGCGGCGGCGTCAAAGATTGAGGTGGCCAGGCTCCTCTCTTCCGCTGGAAACCAGAAACCAATGGCCTTCGCATTGGCGGGAAAGGTAGGCGCCTCACCAACGCCGAGCAGCAGACGCGCCGCGAAGAATCCGCCAAGCATAGGCGTGGCCGCAGCGCCAAACGAAGCAACGCCCCACAGCCAGCTGCTGATGCGTCCTACCCGGCGGACCCCAAATCGATCGAGAATAACTCCGACGGGCAACTGGCAAACTGCATACGTCCAGCTATAAGCGCCAAGTAGATAGCCGAAGGTGATCGTGGAAATCCCGAAGGTGGCATGCAGCGCATCGCCGGAGACCGACAGGTTAACGCGGTCGAAGTAGTTCACCAGCACGCCGATACCTAGCAGCCACGCAATTCTCCATCGGCGGCGCGGTATGTGAGGGGCAGCAGTGGTCATCACAGCATTGAATTGCGGCTCTTATCCTAACTGATTCATTCCTCGTTTTCATTCCTCGTTCAGCGTGAGCCGTGGCATTGTTGTGGCTGCCAGCCTGACCGAATCGACGCGCCATTTGAGAAGAATAATCAACGAGATCAGCACCAGCGACAGAGTAAGGCCGCTCCACAAGCCGTAGACGCCCCATCCCACGCGGAAGCACAGTAGATACCCCAGCGGAAGCCCGAGTACCCAATAGCCGACCAGGTTAGCGTACATCGGCAGCCGGGTCTCCCCCAGGCCTCTGAGTGCGCCAGTGGCGACGCCTTGTATACCGTCAAAGATCTGAAAAGCCCCGGCCAGCCCCAGCAGCGGAATGCCTAACTTCATCACCGCATCATCGCCCGTGTAGGCGAAGATCAATTGGCGAGGAAACAGAAGGAACGCGGCCGCCGACATCGACATGAACGCTACACTCGTGGCGATCGCGAGCCATCCGGCGCGCCGGGCTCGCGCTGGATCCAGAGCACCCACCGCGTGGCCAACCGATACTGCAGCTGCAGCCGAGACGCCAAGCGGAACCATGTAGGTGATGCTTGCCCAGTTCAATGCGATCTGATGGGCCGCAAGAGCTGAGGGAGCAAGGCGGCCAGCAAGGACCGTCGCACCACCGAACGCACCTACCTCCAGCACGATCTGCGCGGCCGCCGGAGCGCCAAGCCGAAGCAGCTTCACTATGCGGGCCAGTTGAGGAGCTGCCCAGTGGCGAAACAGCGGATGCCCCCGCCTCGCCTCATGCTGCCACGCCGCAAATAGTAAAACCGCAGTCATATAGACGCGAGCGAGCAGCGTGGACAATGCCGATCCGCGAACACCCAGCGCAGGCGCACCGAGCTTTCCATAAATAAGCGCCCAGTTCCCGGCCCAGTTAAACAGGTTCGCCGAAATAAGCGTAAAAGTCACGATCCCCGCGCGGCCCACGCCCTGCAAATAGCGACGCACGGCCGAATACAGAAGCAACGGCAGAGTGCTAAGAACCAGGACACGCAGATACTGACCGCTTAGCGCCGCCACCTCTGGGGTGATGCCCCAATCGCCGAAATAATACGTCGCCGCCCAGATCACCGCGACGCAAATCGGTGTATAAATCGCGCCCATGTAAATTGCCTGAACGAGCCAGCGATGGCATTCGTCAAATTCGCCACGACCGTAAGCCTGCGACACCAGCGTATCGAGGCCAAGCAATATGCCCACTCCGAAAAGCGCAGGCGCGTAGTAAACTGCATTGCCTACTCCCACCGCTCCGATGGCCGCGGGCCCGAGCCGGCCGACCATCACCATATCGACGATCGTCATGGACATCCAGCCAAGCTCTGAGAACACAACCGGAACGGCAAGGCGCAGCAGGGCACGCCACTCCCGCGCGTAGATTGTGCCGCGGGGCGGTGCTTCATTCTGAGCGGACCTGTGGGTTGAGAGGATCACCTTTTTAGTGGGCTAGGCGTTCCATTAAGTATCTACGATCGGCTGATTTCACTCCATCCGGAATGATCATGTGCTAGCCAGCTCGGTGCTTTCGCTGGCTTGCATGTGATCGGAGAGCCGCCTACTTTTGGGCGCTCGCAAACAAGGTGAGGAACCGCCCCAATGTGCTAGATTACGAAGAGTAAGGAACCTCGCTGGAGAGATGGCCGAGTGGCTGAAGGCGCACGCTTGGAAAGCGTGTTTACCGCAAGGTAACGTGGGTTCGAATCCCACTCTCTCCGCCA
>DASWUZ010000012.1:0-4022 GCA_036401395.1 Acidisarcina sp.
TTGGTCAACCTGCGGCTTGATGTTCAACTTCGTCACGCCCGGCGCCTCGTTGAGTAACTCAACCTGTATCTCGTTATCGAAGTGACCTATGTTGCAGACGATAGCCTGGTCCTTCATCTGACTCATGTGGTCGAGCGTAAGGATGTCGACATTGCCGGTGCAGGTGACGTAGATGTCGCCGCGGCCGAGGGTGTCTTCAAGAGTGGTAACTTCGAATCCTTCCATCGCAGCCTGTAACGCATTGATAGGGTCGATCTCGGTCACGATGACGCGCGCGCCCATGCCGCGCAACGAATGCGCAGAGCCTTTGCCCACGTCGCCGTAACCGCAAATGACGGCGACTTTACCGGCGACCATGACATCGGTAGCGCGCTTGATGCCATCGGCAAGCGATTCGCGGCAGCCGTAAAGGTTGTCGAACTTCGACTTAGTCACGGAGTCGTTGACGTTGATGGCGGGGACCAGGAGCTTGCCCTGCTCCATCATCTTGTAGAGGCGGTGAACGCCGGTGGTGGTCTCTTCGGAGACGCCGCGCCATCCCTCGGCAACACGGTGCCAGTGCTGCGGATCTTCGGCGTAGACCTTCTTGAGCAGGTCTTTGATGACCTTCTCTTCGTGGCTGCCCGAGGGGCTGTCGACCCAGCGGTCGCCGTTTTCGAGCTCGTAGCCTTTATGGATGAGCAGGGTGACATCGCCGCCGTCATCGACTACGAGCTGTGGTCCGAGGCCGTCGCGATGGTTAAGGGCCTGGTAGGCGGTCCACCAATATTCTTCGAGCGATTCACCCTTCCAGGCGAAGACGGGAACGCCGGCAGCGGCGATGGCTGCGGCGGCGTGGTCTTGGGTCGAGAAAATGTTGCAGCTTGCCCAGCGGACCTCGCCGCCGAGTTCGACCAGCGTCTCGATGAGGACCGCGGTCTGGATGGTCATGTGCAGGGAACCGGTGATGCGCACGCCGGCGAGAGGCTTCTCCGCGGCATACTTGCGGCGGATGGACATCAAGCCGGGCATCTCATGTTCGGCGATGGAAATCTCTTTGCGGCCCCAGTCGGCCAGGGCCATGTCGGCGACCTTGTAGTCGTTTTGCTTGGCGGCGATGGACGCCGGCGCTTCGGTCAGAGTTGCAGTAGCCATTGATGTCAAACCTCTCTTCTCCATCATATCGGCGATGGCGGCGGAGGGCGACCCCGCCTGCCATGAAGTGGAAATGTTGGAGCGAAATTTCAGCTAGATGGGTGTGTAGAGTTGTCCGGTCGGGGGATGCCGGATTCGATTGCGAGCAGGCGACGCTTGCGGTCCAGGCCCCAACGATAGCCGGTGAGCTTGCCGTTGCTGCCGATGACGCGATGGCAGGGGACGACCAAGGCGACCGGGTTTGAGGCGCAGGCCGTCGCGACGGCGCGGACAGCGTTTGGGGTGCCCAGTTCGCGAGCGATCTCAGAGTAGCTGCGCGTTTCGCCACGGGGGATGGTTCTAAGCGCCTGCCAGACTCGCGTCTGGAACGCCGTCGCCTGCACATCAAAGGGAAGTTCGATTGTCGCGGGGTGCGATGTCATCTGGGACAGGACCTGGCGAAGGTAGGCCGAGAGCACGCTGCTAGCGTCAGCTAAGTCGTCAGCAACGTCGGCTCTATTGTCCGCCGTGATTTGCGCTGCGGGGAAGCGCTCGCGGAGTTTGTTTTCTAGAGATGCGGCGTCGTCTCCAAGTGAAATAGTGCAAATGCCGCGCACAGTGGTGGCGACCAGTAAGACACCGAGTTCGCAGGGCGCCGTGGCGAATGTAATCGACTCGCCGGCCCCTTGCGTCTTGAACTTCGCCGGCTTCATGCCTAGTTGGGTTTTTCCATAGACGGCGCTTGGCGAGGAATAGCCTGCCTCGTAAATTGCGCTTGTAACTGTGGCTGCTTGCCCCCGTCGGGCGGTCGAACTGACGGTCAGGCCCTTGCGTAATGCTGCCGCGCGAAGCTCGCGCTGATACTGCAGCGGGCTGATGCCTAGTACGCGCTGGACAATTCGCTGCACGGTGAAGGGGCTGGCTTTGGCCACGCGCGCGAGTTCGGCGAGGGTTACTTTGCGGTCAAAGTTAGCTTCCAGGTGACGGCAGATCGCTGCGACCACGGACGCGTCCAACGAGGGGCCAACGGGATGGCACCGCAGACACGCTCGGAAGCCGGCCGCTTCGGCTTGTGCGGGGGTGGGGAAGAAATTTACGCCCTGCTGAGTCGGCCTGCGGCTAGGGCAGGAGGGACGGCAATATATTCCCGTGCTCTTTACTCCGTAGAAAAATTTGGCGCTGCGATCACGTGCTAGAACCTGCTGCCAGGCTTTTTCTGTGTCCAGGGTGAGTGCTGCCGACGAATTTGAAGGCAGTGCTGCATTGAAGTGCTGTGGCTTTGAGCGCTCGGGATTTCGAGGGTGGATGCTGGATGTTTGAGTTCGCCCCAATCCGGATTGTTTTTGCATCGGATGCTGCAGTTCTTCGAATTGCGGCCCGGAACGCACTGCCATGTTGCTCATCATAATCATCTCCTGCGCCGGGCGTTCTCCCAAGGCACATCTCGATAATCCCATCGGCCACGGGGCTCTACTATCCGGATCTTGCGGTCAGAGTTAGTTTGTTGGGCAAGATTGTTCTGCAAGTTGTTCGGCAGTATTCTCTAGGGGGAATCGGGATGGCAAGCTATCATCGTCCACAACCCTGATGAAGCTGACCCGGCCCCGCCTGGCCGCTGCACTGGCGCTGATCGCCGTTGTCTTCCTGAAGCCTTCAGCGGCACGTGCCGACGCTGGCATCCCGATGCTGGAGTTTGCGTATCCAGTAGTGCTGGTGCTACTGGCGCCCGTCATCGCGTTGGAAGCGCTGTACCTGAGGCGCAGGCTGGGAATGGACCGCTGGCTGATGGTCCGGCGGCTTGCGGTCGCAAATGCGGTCTCCACGCTGATCGGCTTCCCGCTGGCGTGGCTCTCCGGGCTCTTGCTTGAAACCATCGCAGGTGGTCTGATCGTTGCGCTCGGAGCGTCCGCGTATCCACCGATAGACTCCGATACGTTGATCGGTAAGGTGGGGACGGTGATCCTATCGGCCCCTTGGCTGGGGGCGGCGAGAAATAATGATCGCTGGCCGATGGTGCTTGCCTTCCTGGTGCTGCTGGTGCCGGCGTTTTTCACTTCGTATTACATGGAATGGTGGGTGATGAAGTGGGCACCGTGGCCGGTTGGGGACGTTGCACTGCGGAAGATCCTTTGGCGGGCTAACTTATTCTCTTACCTGTTTCTCGCGGTCTTTGGGGCCATTGTGCTTTATTCGGGACTGGCGTGGTATCTGCGGGCTGGTTGAGTATCGGCGAGAAAAAGAGGCAGACCCGCGGGCCTGCCTCTTTTCAGTGACTCGAGAAAATTTACTTTTGGACAGTCTCAGCTACGCCCAGGGCCTGCTCCTTGAGGGCGGCGGCTTTGTCGGTCGCTTCCCAGGTGAAGTCTTTGTCGTTACGTCCGAAATGACCATAGGCCGCGGTCTTTTTGTAGATGGGGCGGCGAAGGTCGAGGCTGGCGATTATCCCTTTAGGCGTGAGCTTGAAGTTGGCGCGGACGAGGTCTTGCAGCTTGTCCGCCTCGATGGTGCCGGTGCCGAAGGTGTCTACGAGCACGCTGACTGGCTCGGCGACGCCGATTGCGTAGGCGAGCTGAACTTCGCAACGCTGGGCGAGGCCCGCAGCGACGATGTTTTTCGCAATGTAGCGCGCCATGTAAGCCGCGGAGCGATCGACCTTTGTCGGGTCCTTGCCGCTGAAGGCGCCCCCGCCGTGACGACCCATACCACCGTAGGTGTCGACGATGATCTTGCGTCCGGTAAGGCCGGTGTCGCCCATGGGCCCGCCGATAACGAAGCGGCCCGTTGGGTTGATGTGATATTTGGTGTCTTCGTCGAGGAGGTTTGCGGGGATGACGGCCTGGATTACATGCTTGAGCACGTTGGCGCTGAGCTCGTCGTGGGTGACTGACTCGGAATGCTGGGTCGAAATG
>DASWUZ010000013.1:0-2552 GCA_036401395.1 Acidisarcina sp.
CAGTGTTGGCCGTCGGATGGCCGTGGTCTGTTGCCTTGCAGCCCAGGTGCTTGAAACGTTGGCGCGTAAGAGCGAGGGCATGCAGATATCCGTCCCAGCCCGTGGTGTCGTCGCCAGTTAGTTCGCCGAGGCGAACAATATTTTGTCCGAAGCCGGCGAACGCTGGATCGACGACGGCATCGGGCCGAAAAGTGGGCAGGATGCGACCCTTCCATCCTGAATCGCGGATCGCCTGATGATGAAAGAGGGAGTCGAGGGCGGAATCGGTAGTCGCGAGCAGTTCGATATTAAATCGATCGTAGAGTGCGCGAGGAAGAAACTCCCCGGAGGAAAGTTTTTCCGAGATGACGTCGAAGTAATGGTTCGCGTTCGCGGGGCCAAGTCTTTCCTGCAGGCCGAATAACTCCTGGAAGGCGTAATCGAGCCATATCCGCGTCGGCGTTCCGCGAAAGAGATAGTAGTTTTCGGCGAAAGTACGCCATACACGCCGCGAGTCGGTAAAGTTCTCCTGCCGGATCCCGAGGTCCTTCATCGATATGCCCTGGCTGTAAAGCATTCGGTAGATGTAGTGATCGGGCAGGATCAGGAGGCGGGTGGGGTCCGGGAATGAAAGATTCTCAGAGAACCATGCCGCCTCGGTGTGTCCGTGGGGGCTGATAATTGGCAGATCGCGGACCGACTCGTATAAGCCCCGCGCTATGCCTCGCGTGGCGGCGTCGCTGGGAAAGAGTCGGTCTTCGTGAAGAAGTGGCAATGCAGGCTCTCAGGTGCTGGCGTTTCGTTGACTGCCGGCTGATGATCCCGATCCGGTCATTTCAGTTTAAGCGCATTTCGTTAAGCGGTTTCGGGGTCGACCCACGAAGCGCCCTTTTACAGCCCGACATGGATTAAGACAACTGTCGTGCTAAGTTTCCTCCACGCCCGGCGAGGCGGGCCGAAGCAGCGGAAACATAATCACATCGCGGATAGACTTCGCGCCGGTCAACACCATGGTCAGGCGGTCGATGCCTATGCCTTCGCCGGCCGTGGGTGGCATGCCGTAGGAAAGCGCGCGAACATAATCTTCATCCATGCGATGCGCCTCGACGTCTCCTCCGTCGCGTTGCGCGATCTGCGCCTCGAAACGCCGCCGCTGTTCCTCAGGGTCGTTCAATTCGCTGAACGCATTGCCCAATTCAAAGCCGCCGATGTAGAACTCGAAGCGCTCGACCCAGTCGGCTTCGTCGGGCTTCACTTTGGAGAGCGGCGAGACGGCGAGAGGGAACTCGTAAATGATAGTCGGCTGAATGAGGTGTTCTTCGGCGACTGCCTCAAAGATCGTGGCAATAGTTTTACCCCGCGGTTCGCCACTCTTGAAGTCGACGTTCAGGCCTGCCGAGCGCAACCGCTGCACGAGGTCTGCGACATCGTCGCCCGATAGGAAGTTCACCATGATAGGCGGGTTTCCGGCGGCGTGAGGCCAGAATGCGATGATAGCTTCACGCATGGTCAGGCGACGCCACTTAGATAAGTCGATTTCATGGCCGTTGAAACGAGTGCTTAAACTCCCGTTTACCTCGAGGGCGACGAAGGTAATGAGTTCTTCCGTCAGTTGCATGAGGTCGAGATAGTTGGAGTAGGCCTGATAAAACTCCAGCATCGTGAACTCAGGATTGTGGCGAGTTGAGATTCCTTCATTGCGGAAATTGCGATTGATCTCGTAGACGCGATCGAAGCCGCCTACTACAAGGCGCTTCAGATAGAGCTCCGGCGCAATGCGCAGGTATAACTCGAGGTCGAGCGCATTATGGTGGGTCGTGAAAGGCTGCGCCGCTGCTCCACCTGCAATAGGTTGCATCATCGGCGTCTCGACTTCGATATAGGCGCGGGCGTCGAAGAACTTCCGCACCGCTTGCAATATCTGTGCACGTTTTACGAATACTTCGCGGACATCGACGTTCATGAAGAGATCGACATACCGCTGGCGGTAGCGCAGTTCAACGTCGGCCAGGCCGTGATATTTCTCCGGGAGCGCGAGCATCGCCTTGGCGAGGAAGGTGACAGTCTCGACGTGAACGCTGAGTTCGCCAGTGCGGGTGTGGAAGAGGTAGCCGGTCACGCCGATGTGGTCGCCGAGATCGAGCAGCTTATAGACCTGGAAGGCCGAGTCTCCGACGGCATCGAGTCGGACATAAATCTGCAGTCGCTGACCGCCCTGCTGAAGGTGTGCAAAGCCGGCCTTTCCCTGGCCGCGAATCGCCATGATGCGGCCAGCGACGGCGACGTTCACCCGCTGCAATTCGAGTTCGCCGGGAGTGGTTGACGCGTACTGAGCCAGGATTTCCGGGACGCTAAGGGTGGCCGCGAAATGATTTGGATAGGTGGGCTGGCCTAGCCCGGAGATCTGTTCGATTTTCTCCCTTCGCAGAGCAAACTGCGCACGCTCAAACTCCGACTCGAACAATGATCTGCCTCTTCAACGAAAGTGATTCGCAGAAGCAAGTATAACTTTGTACGGCGTCCTGGTAGTGGATCAGCTTGCAGCTTTCCACTCCCTGCGCGGGGGGTGGGGG
>DASWUZ010000014.1:0-3012 GCA_036401395.1 Acidisarcina sp.
GCGCGAGCCCCTCACGATTTCAGGCTGCGACTCCCCGCCACCTCGGCCAACCTCGGCCCAGGCTTCGACGCAATCGGCCTGGCGTTGACACTGTCTCTTGAGATTGAGGCGACCCGCGCCGAGGCTTTTTCTTTGATCGCGAGCGGCCGTGATAAGGACATCTGCTCCTCGATGACCGACAATCTTCTGCTCAAAACCTACTCTCAGACCCTGACGGCAAACGGCGTCCTTGATCCGTTGCCGCTCACTCTCGAAGTCAGAAACGGCATTCCCCTCGGGATGGGCTGCGGATCTTCCGCCGCAGCACGGCTAGGGGGAGTCGCCCTTGCCGCCCACTTCGGCGGCCTCGGCTGGGACCGCGACCGCATCCTCACCGAAGCCTCCATCCTTGAGGGCCACCCCGACAACACCGCCGCCTGCTGGCTCGGCGGGTTCGCCGCGGCCACCATTGCCAGCGGAAGGGTTTACGCGGCATCGATCAAGCCAACCGTCGACTGGCGCATCTTGTTGGCCCTGCCTCGTCAGCCACTGGCGACCGCGAGGGCGCGCGCTGTGCTGCCATCGACCTACAGCAGCGCCGACGCCGTCGCAAACGTCCAGCGTGCATCACTTTTGACGGCTGCTTTCGCATTGGGCCGGGGAGACCTGCTGCGGGTCGCCATGCAGGACAAGATGCACCAACCCTACCGCGACGAAATGTGCCCGATGTTGTCCTTCTTGCTTCCGCTCGCTGGCGAGGACGGCTCTCCCGGCATGGATGGTCTCATGGGGATGGCATTGAGCGGGGCCGGGCCCGCAGTCCTCCTGCTAGTCGAGTCCGCAGCTCATGTGGCAGAGATTAAACGCGTGGTGGACGGTCTAACATGGATTCCCGGCGGTAGGCCTCAGGTAGAGTTCATCGAATGCGGCATCAATAACACCGGCGCAAGCTACTAATAGTTTCCCGAGTCGCAAATTCGTCGAACAAGTCCCGTCATGACTAACCCTGAGCCATGCGAAGAGGAGAACGTGGCCGTTCCTTCAAACGGTCCCGACATCCTGAGCGTCGCGGTCAAGTCACCCTAAACGCGGCGTCGTCATCCTGAGCGCAGCGAAGGATCTGCGGCTCACCTCAAGCTCAGGAGGACAAACCTCCAACTCACCACCCCACCCCCACAAGTTTTACCTCCGAGCCTTTCCCCACCGACGCCGCATCTATATAGTGAAGACAGTTGGAAGGCCGGAAGCGAAAACTCAGCGGCCAACAGACCCTGTCAAAGGGAAAAGATTCGAAGGGAGCAGCATGGGCGGACAATTAGTTACCGAAGTGAATGACGCAACATTTGACGCGGAGGTCTTGCAGTCGGAGCAGCCGGTTCTTGTGGATTTTTGGGCGGCATGGTGCGGCCCATGCAAAGCGCTCGCCCCTATCGTGGACGACGTCGCTAACTCCTACGCAGGCAAGCTCAAAGTCATGAAGATGGACGTCGACCGCAACTCCGCGACACCAGGTCGCTACGGCATCCGTGGCATTCCGGCGTTGCTCCTCTTCAAGGGCGGCAAAGTAGCAGACCAGATCGTAGGCTACGTCCCCAAAGACACCATCGAAAAAAGCATCTCGAAAGTATTACAAGAGCAGACCGCAGCCGCAGTCTAAGCTTCACCCTAAGGTCAAGACGGTCGCATACACGATAAGCCCGGAGCGAGTCGGGCATTTCGCTGGCCCTTACTATCGCAGCGAAATACCTCGCAAGTGTGTGGTGTCGCCAAGCTAGCGGAAATGGCAGCCAACTTGGGGCTAAATCTTAGATGGTGTTACTGGTACTCCGGCGGGTCTGGGATGTAAAGCTTCCACGCCATGCTCTTCTGCCACTTCATCTTGAGTTGCACCGCGTTAAGCCGTCTTAAGATGTTCCCCGAGGGCACCTCCAGCTCATAGCCCATCACCTGACCCATGATCCCGCCATAACGGGAACTTGGTGGCACTTCGGACATAACGACAATGCCGGAAGAGTCTTCCAGCCAATCGATTCCGCTCATGTTGTAGTATTCCGGATCGGTCTGCATAACTTTGCACTCCTCCGGGTCGTGATGCAAGGCCTTGCAGGGCGGGAATGACTTCACCATGTCCCGCATGGCCTTATGTGTGAGGTCGAGTCCCGCGTCAATATTTACGGAATCGACGAGGTAGATAGAGACAAGGAAACCAGAGATCGATGAGCCGCAGCCCCCATTGATGAAGAACGCCTTCGAGTTGGGTGACCAGAGCAATTCATCGTCGCCGTAGGAGCAGGGCGCTGCGAATTCGCGTGTGCCTCGTCCGGGACTAACGAGCCGGAGAAACGCAAACATTATGTCTTTGTCTTTGCCGTAGGCTACTTCGACGCTGCTCTTGTGATCTGGAGATGGAATTCGCAATGGTTTGCATTTGTGAAACTCCGACCTCTCCATACACCTCACTGGAAATCCTGTGGCCTTTATGGCCCAGATTGGGCGCTCCCCATGCGCCGCTGGAGTCAGACCGACAAGCCCGGCGGCCAATAGAAGCACCGTTTTAAGGATGACTTTCTTCACGGCAGCAATCTACTCTAAAACCCTGACGATTTCTAGCTGGCTGACGAATTACAGGCGCAGGCACTCGTTAAGTCCAGGTAGGCGACATCAGAGTGTCATGCATAGGCCGGGTGCCCCATACGTCGCGCACTTTGCGATGTGTGGGACTAATGCGAAGCATCCGCTCCCCCCACGAACCCACGGCTGAAACAAACTCCCGGCAATCCACCCCATCGTCCCACGCAACTAACAAACCATGAACGCATACATAGCCCTCCTCCGCGCAGTAAACGTAGGCGGCACCGGCAAGCTCCCCATGACGGAGCTGCAATCCATCTCCGAACAACTCGGCTTCACCAATGTGCGCACCTATATCGCCAGCGGCAATGTAGTCTTCCAGAGCAAGCTCCCTGAGGCGAAAGTAAAAGCAGCCCTCAAAAAGCGCATGGCAACCTACGCCGGTAAGCCGGTCGACGTTCT
>DASWUZ010000015.1:0-17680 GCA_036401395.1 Acidisarcina sp.
GTCAGCGCCTCTGCGGGCAACAACAGCGACGGAGGCCCCAATAGCAGCGGTGACGACGGCGGATGGGACCGCGTAAGCAACAACCCCAGCCCAAACCTGCCCGCCGCCGGTAGCAGCACGGGAACCGGCACAAGCGGCCCGACCGCAGGCGGATGGAATGCTGCCAAGAACAGCATAAATCCATCAGCCAACCTGCCGCAGTAGCAACTTCGGCCCATGTCCGAGGCGCGTGCTCATCCAAGTCTTGTGCATCCCGCCTCGGCTACTCGTTTTCCGCAGGCCATAAATACTTGAGCGTCAATGCAGTGCTACCACCGCCATCTCCTTGCATGTTATCGACCACAGAATGACAAGCTCAGGAGCAGCGGTCCCGCGCGACATCGGAACTGCCGTACATTTTTTCTCCGCAATGTTTGCTTCCGGATGGCGGTAGTCGGTGGCCGACAATCAATGTACGGCTGCGTTCGATGCTCCAGTACTACTGAGCAATTCCTTATACACGCGCACGATCATGCATAGAATGGCCACGCATTTGCCGGAGAAATTGCCGGCAAATGGCTCCGGATGGTGCAGCAAATGCCGGACGGCAAAACACCAGCGGCAACTCGGATGTCAAATTTGCGTACAGGCCGAGGCACATCGGGAACTTCAAGGAAATCAGCCAACAGGCTGGTTTCGCGCGAGGTAGATTGTGGTCATTTCTCTGCAGGTCGCGGGAGGCTGGTGCAGGGGGCTTAGCCATCAAGGCGGATTGCAAGTGGGGGTTCGCTGTAGTCGCGGCACGTTCCGTGCATTACCTTTTCGGGCCGCGTTTCGGAATCCTTGATTTAATCCCGCCGATCACAGACGATTTGGGCTGCGAAAGTTTGGAAAAATTCGTCGAGAAGGTCGCCCCCAGATTGCATTTGTTTGGGCATATCCATTGAGGACACGGGCGTTGCGATGTAGCAATCGATGCGAATACGTCAACGGTTCTGTGCTGAATGAACACTACATGTTGGTAAATGAGCCGGAGATCGGCGACCTAGAGATTTAATTCAGGGCTATACCGCCCTCGGAGCATGGAAGTTGCCGCCATTAGATATTCAGCGCTGACAACATTTGGACCAGCGCGAGAATGCCGATGGCTGTGGCGTTTGCATCAACTGGATAACGTTCTAGGCCCGCATTTACGATAAACTGCCTGTCGGGTTTGAGGTCGTGACACGCGATGTGAAAGCCCTTTTTTGACGACCGGAAAGACTACACTTGACCTCGATTGACCAGAGTCCGTGGCCGGGAATCTCCAGCGACAGATCGATCTCGGCTCCTGCAACCGTGCGATAGAAACTGGCGACGCAGCCTGACGCTGGAGCAAGGCGCTTGTATGTGCTCGACGAATCCTCGCTTGCTTCCACGCGCCAGATGCACGAGTTCATCAAACGTCTCCGTCGAAACGATCGGGTGCTCCTGGTAGGAGATAGCCGCCAGCATGAGGCCCTCGAAGCGGGCCGTCCGTTCGCGCAATTGCAAGAAGCAGGAATGCGAACAGCGACGCCGAACGACATCGTCCGGCAGCGCGATCCAGAGCTTAAGCAGGTTATAGAACAACTGGCGAGCGGTCAGGTTAGCGCCGCAGTCGAAAGCCTTGACGGACTGGGCCGTGTCCATCAGGTAAAGGGCCACGAGGAGCGCGAAGCCGCCATTGCGCGAGAGTATGCAAAGTCTCCCGCCGGAACACTGGTCGTTTCGCCGGATAACCGGTCCCGTAGCGAAATCAATCAGCGGATACATGATGACTGCAATCGCGATGAGCTGCGAGTACTGGCGCAAGCTAGGCGCAATACAGTCGCTCCTGGCTTTGAATATCCGCCGAGGGCAACCTCGTGGGGTTTGACTCCCTCCCGGCACCAAGAACGCGCTCCGCAAAAACATGAGGGTCCGAACGAAAATTGATTGTGCGGAGCGGGTGGGGGAGCTGCCTTTCGGAGTCGAGGAAGTCTGCCTATTCGGCTTTACCTAGCGAGTGTTCTGCGTAAGTCTTTTCGAATAGATAGAAGGCCTGTTTCTTTTCGCCCTTCTCTGAGAGTAGTCCCTTGCGGTTAAAGCCATCTTGCAGGCCGGGGATATTTCGCCCTGGAGAGTGAAAGTCCATGAGCACCCATGGGACCAGGCCGCGTAGCTGAGGAATCTTGTTGAGCATTACAAATTGGTGTTTGAAGACGTTAACCTGCTGCTCCTCGGCCCAGCGTCGATCAACAGGCCCGTGATCGCCGTACTTGGCTTCTGCGCCAAACTCCGAGAACAGAATCGGCTTCTGCGGTAGAACCCAGGTCACTCCATCTGCCTCCTCAGGGCGCATGGTATACCAGCCGATGTACTCGTTGACTCCGACTACATCCATCGCATCAGCGAGTGGATCGTCCAACGCCATTTCACTGCCCCGGCTGTGCGCAGAGTTGAGCGCCGATGTGATGAGGCGAGTGTTGTCGAGCTGCCGGGCTTCGGCGGCAAGCCTGGTGAGGAACTCGGTACGCGCCGGGAAGTTGCCGGTCTCGTTCGATATCGACCAGAGGATAACGGAGGCCTTGTTGCGGTCGCGCCGGATCATCTCGCCAAGCATCACGCTGGCCTTGGTGTAAACCTCAGGCTTGTCGAAGGAAATGCGCTGCCACAGCGGGATCTCTGACCAGATCATGACGCCGTTGCGGTCAGCCATTCGCTCCATCCGTTCATCCTGAGGATAGTGTGCCAGCCGGACGAAGTTAGCATTCAGATCTTTTAGAAAGCCAAAGATATTCTTGACGTCCTGGTCATTACACGCGCGGCCAGAGCGATAGGGGGCTTCGGCGTGAGCATTCACTCCTTGAAGGAAGATGGGGCTGCCATTCAGAAGAATTCTCGTGCCATCGACGCGGATGTCACGAAAGCCAATCTCATCGGTCAGCTTGTCGTCTTCCGCGGTAAGTTCCACCTTGTAAAGCCTGGGTCTCTGTGGTGACCAGAGGTCTAGCTTCTCTGCCTTCGCCTCAAACGGCGCACGCCCGTCGGCATCCGTTCGAACGGTGGCATCTATGCCCGCCTGCGGAATGCGGATCGTTACTTCAGTTCCGGCTCGCGCGCCCTCGACGTGAACGTACCCGGTCAGAGTGGTTGCGTTTGCAATGGAGAATATAGTTTGGCGCTTCAGGTGTATGTCGTAATCATCGATAAATCGGGTAGGCAGCGTGACCAGGGAGACATCGCGAGTTAGACCGCCGTAGTTGATCCAGTCGTAATTCACCGAAGGGATGTCATCGATATGGCGAGTGGAGTCAACCGCGATGACAACGAAGTTGCCTCCGGGTCGGACGGCGGCGGTAACTTCACAGTCGAATGGAGTAAAGCCGCCTTCATGTTCGCAGATGCGTTTGGCATTCACCCAGACGAACGACCGGTAGTTAGCGGCGCCCACGTGCAGAAAAGTGCGGCGCCCGGGAGTCGGCTGATAGTCAAAGTAGCGTTCATACCAGACCACTCCTTCAAAACGAAACAGGGTAGGCTCCTGTGTGTTCCAGTCGCCTGGAACCTTGAGAGTCGGTGCGGTCGCGAAGTCGTATTCGGCATTGTGAGGGCCGGAGTTGATGTTGGGGTGAGTATTGAGCGCATATCCGTTGTCGCGCACTTTGCCGTCGCCTGTGTATAGCGAGCCAAAGGGCGGCTGATCCACAAGATAATGCCAGTCTCCATCGAGCGAATTCACTTCGCGATGATCAACGCCAACCAGAAGAGTCTTCATCGGCGTTTGCGGGAGAGCTATAAGTCCAAAACCTAAGCACGCTGCCAGACTTGCAAAGAGACGAGTAGACTTACGTCGTAGTAACACGATTATCAGTAAGTGGCTCATAGACCCTTTCGATTACACACAGATGAACTATGTTGCGCTATGACCTCTCGTAGCGCGGGCTGGTCCGATCAGACTCGCCAAGCCGTCTCAAGCGGACCAGCTATGGTACCGGTCACTCTCCAGGACGATCAATACTCCGCCTCACAGCCGCTGCTGTCATTGCTTCCAGCGTGCGATTGACCATTTCTCCTGAAGGCATTGTAATTGCCTCATTCATTTGCTGCTGGCAAGCAGCCCCCTGCCGGCTCGCAGGCAGCATTCCTCTGAGAGCCGGTTAGAAATGCTGCGGGACGCGCCGGAGTGGGCTGTTGCGGAGGGCAGGAATGGTGCAGTAATCGGGCGCTGCTTTGCTTTTCCAGTCCTGCGAACGCATCCGTGTCTATCTGAAAGAGCCCTGAAAGTGGTAGCAGCTATCCCTCCCAAAGGGGTTTACCCAGGGAAAGCCAAGCGTCTATTGTGAAGCACGAAGCAGAGAGTTCGCAGCCGGATGCGCCGGCGAGGCTGGAGGCTCGGGTATGGAAGGTAACTCTAAGCGGAGAAATCAAAGAAGAGAGATGGAGCGAACCCAAGCACTGGGCTCGTTCACCGAGAGTGACTGTCTGGCGCGGCTCCAAACCGTTGTCGCGGAGTTACTGATGAAGAATCAGATTATTCGATTCGAGCTGCATGAAGCGCGCGAAAGACTGAGACGCCTTGAACAAGCCGCGCTGATGAACCCACCTCAGTCAAAGTTGCTCAATTCACCCAGGGGCGGCAGTATAGCTCTGCTCCGTAGCAGCGATAACTGACTGTTTGCTCGCTCTCGGGCATGGGAGTAGCCACAGCGAGACGAGTAAAGCTACTCCGGTAAATAACTACTGAACTTAGACATACTACGGACAGCAGTTCTTGAGCCTTCTTGACGCTACTCCGCCTCTTAATATGTTTTGTTGTGGATGCGCGTGGGCTCCAATGGCTTGCCCATCTAATTGATTGGCCGAATTCGAAGCCCAGTATGACTTTACATTGTAAAAGGGTGACAATTACGGATAGATGCCAAACTACAACTTTCAAACCGTAGATGTCTTTACAGATCGTATGTTCGGCGGCAATCCGCTCGCCGTATTCCCGGAAGCGTCGGGAATGACGACGGAGCAGATGCAGTCGCTCGCAATGGAATTCAACCTTAGTGAGACGACGTTTGTGCTCGCTCCCGTCGATCCGGTTCATACCGCACGGGTGCGCATCTTCAACAAAGCCGGTGAGATGCCCTTTGCCGGGCACCCCATGGTCGGGACAGGCTTCGTGCTTGCCAATCTGAAGTTGCGTGGAGAGTTGATGACCTTCGAGGTGCCCGCGGGAGTAGTGAAGGTCCACCTGAAACGTGATGGCCGTCAGATTGCGGGGGCAACCATAGATGCGCCCGAAGCGCTCACCCTGGGCGCTGAATTTGCACCTGAAGAGATCGCTGCGACGATCGGTCTTACGCGGGGTGATGTAGTTACCGGCAGTCATCCTCCGCTGATGGCTTCGGTGGGGAACCCCTACATTATTGCGGAGCTTAGAGATGCGGCGCTCGACCGAGCGATCCCAGACGCTCGGGTGTTTGCGGAGATGGTTTCGAACTACCCTGGACTCGCGGGCAGGTTTTCCCTTTACGTCTATGCACATAAAGGTCAAGACCTGGCTGCCCGCATGTTCGCACCGCTGTCAGGAACTTATGAGGATGCCGCCACCGGTAGTGCTGCGGCGCCACTTGCGGGCTTGCTGCTCTCGCTCTCCGGCCGCGAACTGGACCACTATCTAATTCGACAAGGAGAAAAGATGGGACGGCCTAGTGTCCTGCACGCGTCTTCATACCGGGATTCTGAGGGCATCCATGCGAGCGTTGGTGGCAGTTGCGTTCCTGTCCTGAGGGGGGAGGTTACTCTCCTGTAGGGATTGCTCCTCGCACCAGAGCTACGTTGGGCGTTCCCCGGTCGCTGAAGGCTTGATCTGCAGCAGCAGATCGGGTTGCTGTATGTTAAATGGTGACCCCGGGAAGATTCGAACTTCCGACCTGCGGTTTAGGAAACCGTCGCTCTATCCACCTGAGCTACGGGGCCAGTTCTCGACAAGCTCCTTCGGCTAGTTTAGCGCACGGCACGGTCGCTGCAGCACAGGGCAGACTCAGCCTTCGTCCTGACAGGCAGGCTTGCTGAGGAGATTCCCTCGTTGTGCGGCTAAGTCTTCTGGTGGGTGCGATGAGGCACTACTTCAACGTCGAGCAGTGGGTTCCTTTTCAGATTGAGCCGGTATTTGCCTTCTTTGCCGATCCGAATAACCTGGCTAAATTGATGCCGGGCTGGCAGAGACCTCGCATCGAGTCGGCAAACTACATAGCTCCAGTGCGGCCTGGGGACCTCAAGCCGATAGAAGGCATGGCCGGCGAGGGCTCCCGTTTTACGTTCAGCTTCCGTCCGTTTCCACTTTCGCCGATTCGCCTTCGCTGGGAGGCCTACATCGCCGAATTCTGCTGGAATGACCACTTTTGCGATGAGCAGATCAAGGGGCCATTTCGATACTGGCGCCATTGTCATCGTGTTTCGACGCAGCGTCGCGGCGACACTCCGGGAGTCGTAGTCCGGGATGAAGTGGCGTACGAGCTGCCGTTCGACGCCCTCAGCAATCAGATTGAATCGATCTTCGTGGCCCCCCAGATTCGAGCCATGTTCAAGTTTCGGCAAGCACGCCTCGAGCAACAGCTGCGCGAGGCACTTTAGGCGGGCAGTACCTTTGGCTCAGGGCCGGTTCTCTCCCGCTTTGTAGAGATACTTGATGTTCGATTTGTAGATCAGGACACGGCCGCCGTTCTTCACCTTCACAACGTTGCGGTCATACCACTCGATCACGCCCTCGATCTGTTCCCCATCGTCAAGCACAAACACCAGCGGGGTTTGCATCTGCACCTGCTTCTGGAAGTAGAAGGCTTCGGCATGCGAGCTCTCGTGCGAACCGGCCGGAGCCCCCGTGATCGAGGCATGATGGGCAAGGATCGGCTGCTCCGGTCTAGGTCCGGCATACCGGGACCCCAGGGGCCGGGGCGGCAGCTTGGGGCGCACGAGCTTGCGCGGTCCGAGCGAGTTGCCGTTCTCGATGGTGGTCGCTGTCGGCGAGACGAACGGCTTCACGAACTCTACGGACGAGAGGGACCTGGTAGCAGGTCTCTCCGCCGAGGTTCGGTCCCGGTCGGGGGCGCGCTCCGTAGTGGATCCCGGCATCGGGATGAGCGAGCGGTTACGCATAGGTAAGAAGCTGACTGCAAGTTAGGATGCGCCACAATGTCCCCAGGTTCGGCAAAAAAGAGCCGCTCCGCTCTCGATGTAGAGACTCGAGGGGTTTTCTGGTGAGCTTTGGGAAGATCGTATCCGAGCAGAGGCTTTTGTGCCAGCCCCGGGAGGACATCGCACGGCATTCTTGATGACTAAAGTTGGTAGAGGCCCGATCTGGTTCTGCTGCAGCCGCTAAGTTACCGCGCCAGACCGGTAGCAAAGGAGTCGAGCGCCAGAGATCGGAGCAGGTTGCGACGCATGCCCGATTGCACCTGGCCGATGCCTCGCGCGGCACCTTCGATCCATTCGAAACTGACCGCCTCAGACATACGGAAGAGCTCCTCACGAATATCCATATTGCGGACCAACCCTGGCGCTCCAGACTGCAGCAGCAGCAGGTCCTCGAGCATGGTTGTCAAAGCGCGAATGAGGGCGCTGGTCTTCTCCTGCCCGTCGGCGCCGGCACGATAGGTGTCGGTCATCCGGAAGAGGGCGGAGTGATCAGGCTCGCGCAGCGCACTGCGGAGGATGATCAGCGCGTCGACACGGCTCGCGAGATAGGCCTCCAGATCGAACCCGAGAGCTTGCCCGGCAGCGCCCTCTGCGAGTCGCGCCACTAGCGTGCGCTGGGCCGCGCTCCAGTCGCTGCGCCGGTCGGCAAGCAGCAGTTCAATCTGCTCGAGGGGCAGGGCACCGAGCCGCACCAGTGCCGCTCGCGAACGGATGGTAGGCAGCAGGTCGCCGGTGTTTTCAGCCAGCAGCAGTATGCTGGCGAACTCCGGCGGCTCCTCCAGCACCTTGAGCAGGGAGTTGGCTGCCTCCTTCATAAAGGCGCTTGAGGTGAAGATATAAACGGCGCGGCGAGCCTCGGCGGGCAGACGATAGATGTCGCGGATAACTCGCCGTACCTGGCCCAGCTTGATGAGCAGCTGAGGG
Source organism: Acidisarcina sp. (assembly GCA_036401395.1). GTDB lineage: Bacteria > Acidobacteriota > Terriglobia > Terriglobales > Acidobacteriaceae > DASWUZ01. The sequence continues at coordinate 8,092 of DASWUZ010000015.1, forward strand.
GGGTCGGGGGGGATGATGAGGACGTCTGGATGAGTCTGGACCAGGACGCGAGTATCTTTTTTATCTGCTTCGCGAAGCTCCTCACGGGCGGCGATTGCCTCGGCGACGCGAGCCTTGAGGGGCGCGGCAGCTGCAATTCGAGAGCAATTACGGCACACCCCGCAGAAGTCTGGCAGCGCGCCGCTTTCGCGACGCTTTATCTCCTCTGCCGAGAGGCAGTTGACCGCCTGTGCAAGCATCAGGGCGAGGGTATATTTCCCCGAGCCCGGCGAGCCGGCGAGGATGAGCGATTGAGGAAAGCGCCCGGCGGCGATCGATTCCCGCAGGTGCCTCACCGCTGGCTCGTTGCCTATGAAATCGTCGAAACCCACTCCTCAACCTCGCCTCGGCCGGTAGACAGGCACTGGGGAAAAGCCTACCAGAGCGGGCGCCCCGGTTCGCAGTCCGCAAGCTGCGCAACACCGCGATCTAGACGTAGCCGAGTGCCGAATAGCTGGAACCAAGCGTTCTCGCCAGCTCTGTATGCCCTCGGTTAATGCGCGACTTCACCGTGCCCTCCGGGATCTTGAGGAAGTTGGCGATTGTCTTGTACTCCATGCCCCGAAAGTAACGCAGCGAGACGACCTCTCTCATCTCGGGCGAAAGGTGAGCGATGGCACGGCGCAGAATGGTGCGCACCTCTCCAGCCTCGGCGTACTCATGGGGAGTGGCGCGCCGGTCACGGAGGCGATGCGAGGGTGGCTGCGCGCCCTGCTCATCCCATCCGGCGTCGAGCGAATCCGTGGAGCGCTGGATGCGGGTACGACGGAAATAATCTACGAGCTGGTTACGGGTGACTGCCGTAATCCACCCGCCGAGGTCTCCGCGCTCGGGGTTGAAGCTGTTCAGGTTGGCATAGATCTTTATGAAGACCTCCTGAGTGAGGTCTTCTGCGTCCGGGCTGGAGCGGGTGAAGTTGTAGCAAAGCTTGTAGACGAGCCGGTGGTGGGACTGAACGAGCTCAGCCCATGCCACGGCGTCGCCGCGCCTGCAGCGCTCCGCAAGCTGCACCGAAGCGAGTTGTACCGGGTCGAGCAGGCGGCTCACTTCGGGTAACTTCTCGTGTGAGTTCGCGTTGCCTGTCTGTGAATGCTTGTCTTCCATGATTCCCCTCCCGACTGCCAGATTGGTACCAGCATGCGGCAGGAGAGCCGAGCGTCACAGTGGTCATTGTCACTTAGTGACGATGACAGTTGTCACTTCGCAGCAGAACGGCACAGTCACAGCTATTTGCGGGGGTGAAAGAGTGCATGCAGATGAGGCGAGGGGCGCCAATCCCGGCGCCCCTCGCTGCACGACTGCGACGTTACCGTGGCGTTACTCGAGTACGGGAGTAAGAGCCAGTGGCTCCGTGAGGCTGAAGACGATGGTCGTGTTGCTCGGCAGATCCACAACCTGAGGATGCTGCACGATGAGGTGAGTGGTCACGACACCTACGCCGACGAGCGAGCCGACGAGAGCGCCGGGCGCACCACCAAAGGCGGCACCCGTGACGGCTCCTGCTCCTGCGCCTATACCTTCCGCCACGGTATCTTTCTTGAGGTGCGACTTCGGGGTGATGCTGCCTTCGTCATCCACCCTGGTGTTGCGGCCGTGCGCGCCGATGAGCGCCGCGTGCAGAGCGTACTGGGAACCGTCGGGAAGGATGATCGAATCGGGGCGGAGCCGGATCGTGGCCCGGTTGGCGAAACGGTGTCCCTCCCGGACGCTCTCCACTCGGCCGCGCAACTCGGAGCCTTGCGGAATGACGACCCGGCCGCTGAGGGTGACATCGTGCGCCACCTGCCCGCTGAAGAGCGAGCCAGCCCTGGTTTCGCTCGAGGAAATCTGCTGATTCAGCCGGATGTTGATGTTCGTCCCTTGTGGCAGCTCACCTGGCCTGGTTGGAACGTAGGTGACGATCTCCGCATCTGGATTGCGGGGGTGATAGATATCTCTCGAGCCGTAAGCGGCAGAACTCTCGTTGCGTACAGGCTCGACCGGTGTGGTTACGATTCCGGCGTCGGGGTTTGCAGGCCGTCTGACGAGAGCTGGGGAGCCGGGTGCCTGGGGCGCCACCGCGATCGCCGGAGGCGGCAGGTCGGGAGAACTGACGATGGTATCGTCTGGCGGGGGCTGCGAGACCCCGACGTAGGGGCTGGGCTTGGCGGTCGGATCCGCAGCCTGTGCGCTGGCCATCGGCACGGCCGCCATCAGGGTGGAGCAGGCTAGTACTACCTTCAGTTTCGGATTCATTTGGGGGACCCCGGTACGAACTCTCTTATGTGACACAATGCAGATTCGTCAGGTTAGCTGAATACTCTGCCTCAGCCACCGTGGTGGACTTGTGTTGGAGCCTGTGCGGCTGTTGTTCGTGCGCGGACTTGCATCCGCTGGACTGCGCCGGCTCCGGCTTCGACGCTAACAGACAGCCTAGACCAGCGGGACCTCGCCCGCACATCGGCCTGGCAAGGCCTGAACCATGGAAGTAACACCGCCGTCTACCGCGGCCTTGATCCGCCGGGCCAGACGGGATACTTCGCATCGTGCACGGCGTAGAGCAAGACCTTTTGTGTGCGAGCGCGGGCGGGTGCTTTGTTAGAATCTAGCGGATCATCGTTTCGAACTCGGAGAAGGGGCGCCTAAATGGGAGATTTGATCGACACCATCGGCGGACTCACCGGGAAAGCGATCCCCGTAGACCGCCGGCCCAAGTTAAGGGATCGTTTACACCATCAGATTTCAAGGAGTGACATGACGGAAATTGCTGCAATCCATGCGCGTGAGATTCTTGATTCGCGCGGTAATCCCACGGTTGAGGCGGACGTAGTGCTGGTAGGTGGTGCGACGGGGCGGGCAGCGGTCCCCAGTGGAGCGTCTACCGGGGAGCATGAGGCGATGGAGCTGCGCGATGGAGACAAGAAGCATTACCTCGGCAAGGGCGTGTTGCAGGCGGTCGACAATGTCGAGAGCGTGATCGCGCCGGAGCTGCACGGCATGGACGCGACCAACCAGCGTCTGCTCGACGCCACGATGATCTCGCTCGATGGCACTCCAAACAAGGCACGGCTCGGTGCGAATGCGATCCTGGCCGTGTCGATGGCGGCTGCGCGCGCATCTGCAAATTCACTGCGTATTCCGCTCTATCGCTATCTCGGAGGAGTGAATGCCTCGCTGCTGCCGACGCCGATGATGAACATCCTAAACGGCGGCTCGCATGCGGACAGCAACGTCGACTTTCAGGAGTTCATGGTGATGCCGGTAGGTGCGGAGAACTTCTCCGATGCGCTGCGCTGGGGCACGGAGGTCTTCCAAACGCTGAAGGGCGTGCTCAAGAAAAAGGGCTACAACACCGCGGTCGGGGATGAGGGCGGCTTCGCACCTTCGCTGAGATCGAACGCTGAAGCGATCGAGCTGATCCTCGAAGCTATCGCGCTGGCCGGCTACAAGCCGGGAGAAGAAATTTCAATCGCGCTCGATCCGGCATCGAGCGAGTTTTTTGATAAGGCGACCGGCAAGTACGTCTTCAAGAAGAGCGATAAGCGCGAACTGACCAGCAATGAGATGTCGCATTTCTGGGAGAGCTGGGTGAAGCAGTACCCGATTGTGTCGCTCGAAGACGGGCTGGCCGAGGACGATTGGGCAGGCTGGAAGTACCTCACGGATCTGATCGGCGGTAAAGTGCAGCTGGTAGGCGACGACCTCTTTGTCACCAATACTGAACGGCTGCAGCGCGGGATCGACGAAGGTGTGGCGAACTCGATCCTCATCAAGGTAAACCAGATCGGAACCGTGAGCGAGACCCTGGAGGCGATCGAACTCGGACGCCGCTACGGCTACACTTCTATCATCTCGCACCGCAGCGGCGAAACCGAGGACACGTTCATCGCCGACCTGGCCGTGGCTACGGGAGCGGGCCAGATCAAGACGGGCTCTGCATCGCGCACCGATCGCATCGCCAAGTACAACCAGCTGCTGCGTATTGAAGAGGAGCTTGGACAGGCGGCCGAGTTCATGGGCATCGAGTCCATCAACTGCGTCTGATCAAGGGCGGGCAAGTATGTTCGCGTGACCGATGTCTCCCTTCTGAGACATGGGTTCCACCAACAATCTCAGAGCAAATCTCTCACGATTGAACGGTATGCAAATGTACGGATCAACTTCGGACGGGATTAGCATGCCTGGTTGCCGACCCAAGATGTAAGAAGTTCGAAAGATTCGGAGCTAAAGGCAAAGGAGCCTACGTCAACATAGTGGCTGGGGCAGGCTTTGAACAAGGTTTCGCCGAACGTGTCAGGCTAATCGCGATCGATCTGGACTGTATTTTGCTTGAAATAGATAGAATGCAGTTGCTCGCTTCTAAAATGGGAGAGCCGAATTATCCCGAGGAACTCGTTACCATGCGCGTGACGGCAGAAAAGCAGCCAACGGACATCATATTTGGAGCCCTTCATACGTGGTCTCAAAGCAACGTGAATGGAACCGCGGTGTAGTCAGTCTCATGAAGCTACTAGAGTGGAATAATGCCATATGGCAATACAAAACGCATTAACCGATGCGAGAGGCAAGGTAAGAGAGCGTGGATCGGGTATTTGTAACAGCGCTTGATTATCTTTGCAAAGCCGCGCTGAGCCTTATTAATTCGTAACAGTGATCGCCATCTTTACTGGAGCAAGTGTGCCGATCCACAAGAGACCGCTGGTGCTCACCATCCTGGATGGCTGGGGTTACCGCGCCGAGAGCAATGCGAACGCCATCGCCTTGGCGCGCAAGCCTACATACGACAAGCTGTTGGCCGAGTATCCTAACACGCTCATTCATGCGTCGGATCACTTCGTCGGGCTACCTGATGGCCAGATGGGCAACAGCGAAGTAGGTCACCTGAACATCGGCGCCGGCCGCGTCGTACAGATGGACATCACCCGCATCGACGCGATGATCGCGAGCGGCGAGTTCTTCACGCATCCCGTGATCGTGAACGCGATGCGCATTGCGCTTGAGGGCAAGAAGAAGCTGCACCTGCTCGGGCTGCTGTCGGACGGCGGTGTGCACTCTCACGAGCGCCATCTGTATGCGCTGCTCAAGGCCGTGAAGCAGCACGGTTTGGATCGCGTCTTCGTACACGCGTTTATGGATGGGCGCGATACGGCCCCCAACGGTGGTGCGGGATACCTCGCCGCACTCGAGCAGAAGATGCGCGAATACGGGGTAGGCAGAGTGGCGAGCGTGTCGGGCCGCTACTTCGCGATGGATCGCGACCGTCGCTGGGAGCGTGAGTTAAAGGCTTTTGACGCCATCGTGACAGGCAAGGCCGAGGGCGGCTCTTACTCTGATCCAATTGCGCGACTCAAGCAGCTTTACAACAATGGGATCACTGACGAGTTCACCGTTCCCTTCATCGTCACCGATGCGCAGGGCAAGGCCGTCGGATTGGTTGAGGACGGGGATGTCTGTATCAACTTCAACTACAGGGCGGACCGCGCACGGCAGATCACGCGGGTGCTCGCTCGATACAGCGGCCTTGCTAAGGATGAGGGCAGGAACCTTCCCGGCTCTGAGGATCTTGACGCGACTATCCCGCGCAGCGTCACCCCTCAGGGCCTGCATTACGTCTGCATGACGCAGTATGATCCGCAGTACTCTCTGCCGATGATCAGTCTGCCGGAGTCGATGGACAACCTGCTTGCCAACATGCTCGCGCAGATGGAGTTGCGCAACCTGCGGATCGCCGAGACGGAGAAATACGCGCACGTGACCTACTTCTTCAACGGCGGCATTGAGAAGCCTTTCCCGGGCGAAGACCGCGTGCTGGTGCCTTCACAGAAGGTAGCGACCTATGATCTCGCTCCGGAGATGAGCGCCGCTGGAATTGCCGACGCCGTGATCAAAGCGGTTGAGGACACAGCGTTCGATCTGGTTGTGGTGAACTTCGCCAACGCCGATATGGTGGGTCACTCGGGCCAGCTCGAGCCGACTATTCGCGCCGTCGAGACGATCGACGCACAGCTTGGGCGGATATACCAGACCATTAAACGAGTCGGCGGTTCCATGCTGATTACCGCCGATCACGGTAACGCCGAGATGATGATCGACCCTGTGACTGGCGGCCCGCACACTGCTCACACGACCAACCCTGTTCCGTTCATTCTGGTGAACGAAGAGGCCGCAGGCTACACCCTCAGGCCAGACGGATCGCTGCGCGACATCTCGCCCACTGTGCTGGGGATGTTGGAAGTAGGTCTGCCGAAGCAGATGACGGGCGGCGATATGCGCGTTCGCAAGGCCTAGGCGTGAGCGGGTCTACTTTGCCAGCTTCGAGAACCAGGTCACCTGGAACAAAGTCGAGTAGTCGTGCTGGATTCCGGGCTTGAAGTCGGGAATCCAGTAGCGTTCCCACTGGAAGCGCGCGTTTAGCTCGACATCAGGTGTGAGGCGCTTCACCAGCCTGGCGCTGATGTCGGTCTGTGTGCCGCCATTGGCCCATTGGTGCCGGCTGAGCTTCACGTCTCGATACTCGATCTGCAGATCTTCCTTCGGTGTGATCCAATACGTCAGCCACCCTTGAAAGCCGCTGCTCTCGCGGCCGATCCAGTTGCCCATGACGAAGCCTTTGTTCGTGAATCCGTCACGATAGCCGTGGTTGGCGTAGGTAAGCCCAGAGGCGTCGGAAGAGGGAAGATTCGAGGAGGGTGCTTCCAGGCGTAGATCCACCTTTTGCAAGCCGGGCAGATGAGAGAAGTAGATGCCGGGGCCCCAGGCGGAGCGCGTGGGATTGGCGAGCGGCGACGGATCGTCGTCCGCGTCAGAATCGGCGTAAAGAGTTACCGCCTTTTGCAGATGAGGCAGTCGCCAGCGAAAGTCAAAATCAGCACGTCGATCACCAACATCGAGGCGCCGCTGGCCAGCCTGGGTGAAGTCGCCGGTGCTTATAAAGCACTTGAAGAAGGTGCCGAAGGTGAGCACGGAGTAGCCCTTGCCGGCAAAGGTGCAGCTTCGAGAGAAGCCAATCTCCAGGTCTGAGGTCGGGTGAAAGCTGACCTTGTCGCCGAAGATCCACGGCTCACGCGGTTCGACATGACCCTTCAAATCGCCGAAGTAATGATCCCAGCGCATTGGCCCCAGGAAGCGCGAGAGGAACGGAATCCGCACTGGATCGACCATGTTCAGGCGCAAGGTGTAGAGCGGTTCGGCGTTGGTGCTGAAAAGAAACCCGCCACCCTGCCCCGGCCCCCAGACCATCTCGCTTTTGCCGACGGAGATCTCGTGGTGCAGCGTGTGCACTGAGAAGTTCGCGTCGATTAAGCGGAAGTAGTTCCGGCTTCCGACACCGTTTACCTCGACTGGGGTGAGCGCGGTAAGACGAACGCCGCTTCCGATGAAAGCCTGATCGGAGATCGATAGCGGCGCATAGCCGCCCGCATGCTGATACTCGCCTCGTACGTTGAGGCTGAACCGGCCGGCCTCGGCACGCGCATGCAGCCCGGTGATGCCGTTGAAGCCCTGTGCGTAGGGGCGGCCCTCGTCGTTGATGACGGTCTGCCCAAATTCGAAGCTGTTGGTGATCGGATCGCTGCCGCTGATTTCGAGGCCGCGCGCGTAAACGGAATCCAGCTCGACGCGAGGTCGATTCAAAGCGAGGTCTCCGCCTACCTCGCGCTCAACAGCCAGATAGATGGACTGGGCCTCTTCGCTCCCGTTCTCCTGTACCTTATCGGCGGTCTGCTCAAGCATGTGCTCGACACTCAGGCGGGTCCAGGGGCGAAGTCCGAAGTAAGCGGTGTCGAGATAGCCGAGCGACGAGAGCCGATCGAGCGCGGGATAAATCCAGCTATCCATCGCGATGTAAGTAGATCCCGCCTCCGTCGCATATCGAATGGGAGATTCCGGTCTGTATGCGGGATCAACTGAGATCTGAGCGCCGCCATCGGGCGCGACAGCTTCCGGGCCTGGATCGGGTGCCGCCCCGAGGCCCCTGCATGGGGAGAGTGCGGTGAACGCGAGCAAGAGAAGGAGAGCGGCTAGCTCCGCGGCACGAAATTTCACTCTCACTTCGAGACCCACCCCCAGGGCTGAAGCCCCTTGGCTTTGAACCACCCGTCTGGCGTGGTATGGCGATCGTCTGGACGTGCATTGAAGGGGGACGGAAGACTAATAGTCGAGCATCTTCTTGTAGGCCACGGCGATCTTCTCGACTGACGGCATGTAAAACTTCTCGAGCGGCGGAGAGAAGGGAATAGCCGGCACATCGGGTGCAGTCACCCGCAGGATAGGAGCATCAAGACAGTCGAAGGCCTCTTCCGCGGCGATGGCCGAAATCTCAGCTCCAATGCCGAGGGTGCGATGGTCCTCATGCACGATGCAGAGGCGTCCCGTCTTGGCGACGGATTCGAGGAACGTGTCTTTATCGATGGGGTTCAGCACGCGCAGGTCGACGACCTCTATACTGGCGCCTGTCTCGGAAGAGACCTTTTCAGCGGCCTGCAGAGAAAGTTGCAGCATGTATCCGTAGGTGACGACGGTCAGATCTGTGCCCTCGCGGCGGATGGCGCACTTGAACAGGTCGGTGATGAAGTCGCCATCGTCGGGCAGTTCTTCCTTGATCGACCGGTAAAGCTTCTTATGTTCGAAGTAGATGACGGGGTCATCCTGACGGATCGCGGCCTTGAGCATGCCCTTGGCATCAGCCACGGTGCCGGGAGCTACGACCATCAGGCCTGGTTCATGGGCAAACCATGTGGTGTTGGTCTGCGAGTGATAGAGGCCGCCACCGACGCCGCCGCCGTAGCAGACGCGCAGGGTGAGAGGGCAGGTCTGGGTGCCGCCGGAGCGATAGCGCAGCTTCGCGGCCTGCTGGGTGAGGGCGTCAAAGGCGGGCGTAATGAAGTCTGAGAACTGGATCTCAGGGACGGGGCGAAGACCTGCCAGGGCGGCGCCGATAGAAGCGCTGACGATGATGCCTTCGGCCAGGGGTGAGTCGATGACGCGATCGGGGCCGAATTCCTCGTAGAGCCCTTTGGTGGCCTTGAAGACGCCGCCCTCGACGCCTACATCTTCGCCGATGATAAAGACGTTTTCGTCGCGCTGCATCTCTTCCTGGAGCGCCTGTGTGATTGCACTTATGTATGTGAGTAGTGCCATTCTCTCCCTTGCTTTCGTTACCTGACCTGCGCTGCTGGCTCAGTTTCCCGGATGATCGCTGCCAAAGGCTCTTGTGCGCCCGTAGAGTCAAAGCCCCGCCCAACAGCTCTTCTCCGGTGCTCTAAATGGAGAGGTGCAATAAGCGCCCCATTCATCTGGTCGAGCATGTGGGCGGCCTCCTCCAGATAAAAGCGATGTCCAAGATCCAACGTCACAAGTTCCAGAGCGTTACGGAAGGCTTTTGCGTTTACCTTCGAGATATCCAGTTCAAAGTTTTCTAAAGGAGTCAGTTCCTCGTCATGAGGCTGCTTGTCCAGCACGTCTCCAAGAATGCGGATGATCCTCGGCCCCCTGGTTCTGGGTACGCCTATATGGGAGGCGTAACTCTGCAGATGAGTTCCCAACGTTGCCTCGACCAAACCTTGCCGTAGCA
>DASWUZ010000016.1:0-1761 GCA_036401395.1 Acidisarcina sp.
TCCATATCGGCATTCTGCACGCTGCGAAGGCTCCCGAAATGCTCGATGAGCCGAGTGCGCGTGCGCGCGCCCACACCCGGAATCGACAGCAGTTCGGAATCGCGGTCACGCATCTCGCGCCGCTTGCGGTGATAGGTGATCGCGAAGCGATGTGATTCATCGCGAATCCGCTGGATCAGGTGCAGCACCGGGGAGCGTCGATCGAGCACAATGGGGTCGTCCTCTTGCCCATAGAGATAAATAATTTCTTCGCGCTTGGCGATCGATGCTACGGGCTGCGTAGTGATGCCGAGCGCCTCGAGCGCTCCGGCAGCCGCGTGCAGCTGCCCCAGCCCGCCGTCGATCAGCACCAGACTCGGCATCGCCGCCTTGTCCTCCTGGACGCGCTTGTAGCGGCGCCCAACCACCTCACGCATCGATGCAAAGTCGTCAACGCCCGCCACATCGCGAATCTGAAATTTGCGGTAATCAGACTTCTTCATCGCGCCGTCTTCCCAGACCACCATCGAAGCCACCGTCTCTGCACCTTGAATATGCGAGATATCGAAGCATTCAATGCGCCGCGGCAGGTCGGGCAAGGTCAGCAGGTCTTGCAGCGTGTCCTGAATCGCGCGCTGCGACGGCTGCAATACCCGAAAGCGCTGGTCATAACTCTGCTTAGCGTTTTGCCCTGCGAGATCCACCAGCGAACGCTTCTCTCCGCGCTGCGGCACGCAAATCTCCACCTTGTGATGGGAGCGCTCGCAGAGCAATTCGCCAAGCGTAGCGCGGTCCGGGAACTCGACTGGCACGTACACCGTCCGAGGAACGTAATTCTGCTCAATATAAAGCTGCTTAAGCATCGCGGAGAAAAACGCGCTGGCTTCAAACGCTCCGGCCCTGAAGCTGGCGGGGTCGTCGCCACCGTCGTCACCCGAGGCATCCGATAACACAGACTCACCGCCCCCGTCCTCCGCCGTTTCAGGAAGCGCTTCGAGCAGATCGGGCAGTTCGTCCCAGAAAAATTCACGGCGATCCACAATTTTCCCTCCGCGCATGTGGAAGAGATTCACGGCCAGCATACCGTTCTCAAAGTGATAGCCGAAAACGTCCGCATCGTCGCCGTCGGCGGTGGCGATTCGCTGCTTGTCCTGCAGTTGGCTGACGGTGATCAGCAAGTCGCGGTACTTGCCGGCCAACTCAAAAAGCTGGGAGCTGGCGGCCGATTCCATGCGCTGTTCAAGCGAACGCCGCAGTTCATCCTGCTTGCCCTCTAAAAACATCTGAGCATCGCGAACTGCTTCGCGAAAAAGCTCCGGCGTAGTCAGATCTTCGACACAAGGGCCCAAACACCGCTTGATATAGTACTGCAGACATGGCCGCGGATAATATCGCGAAAGATCAAGCTTGCAACTCGGCAGCAGAAAGCTGCGATGAATCAGTTCAACGATGCGATGCGCCAGGTTCCCCGGAAAATAAGGCCCGTAATAAGCAGCACCGTCCTTGCGAATCTTCCGCGTGACAAAAACCTTGGGGTAACGATCGCCGAGCGTCAGCTTCACGTAAGGATAAGTCTTGTCGTCCCGCAGGAGAATGTTGAATCGCGGCTTGCGCTGCTTGATGAAGTTGTTTTCAAGCGCCAAAGCCTCGCGTTCATTGTCGACGAGAATGTAGTCGACATCGACCGCCTCGCGCATCAGCGAACCGGTCTTGGCGTTGGCCTGCGAGGCCTGCAGCAGGTAGGACCGCACCCGCGACCGTAGGTTTTTGGCCTTGCCGACG
>DASWUZ010000017.1:0-2071 GCA_036401395.1 Acidisarcina sp.
CCAGCAGCCCAAGCCGGCCAGCAGGGGCCGACCCTACTTGTGAGTGGAAATGAGCGTACCTGTTCCTATACAGCTACGCTCAACCCGAAGCAGACGTGGAGTCCAGACCTCGTCTCTTTTTCGATAGCCGACAAGGAGCCGGCGAACAATGCGAATAACAAGTGCGAGAAACCGCCCGATAATACTGTGTATGCGAGCCGCGACGGTATTTATAATCCAGCCTTACGGGCCACGCTAACAGTAAAAGAATTTCGCCGTCTCGGACCGCTTAACTGGCTTCATATCGGCAACCAGCTTGTCGTCGTCGAAATTCACCCGGCTGAGGCGACCCCTTAGTTAAAGTTTAGCCCGTCTCCGAGCCTTAACGAGTTTGTCGGAACCTTTAGTCGCGGCTGCTTTCCCCACCACCCGCGAAGTAGCCCGCCGTCGTGGCTTAACCTCAGCCTTCCCGATCAAAAGATCCGCCGAAACTCCAAGCCCAACACTAAGCCGCCGAATCATCGCAAGCGTAAGCTGCCGCTTACCACTCAATACCTCCGAAACCCGCGCCCGGCTACCAATAAAAGGCTCAAGGTCCTTCCGCGTCATACCCTGCTGGTCCATCCGGAACTCAATCATCGCCAAAGGGCCAGGGCTCTCCACGGGAAAGTTCTTAGTCTCGTAAGCATCCACCAGGGTCACAAGCACATCCAGTTCCTCCCCTTCCGGAGTGCCTGGACGCGCGCTCATCAGCTCATAAATTCGCGCCAGTGCTCGATCGTTATCTTCCTCAGTGTGAATCGGGTGGACCTGAATAACGGCGCTTTTCATATTCGATCTCCACAGCATCTATCTTGTCGTATTCCCTGTGGGTCCCTAGCCAGATGACGTAAACCGTCCGATACTCATAACTAATGCTAGTGACCAACCTATAGTCGTTGCCCTTGATGTTGAAAACGACCCGTTCAGCCGAAACAATACTGGCCGATCTGAACTGTTCTTTCAGCTCAGCTGAAGTCTTCCACGAGGCTTTCACGACCTGCTTATACCATGCGTCTAGTTGATTTGTGACTACTGTACGAAGACCGGGCTCTATTCTCCCTTCCACGTAACCGAGCAGCGTCCTGTACGCCATCACTCTCAAGGTTTATCCTACTCTGCTCCCACCATGGGAGCAACTAGAAAACTGGGCAACTAACCGCGCAGCGCCTCGCGAAGTTTCCCCGTAGCCCACTCAATCCGCCCCTCAGCAACCTCCCGCGAAACCCCAAGCCTCTCCATCACAATCGCCGCCTTTACTCCGCCAGCCTCATCCAGCAACCGACTCGCCGCCTCCAAATCCAACCCCGTGGCAGCAGCAACAATCCGCCGCGCGCGGTCCTGAAGCTTTGCATTGGTAGGCTGCACATTCACCATCAAATTCCCAAAAACCAAACCCCGCCGCACCATCACCGCCGTACTGATTGAGTTCAGCACCAGTTTGGTCGCGGTCCCCGCCTTCATCCGCGTGGAGCCGGTCAGCACCTCTGCTCCCGTCATGGGAGCAATCGCCAACTCCGCCACCGCCGCAATCGCCGACCCCGGCACGCAGCTCAGCGCCACCGTCAGCCCGCCCAGAGAACGCGCATACTTGAGCGCCCCCACGACATACGGAGTGCGTCCGCTCGCCGCAATTCCCACCACTGCGTCGGCCGCGCCAAACCCGCGCGCCGCCAAATCAGCCGCCCCCTGCGCGGAATCATCCTCCGCGCCCTCGACCGAACGACGAAGCGCGCCGTCGCCACCGGCAATAATTCCCTGCACCAGCTCCGGCGGCACATTGAAAGTAGGCGGGCACTCAGACGCGTCAAGCACCCCGAGCCGCCCTGAGGTCCCCGCACCGACGTAAAAGAGGCGTCCACCAGCGTCCATCCGCTCCACGATGGCGTCCACGGCAGCGGCAATCCGGGGGATTTCAGCGGCGACTGCCGATGCCACCTGAGCATCAGCGGCGTTAATCACCCTTAGCAGGTCGGCGGTGCAAAGATCGTCCATCCCCTCGCTGGCTGGGTTTCGCGCCTCCGTTGCCAAGGTTCCGAGGCCGGGCAGGCCA
>DASWUZ010000018.1:0-11284 GCA_036401395.1 Acidisarcina sp.
CCCAATCGTAAGGGGCAGTACAGCATCAGGATCGAAAGACAGACGACCAGTGGCGGATATGCCGGGCCGGACGGAGCCATCGGCCCATCAAACGTCGACTATCACTGAAACGATTAAGCATGGAACCCATTCACCCAGGTGAGCACTTAGCCGAGGAACTCAACATGCGGCGAGTCGCAGATCGAAGCTCGATTTAAGTCATGGACCCTCATCGGCCTCCGTCAGGATCGCTTCATAATTTCGGCCACCATAAAAATATTCCCAGGATTGATACCGTCTCGGCACTCACGCTAAAAGCGATGACGACGCGCTTTCGGTAGTTCGTAATGCGAAGGCCCTTTCGGATCTCGTCCCGGGCCAGACCTCGATGAGGGAAAGTTCGCAACGTCTCGCAGTAGGTCACGATGGCCCTCTGTGTACCGTGCCGCGATTTCTGGGGATGCCGCCCCAGCGATATATCCATACAGCAACGCCAGTTGCGCCTCCGCTTCAGGCGCAAACACGACGGTATGAGACATCAGGAGCGCGGCGACGGTTTTTTCAACACAGATCGCTGATGTTCAGCGGCCAGAGTTGCCCGTACCCGATCTGCAGACAATGCCCGAGATGGATCGGCCATAAGCGCATCATAAGCCGGAGCTACCACGTCACGTAACCAGCCTTCCACCGCACGGTCGCGCGCAAGCAATACCCGCAGTCCATCTCGGATCACTTCGCTCTCGCTCGCATATTCCCCAGTGGCAACCTTGGCCCGAATGACCTCTGCCATATCGTGAGGCAGCGTGATGCTAAGTTGTTGAGTTGTACGCATAGTGACCCCGCAGTAGGATTAAATCCTATCTTTTTTCTTGGCGAAGTACAAAACTCTACCGAAAAAGACCGATCTCAGGGAACTGGCCAGCTATGAGATACATTTACGAGCGCCAGGAGCAAACAGAAAGACAAGCGCCGCGCACCGCCTCATCCCCAAACTACGCCTCATCCCTGCGCCGGGAACTAAGCCAACTCAATCGCAAGTGGGCGCTCGACCACGCCTTCCCACACGAAGTCACACGCGGCGCCTCCCCCGCAGTCCTCTTCCAAGAGGACGAAGCCGGAAACCACGGCAACTTCCTCCGCGCCTCCTACCGCGCCATCCAGCAGCGCCCGGAATGGGCGCGCCGCCTCGCCAAAGCGCATACCACCACCCGCCGCGCCCTGCTCCGCGACGAACAGCAGAGCCGCCGTCCAAGTCGGTCCGAGCTCGACTCCTCCAACAGCTCCGACGCGCTGCTCATGAACATCTTTTGCCACCCGAAGACCCTTGCCAGTCCCAGCGTTCGCGCCCTGCTAGGCATCGAGGCCAACGCCGAGCCAATCTTCGGCTTTAAACCTCGTGTCCCGTTCCTGAATGGCCGTAGCGATTGCAGCGAGATCGACCTCAAGCTTGGCGATCTGCTCATTGAAGCCAAGCTCACCGAATACGACTTCCAGTCGGCTCCCAGGAAACTCTTCGAGCGCTATCAGGACATCGAAGAAGTTTTCGGCCTAAGCATCTTCGAAGCCCGCGGCCGCAGTTTCGAACCGAGCGCCTCCATCGGCCCGAGCTCCAACGTCCCCGATCAGGGCGTCCCCGATCAGGGCGTCTACGATCAGGGCGTCTACGATCAGGGCGTCCCCAATCAGGGCGTCGCGAGTCACAGCTTCCCAAGTCAGAACATCCCGGACTTGCTCAACCGGCATTGCATCGATTCCGATGAGCCCTCGAACGCGCCTTCCGCCGAACTTGCGCCAGACCCCGACTCAGGGGAGGGCAGTTTCAGCAGTCTGCCCTCAGCGACCGCGAAGGTTGACTCTTATCAACTCCTCCGAGGGGTTCTCGCGGCCCACGCCTCCCCGGGCGCTCGGTTCTGCGTACTCTGCGACGCCCGTCGGCCAGACCTGATCGAGGCTTGGCACGAAGTCCTGAGACCGGTAAAAATTTACAGCCTCAGAAATCGCCTTCTGCTCCTGACCTGGCAGGAACTCGCCACGACCGTGCCACGTGACCTCCAGATTTTCCTGCGTGATAAGTACGGGACAGTTGGCTAGGGAGCCCTCTGAAAATTTCCCCGGAAGAGGTCAATCTTGCTCATTCGAGGGCGCGCCTAAGCCCACTAAATGGGGCCTAACCTCATCAAGACTCATGGGAGTTAGAGGAGCCCCCGAAACGGCCTACTTTGGCTCCGGTTTTGCCTCTGGAGGATGCCGCAAGGCATGAATCACTACCCGCAGCATTTCTTCTTCCGGGGCAGGCTTGCCGGTCCATATTTCAAACTGGCGCGCCCCTTGGTGGACGAACATTTCGACCCCCGTAATCACCGGAATGTTCTTCTCCCGCGCCGCCCTGATCAAGGGCGTATCTAGCGGATTATAGACGAGATCGAAGACCAGCCGGGCATTGATTTCCTTCGCCTCAAGGATGCTGGCGGGCTTGACTCCCTCCATCCCCGAGGGTGTAGCGTTCACGATAACATCGAAGCTGGCCTTTGCAAGCTGGTCCCGCCGCTGCACCCGCGCCTTCGCCTCTCGCGCCAGTTTCTGCGCGGTTTCCGGCGTCCGGTTGAGCACGAAAACCTCGGCCCCCTTCTCCTTCAAACCAAACACAGCGGCCCGCGCCGCCCCCCCAGCTCCCAGCACTAAAACCTTTGCATCCTTCAACTTGAGCCGCTTCTCCAGGGGCCGGATGATGGCGGCAACATCGGTATTAAACCCATAAAGCTTCCCATCCTGCGACCGCACCACCGTGTTACAGGCCCCGATCATCGCCGAAAGAGGATCGGTCTTCTCCAGGTATTTCAGGATGTCCCGCTTGAAAGGCATGGTAATGCTCAACCCATGCAGCGGCACCCCCCGAATCAGCGCCAGCAAATCCTCCATTTTGCTGGTCTGCAGTGGCAAATAAACCGCATTCACCGTCTCCCGCCGGAACGCCGTGTTCATCATGATCGGCGACAGCGAATGCCGCACCGGATTCCCTGCGACGCCGTAGACTTTAGTGGCTGCGTCTACCTGATCGATCCTGTAAGTGTCTGATAAGGAACGCAATGTGATCTGGCCCGGGCCTGTCTCCTCGCCCGCCGTGGCCGAGGCAAACGTGAAAGCGCTGCCCGCCCGGAGCCCTAAAACGCGGCTGATCAGCCCCTGTTCTCCCATGCAGATGCCGACCATATTCGCGCGGGCGCTGGTTTGCTCCAGGAACTTCATCATGGTCACGTTATCCGCCAGAGACTTTGCGGTGGAGACAATCTTGAGAAATTCGGGCTTGAATTTCTCAATGCGACTGCATATTCCTTCGAGATCCTTAGTGGCATGAAAGTCGTGCCAGGAAATCAGGAGCGCGGCTCCTCTGCCGCGCAAGCCGTTCAACTGCTGTGACTTGGCCGCCTCGGCGGTTTCCAGTTCCACATCAATCAGGTGGAACCCAGCGTCTATTGCCGCGTTCAGGGTCTCAATCTCAGCGGCGACCGTGCCTTTGAATCTACCGCCCCCAGCCAGGCGACGGCAGGTGGCAATTGCCGTCACTTCTGTGTGGTTGCCGAGGAACTCGCCGATACCCGGAACCGCAAGCAGCGGCTTTGGCAGGTAATCGAGGCGAAACTCCAGAAAACGGCATTCACGACTGGCCGCCTCTGCGCGTTCGAGCATTTCGGCAGGCGACGAGCCGGTGATTGCGACGCAGACCTTTCCCATGCGGGAACGCAGGTATTGGGGCGTCAATGCTGGCGCAGTGTTATTCATGGAAGCAATTGCGCATAGTATCGGGCTGAACGTAAGTATGCAAGCGCCGCCACTAGGTACTGCTACCAGGTTGGAAATGAGTGCCCGAAACGGTAAAACAGACGGGCCGCGCACTTGCAAAATTTAACAACAAACAGGCATGCGCTATCAGGTTGGCATCGGTTGATCTGTACGTAGCCTCAAGAGGTTACCGGAAGGAGGGGGAAATCGGTAAGGACAAAGGTTATGCGTCCCTTGAGTGCAGGAAAACTGGTAGGCGGACGCCACGATTTTAGCGGCTAGTTGGTAGAGCAGCTGCATGCGGACGGCCATTTGCGCGCTGACTGCACCGAGGGTGTACTTAAACCATCCGACAACACCCTGCGCCTCTATCACGACGGGGCCGGAGAACTATGGCGACGTCAGGTCTTAACGCCTCGCTCCAAGACAGCGCAGCAGATACCTGGACGATACAACCAAGCCGTAATCCAGATGGTTCTCAAGGTCAGGCTCACTCCCCCCGAGCGCCGACAAGACCATGAGACGCGCGTGCGGGTCAAAACGCTGTAGACAGATTGAAGACCTATCGCGAAGCAAGACTAGCTTGCCGATCTGGCCACCTCATTTCTCCCAGCTTAATTATTGTGGACCGCCCGTCCCGCCACCACCGTTGATGTCAGTTTTAGACGCGCAACCACCCCCACCTAGTTCGAGATGCCTCATGTCACCCACCAATCAGAGTTTAAAGGTTGAAACACTCGGGGTGGCTGATTACCCGTGCCACCTCCACCTTTTTGCATTTTCCAAGTTCTTACACTTTACCAATCCCAAATATAGCATACCTGTGACGCAACCATTGTTTAGTCTCCGTTGGATGGCCAGACCTCCCAAGCAAGTCTACATACCCCGCCGGTCAACGGGTATAAGCAAGACTTCCTAATGCTACGAGCACTTAGAGACGAAGACGAAATTCTTCCAGACTCCCGTTTGTTCTGCAAATCGAGAATGGTGACGGAGTCTTCGCCCGAAAGGGATCGAAGATAGCCAGTTACCCCGTCATCCAACGAGACCGAAAGGTCAAACTGGCTCCAAGGAAAACTGATCTGGCGAATCCAACAGTCCCTCACACGGCTACCTGAATCATTCCCTATGGGGAGTTTGAATCCGGATTCATTGACCTCTATCAGTACTTCGAAGCGGATCGCCACCGCCGAGTGAGCGACCGGCGAATCGTCAGGTACATCCCCTAATTGAACCGACGTGGTAAGTGTAAAATTGTGATCGTAGCCATCCTTAGATTGCCCGGAGGAACGATGGTCAAAGTAGACCGGAAACTCACATTTCGTAAACTGACGGCCTACAGGAGTTTCCCCCGCCAGTATTGCGTCAATTGCTGTCTCAAATCCTGAAGTGAGCCTCTCTCCGATATCTGGAGCGAAGAACGCCTGCGCGTGAGCATGAACAACTCGTGATTCAGCGTCGAAGTAAAAGCGCTTCGGGAACTCTACTCTATCGTTGCTGGATACATAGAGAACTCCGCGATGCAGATACCGTGCGGCCCCGCGCTCCTTGATTAGGATCTCGTCTTTGTGTCTGAGATAAGCGTAGCCATAAATTCTCAGACTGTACATGAAATAGGCTGAGTCGCTGGGCCTCAGGTTTCGCGGCAGACTCAATAGCTTTGATCGACCAAATAATCCAACTATCTGGTCTGATAATCTGTGAAGACGAATCTGTTCCATGATTACGCCGCATAACTTGACGACCGGCCAAATGGCTTGAAAGTGACAGAAAATCAGGAAACCCTCTGAATTGCCTGAGGCTAACCTCTTTGAGGGTGCCTGCGCCAGCCAGACCAGCACAAAAGTGGTGAATAGGACATTGAACACGGTTGGGGTAACTTCGAATCTACTCAGCGCGGAGAGAAAAGGAAGTTTCAGCGGTCGGAAGTCACTTTCGATTGTTAGCAGGACAGCAAGACCAACTATGATCCATTCGCGTGCGTCATAGAAAAGGGCTCTATTCGCTTTGATTTCATCGATCAGTCGTCCTACTCGAATATCCGTGAACTGCGATGTGTCTTTATCGCTTAGTTGTGTTACGGCTATTTCGACACCTTCAAGTATGAAGTATCCGAGGATCACTGCCACAAGTATGCAGGTGAACCTGGCGGGATGCCCATATACATTGGCGAACCAAACCCATCCTAGAAGTAATGCGATCACGTACCAAGATCCCAATATCACTATGCGGTGAAAAACAAGCGCAAAAGCAGGGAGCAATATGCAGACAAGAAGTTTTGGAAGAACGAGGAGGGTCGGCGCAACGTTCATGAACCTAAACGGAGATTGATCGATCCAGCGTACGCACAGCACTGCGCAGGATATGCTCGCCGCGCATACCAAGACCCAACACGCGGCGAATGGCTCCTTGCGTATGAAGCCCACTGTTCTAGCCCACGTGGACGCAAGATAACTGTTTGGCGTCTCCATCTCAGTGATCAATCTCCAATTTGCCACAGGTCGTCGGGAGGCAAGTCAACTACCAGCCTGGCAAGTACAGGTAATGTACCTTAACTCAACGGAGCCCCACAATCAGAGTCTTCACTTACTTGCCATCGGGCTACCGGGAAAGCAAAAAGCGGCCAGCAAGCGTATGCGGGCATCAGCGGCATCTCGACTGAGGGTCGATTTTGTCGAGTTCCATCGTAGCTTTGGTTGCCCGCGACCACGTAAACATTGGTCGCGGCGTCTACCTGATCAATCCTGTAAGTACTGATAAGGAACCCAATCTAGCCGGGCCATTTCTTCTTCTAAGATTGGCGGAGGCAAAGATGAATGCGCTGCCCGCCCTCAGCCCTAGGACGCGGCTGATCAGCCCCTGTTCTCCCATGCTAATGCCGACCATGTTGGCGTGGCGCTGGTCTTTTCCGGGGACGCCGTTGATTAGACTGGGCTCAGCGGAGGAGGTCTTCCAAGGCGGTGCTCAGTTCGGTCTTTTCGTCGCGGTATTTGACTATTACCGGGGTGTAGACGCTTAGGCCCCAGGCTGCTCCTTTGCCTTTGGTGACGGCCCTTGCTCCTGGGACTACTACAGCTCCCTCAGGAATGACCAGGGGCCAGTCGCCTTCTGCGCGCAGAACTTCGCCGCGGACCACGTCATAGACTGGTGTGCCACGGGTGAGGATGGTGCCGGCGGCGAGCACCGCGCGGCGGCGGACGAGGGTGCCTTCGTAGACGCCGCAGTTGCCGCCGACGAGCACGTCGTCTTCGAGGATGACCGGGCTTGCGTTGACGGGCTCAAGCACACCACCGATCTGGGCGGCTGCGCTGAGGTGGACTCGCTTGCCGATCTGTGCGCAGGAGCCGACGAGCGCGTGGGAATCGACCATGGTTCCTTCGTCGACATAGGCTCCGGCGTTGATGTACATGGGCGGCATGCAGACCACGCCTCGGGCAACATAGGCCCCGGCGCGAATGGACGAGCCGCCGGGCACGATGCGTATGCCGTCCTTAGGATCGAACTGCCTCGCGGGGTAAGTGTGCTTGTCGACGAAAGAGAGATCTTCGCCGGATGCGACCATCTCGCCCAGTCGGAAGCCGAGCAGGATACCCTGCTTCACCCAGGGGTTGACCCGCCAGCCCAGAGGAGCTGTCGCGTCCGGTTCAGCAGCGCGCAGGGTTCCGGATTCGAGGGCTTCGCGCAGTTCCAGGAAGGCCTCCATTGCATTGGAGTTGCCAGTGACGGCGGCACCCTCGGCGAAGTAGTGCTCGATTCTTGTCTTGAGATCAGTCATGGTCTTGAGTTTGGACATGGCCCGTCCTGCCCTCGAAGGCGCAGAGTGTTGCCCGGAAACGATTGTTACAGATTTAAGGCTCGGAACTATCTTCCGTCGACTCCAGCCACGCTTTAAGTGGATGGGACTGTGGTGACGCTATTTTGCCGGGCCGGCAACGGCGGTTTGTTTTGAGTCGGCGTCGCTGTGCGGGTAGTAGCCTGTGCGGGTGCGGACTGTCAGATGGCGCATTCCCCTGGCATGGGCCTCTACCTTGACCAGGCGATAGCCGCCAAGGCTGGCCGGCTTGGTGGAGTGGTAGCCGATGGTGTACTGGTTGCGAATGTCGCGGGCCACTTCGGCAGCGACTGCGTCGACGTCTTCAAGCGATTTGGGAAAGAAAGCGACGCCGCCGGTCTCGCGGGAAAGCAGGGTCAAGGCCTGCTTGGCGCGGTGGGCCTCACGGCCGCCCCCACCGTCATCCTTGAAGAGAAGCCCGATGGCGTAAACCACAGGCCCCTGGAGTGCCTGGATGCGCTGAATCGTCTGCTCAAGGGTGAGGGTTGAGGCGTTGTCTTCGCCATCGGTGATGATGAGCAGGACCTGCTTGGAACGTTTTGCATTCTTGGTAAGTTGATCGGCAGCCGCAGCCACTGCGTCATAGAGCGCCGTCCCGCCTTTGGAGTCGATGTGCGCCAGGCCATCGCGCAGCTTGTTTATGTCGGAGGTGAAGTCCTGATCGATGAAGGCTTCGTCGGAAAAGTTGACGATGAAGGCCTCATCGCTCGGGTTCGACGCTTTGACCAGGTCGAGTGCGGAGGAGTTGACGGCCTGCCGCTTCTGGCGCATGGAGCCGGAGTTGTCGACGAGGATGCCCATCGAGACGGGAAGGTCTTCGTGCTGGAAGGAAATGATGGTTTGGGGCACGCCGTCTTCGGCGACGGAAAAGTCGTTCTTGTCGAGGGTTGTGACGAAGTGTCCATTGTCATCGAGCACCGTCGCGGTGAGGATCACTTCTTCCACGTCTCGCCTGAGTACGTATCCACGTGCCCCGCGAGTGATGTCCTGCGGACCTGCGGGTAGGCCGGGTTTGGGAGGAGCGACGGGAGGCGTATCGGGATCGGGTGACGGTACCGGGTCGCGGTCCACGGTGAGAGAGGGCTGGGTCTCGACGGGTGAAGCTGAGGTGGCCGGTTGGGTTGAGCTTGCCTGGCCAAACACGGCTTGAGGATGCACGCCTGCAATGGCCGTCAACAAAGCGATCAAAGCAAAGACCCGGCATTTACTGCAAGGGGGCATAGTATCCAGTGCGCGCGTGGACTGTGAGTGGCGGCAGCCCGGCGGGCGGCACCAGCTTCACTTTTAATTTACGCCATTTGCCGTCTCTCTTTGTACTCTCGGGCCGATAACCCAGCACGTACTGGTTACGCAGCTCGGCGCTGATCTTGGTTGCGATGTCGGCCATGTCGGCCACGTCGTCTACCTGGAACATACGTCCGCCCGTTTCAGAACTGATGTCGCTGAGCAGCATCGGGCCCTGCCGCTCTTCTTCAGTGGGCGCCATTGCATCGAAAACGCCGATCGAGTAAATCTGAACGTCTGACTCCCGGACCACGGAACGAACTTCATTCTCGGTATATCGGCTGCGGTTGTCGCCTCCATCGGAGACGATCAGGATCGCTTTACGCTGATATTGCGCCTGCTTCATTTTGGAAAGACCAAAGTAAATGGCATCGAGCAGCGCCGTGCGTTTGCCCGCCTGCACCGTGGCCAAACGGGCGTCAATGTCGTCGACCGAGGAGGTGAAGTCTTCGATCAGCTCGGGACGGTCGTTGAAGCCGACGACGAAAAACTCGTCTTGCGGGTTGGCTGTCTTCATAAACTGCGAGATTGAATCGCGAGCCCGGATGATCTTGTTTGCCATGCTGCCGCTGAGGTCGAAGATCACTCCGATGGACACTGGGGCGTCTTCGCAGGAAAAGGTCTTGATCTTTTCCGGCGCGTTGTTTTCGTAGAGAAAAAAATTCTCTTTATCGAGCCCGGTGACGAGCCGGTTGAGGGGGTCTGTAACCGTGACCGGGACGAGGACCAGGTTTACATCGACGCGAATCCGCTCGTTAGGTCGCGCGGTCAATGCTTTCTTGCCTTCGAGTGGCGGCGGCTCGGTATCTTTAGGTGGAGGCGGGGGCGGCGGCGGCTTGACGTGGACCTGGTTGAGGGGCTCATCCTGCGCGTGGGCTGACCGCGCGATGAGCGTCAGACTGAGCACAAATAGAGGCAGCAGAATGTACGCCGTTCCGCGCCGTGCACTATAGGAGCGGAAGGAGCTTAAGCGAAAGGAGCTGATCGCCGCGAAAGCCATGCACAGGGTAGACGTGAAGTGCGCGGCAGAAGCCAACCGCCCGACTTGCGGGGATGCTGGACTTTGGTTTCTGGAGAGCGATTTCACGCCGGGCCTCTTCACCAGAATGCTAGCACGGTAAGAAGTATGGATTTGTCTATTTGCCATCACCCCGGGGGCATGACTTTGCGACATGAACACGCTTTGCAGCAGCTATCACTTCGCGCCTCGAGGGCGGGCTGGATGGCCAGCAACAATCGCCCGATTTACCAGTGATTCCACTAAGGATGGATGCCGCAATCGCAATGGGGAGCTTTGGGCGCCTCAAGCGTTTCGTCTCAGCGTAGCTGTCATCTTGGTGGGATACAATCGGGCAAGTGTTTCCGACATAAGATGCCAGGCGGCAGCGGCACTCAACAAGATGAGGCTCGAGTGCGCCGCTGGATGTCTGCGCAGGTGAGCGATACTTGCCGGGACCCATTCTTCAGGCATTCATCAAACATCCACATCAAGCACAGACAATTGGGCACTGACAATTCGCAGATGTCCTCGACTATTTCTACTGGAGATTGACTACCCGCAATGGCACGTATCTATCCGTTTCGCGCACTCCGCTACAACCCCTCGCTGGTTCGCGTTGAGGACGTCGTTACCCAGCCCTACGACAAGATCTCGCCGTCGATGCAGCAGGCCTACTACC
The DNA here is from genome assembly GCA_036401395.1 of Acidisarcina sp. Lineage (GTDB taxonomy): Bacteria > Acidobacteriota > Terriglobia > Terriglobales > Acidobacteriaceae > DASWUZ01. The sequence continues at coordinate 10,555 of DASWUZ010000018.1, forward strand.
AGCGCAGCCCCTTCAATCTCGTGCGCATTATTCTTGGCCTCCCTGAGCTATTTGACGCGCCAGGCACGGGCGACTCCTCAGGCCAGGAGACGGTCTATACCCGTGCCGCGCGCGACTTCGCCGCGTGGCGCGAGAGCGGAATCCTGGTGCGCGAAAAGGAACCCTGCGTCTTCGCGTATTCGCAGCGTTTCACCGTGCCGGGGTCAGCAGGCGTGGTGGCGGAACGCCGCGGATTCATCGCCCTGGGCGAGCTTTACGAGTACAGTCAGCATGTCGTGTTCCGGCATGAACAAACGCTCTCTAAACCAAAGAATGACCGCTTGAACCTGCTGCGCGCGACCCACGCGCACTTCGGCCAGATTTTTATGCTGTACTCCGACCCCGGGCAGAGCGTAGAGAGCATTCTGTTTTCGAATACGATCCCGGACGTCGAGGTCACCGACGACTACGGTGTGCTGCATCGCGTGTCCAAGGTCAGCGACCCTAACACCATCAATATTCTGATCAGTGAGATGGCCGACAAGAAGCTGATCATCGCTGACGGCCATCATCGTTATGAGACGGCGCTGAATTACGCGCGCGAACATGAACCGGCCACTCCTGCCGCTTCCGAGCGCAAGGCCTCGTCCCTGCCGCAGCCCGCATATCCTGAGGCGGCGCTGATGATGACTTTCGTCAACATGGATTCGGAGGGGCTCGTCATCCTGCCGACTCATCGGGTTGTGTTTGG
>DASWUZ010000019.1:0-9330 GCA_036401395.1 Acidisarcina sp.
CAAGGGTGGGGAGACCCCTCCCTTGCACCTTGCTACCCCGCCTTCGCCAGGAGGCGTTCGGCATGTACATGCCGCGTTTCAACGCGGACGTGCAAAAGCCAGAAACCAAGGAGAGCAACCATGAATGCCGCCACCGTCGCCACCTCGTCCAACGTCACACCGTTCGCCCAAAACCTAAAAATGCAGCAGCCAAAGCAGCAGACGGCGAAAGAGGCAATTGCTGCCAACGTGCAAGCCCTCATCGAGCGACTAGAGCAGGGCCACTCAGATGGACTGACTGCCTACCTAACCGCAATGGGCCGATTTCACAACTACTCATTCGGAAACATCCTTGAGATCGCTCGACAGCGGCCAAACGCAACCCGCGTTGCTGGACTGTATACGTGGAACCAGCTTGGCCGCAAGGTGAGGAAGGGAGAGCGTGGCATCCGCATACTTGCTCCTGTCGTCGGCATTCGCCGGAAGAAAGATGCAGAGGCCGAGAAGGATATCCGTACCCAGAATCAAGCCGTGTTGGTTGGGTTTCGTTCTGCTTACGTCTTCGATGTCACCCAGACCGAAGGCAAAGACCTACCCGAGTTGTCAGATCGGGTGACGGGCGATGTCGGAGAGTACCGGAAGCGGTTGCTCGACTTCATCGCTGCCCAGGGCATACGGCTTGAGTTCAAAGAGAGCATCGCGCCAGCGTTAGGGATGAGCTATGGCGGCAGAATAGCCATCCTGCCCAGTCAGGGTGCAGGCGAGGAGTTCTGCACGCTTGTCCATGAGCTGGCTCACGAGATGCTCCATAAAGCCGAGCGGCGCACCGCGACCACTAAGACAGTGCGCGAGACAGAGGCTGAGGCCATTGCGTTTGTCGTGGGGACGACCATCGGACTCAGCACCGGCAGGGCGTCAGCCGACTACATCCACCTGTACCACGGCAATGCGGCACTGCTCACCGAAAGTCTTGAAGTCATCCAGAAGACCTCCGCCGTCGTCTTGTCAGCACTGGAATCGAACGCTTTAGCGTCCTCGTCTGACTCTGCATTGGCGGAGGCCAGTTGATTAATGGGCCGCCGAGCCCGCCTTTGGCGGGCTCGGCGCTTCTCAAAGAGGCCCGTCTTTCCACCCTGAAAGCTGCTCTCACTAAGTGAGAGCGGCCCGTTTCTGCCCATCCGACGGTCTGAAAGCGACAGTGCCTCTATCGAGGTTCCCGTACGGAAACGAATCGCCAGTTTCGCGGTCCAAATCTTGGCGCGTTACCGTTCGCGAATATAAGCGTCTCTCCCCAGACTCATGCAATCAAGTGGCGCAGTACCGCTTTCAGCCACAAGGAGAGGACAATAACCTATGGCAAAAAGTCTCGATGTTTACGTGGACACCCGGTTCGTCGGCCACCTGATCCAGGACGATGGCGGTCAGATGGTCTTCCAGTATGCGGAGAGTTGGCTAGATAGACCTGCGGCGTCTCCGCTGTCCCAGTCACTGCCTCTGCGGAGAGATCGCTTTTCCCGCAATGAGTGTCGCGGATACTTCGGTGGCATTCTGCCTGAAGAGAGCAAACGCGAAATCGTGGCTCGAAATCTCAGCATCAGCGCTCGTAACGACTATGCGATGCTGGAGCGAATCGGCGGCGAGTGCGCCCGAGCTGTCACTTTTGTTCCAACGGGTGAACCACTACAGGACACCACGCACCGCTACCGCAGGCTTTCCGGCAAACAACTTGCCGACGTCCTAAGAGAGCCTCCCGAGCGGCCGCTGCTCGCCGGCGATCAAGGAATTCGCCTCACGCTTGCTGGAGCGCAAGACAAGGTCGCGGTACGAGTCGATGATGATGGGATCTCGCTTCCACTAGATGGAGCGCCAAGCACTCATATCCTGAAGCCAGGGGGAGATCGATTTGAGGGAGTGGTTGCGAACGAGGCGCTCTGTATGCGGCTGGCTGCCGCCATTGGTATTCCGACAGCGAAGGTGGAAGCGCGCACCGTTGAAGGCATGGACTACCTGCTGTTGGAACGGTACGACCGCTTCTACCGTACGGCCCCCGGAAAGGAGCCGGTTCTTGAGCGACTTCATCAGGAGGACTTCTGTCAGGCGGTGGGAATCGTCTCTGAGATGAAGTATCAGAAAAAAGGCGGCCCGTCGCTCAAGCGATGCTTCGCTTTACTGCGCGAGGCATCGAGCACACCGGACACAGACCTCGACCATTTGCTCAACGCAGTGATCTTCAACTATCTCGTTGGAAACAACGATGCCCATGGCAAGAACTTTTCCTTGCTCTATCGTGGCTTGGGAACGGACGAAGCGCAGCTCAGCCTGTCGCCTCTTTACGACAGTCTCAGCACCGTCTACTATCCCGACATCAGCCGAACCATGGCAATGAAACTTGGAGGAGAATACTCATCTGAGAAGGTGATGGCCCGCAACTTCGAGCAATTCGCGGAGGAAGCTGGGCTCACCAAGCTGATGGTGCAGAAGCGCGTGACGGAAGTCGCTGAACGGATGCTTTGCGCACTTCCAGCATTGGAGCACATGAATGGCACCACAGAGGCGGTCGCGCATCTCATCGTCGGAAGGTGTGAACGTGATAAGCGATTATTCCTCCGAAGTTGATGGCGCAGAAACAGGAGATTACTGACGATGGCGAAAGTGCGAATTATCTGTGTCAGCGATACGCATGGTCAACACGCCGGCCTCCGCTTGCCCGATGGCGATGTCCTAATCCATGCGGGCGATTTCATGACGTATGGCAACGCACCGCGAGAGATCATCGACTTCGATGCATGGCTCGGGCGTCAGCCCCATGCCCACAAGATTGTTATCGCGGGAAACCATGATCGGCTGTTTGAGTCGCATCCTATACCAGCTCGGACCCTCATCACAAACGCTATCTATCTGGAGGATTCGGGCGTCGAAGTGGAGGGCCTGAAGTTCTGGGGATCACCTGTCCAGCCGCCTTTCAACTACTGGGCATTCAACGTGCAGCGGGGCGCGCCGATACGCAAACATTGGGACAAAATTCCAATGGGCACCGATGTCTTGGTAACGCACGGACCGCCGTTTGGGATGCTCGACCAATCGCGTCCAATGACTGACCATTTGGGCTGCGAAGAGTTGGCAGAAGTCGTCGAAAAGATCGCACCCAGATTGCATCTCTTTGGGCATATCCATGGAGGACACGGGCGTGTGCGCAGTAATAATGGATGCGAATTCGTCAATGCTTCCGTGCTGAATGAACATTACATGCTGGTGTATGAGCCGGAGATCGTCGACTTGGAAATTTGATTCGGGACTGTAGCGCATTGTGGTCTAGAAGCATGGAAATTGCCGCCGTCATTCCTTCAGAGTTGATAGAGTGCGGACGAGCTCGGGAACGCCGATAGCCGTGGTGTTTGCATCGATCGGATACTGCTCCAGTCCAGCGTTTACGACAAACTGCCTGCTGGGTTTGAGATCGTTACAAGCGATGTAAAAGCCCTTTTCCGGGCGACCGGAAAGGCTGCGCTTGACCTCAATCGCCCAAAGTCCGTGGCCTGGAATCTCCAGCAGCAGATCGATCTCAGCTCCCGCAGCCGTGCGGTAGAAACTGGCTATCGTACGCTCCGGCGCGGCAGATAACAGGTTCTCAATGACAAAGCCCTCCCAGGAGGAACCTGCCACAGGATGTCCGGCCAGATCGTTGAAAGTCTTCAGGCCTAAGAGGGCGTGAACCAGGCCGCTGTCTCTGATATAGACCTTTGGTGACTTCACCAGACGTTTGCCCGCATTGCTGTGAAAGGGCTGGAGCCGCCTGACGAGGAGCAGGTCGGCAAGCAGGTCGATATAGCGCTGAACCGTGGGAGCGGTAATCTGAAGCGCGGACGCCAGACGTGAGGCGTTCAGCAGCGTACCTTGTCCATGCGCAAGCATGATCCAGAGGCGCTCTAAAACTCCTGCCGGTACACGCGGCCCGAACTGTGGAACGTCCCGCTCCAGATAGGTGCGGATGAAGTCGTCGCGCCAGCGCAGGCTTATTGAATCGGTGGGCGCGAGATAGCTGCCAGGGAATCCGCCACGAGTCCAAAGCTGGAGTAGGGTCGTTTCATCGGAGGGCATCTCCAGGACGTTGAATGGTGCCATGTTGATGTAGGAAATTCGACCGGCGAGGCTCTCGCTGGACTGCCGCAATAAGTCAATCGCAGCGGAGCCGAGAATGAGAAACCGCCCCTTGCCATGACCGGTTCGCCGCCCTTGGTCGATGATGCCCCGCAGCGAACTAAACAGCTCGGGAACGCGATGAATTTCATCTAGTACGACCAGGCTGTTCTCGTACTGCCGTAGGAACAGGGTCGGCTCGACGATTCTGTCGCGGTCCTCCCGAGCTTCCAAGTCAAGGTAGACAGATGCAGGACGCTGGTCGGCGATGGCACGGGCCAAGGTTGTCTTACCAACCTGGCGCGGGCCGATAATGGCTACGGCTGCAAACTCAGCCAAAGAGCGCTCGATCAGAGGTGTGACGGCTCGCGGGATCATCCTTGCATAATAAAACATCCGTATTCGATTTGCATCATTGGCTATTGTCCAAAGAAGAAGGAGGGGTGCCCGAGCGCACGGCTAAAAGCCTACGCTGCTGCGCAGCGGGAGTAAGGCTGACACTTCATCCCCAACAGGGAACTGCAAAGCTGTCCGAAGTTCACGATTGATAACGTGTTTGCTTTCAACTATTTAGTTTTTCGCGTTTCCATCCGTATACGCCGGGTGGTGGACTACAGTTCTTCTTTGCGGCGGCGTAGGCAGATACCAGCGAACGCGGTGGGAGCATCCAAGCGTTTCAAGGAACTACCTGCTTCAGGGCACATCGCATGGCCTCCGGTAACGACAAACCGCAAGAAACTGCCACGCCGTCGGCATCTACCGTCTCGGCAAGTGAGACCTCCCGTGCGAAATCCATTGCTACGCGCCTCACCGAAGCGGAGTTCGGCGAGGTTGAGGCAGCCGCAGCCGCCAACGGTAAGAAGGTGGCGGAATGGCTTCGCGAGGCAGCGCTCGCCCAAGCCCGCGCGAGTGCCGTTGTTGAGGAGCAAACCGACCTGATCTTGCTGGCCGAGATCATGGGGATGCGTTCGCTCATGTTGAATCTGTTCGCCAGAGCGTCGGAAGGCCCATTGACAAACGAAGACTTACGCAAGATGTCAGCCTATTCGGACTCCATTAAACAGCAGCGAGCGCAGGAGTACATGGCGCAGAGGCGTCGCCGGAACAGTCCCAAAATTACGGACAAGCGGTGATCAAACTCTCCCGTATTCGCTTCGCATTTCCCTGGCGGATCGTGTTGATCCTGACTCTGCTTCTGTGCCTCCCATCCTTCGGCTTCTGGGCATGGTTGCGGTGGGAAGTTCCGCCACTGCAACGGTACTATCTGATCGCATATTGGCACAGTTCCGAACACGCAGAACAGCCTGGCGCCAGGACTCAAATCCGATGGCTCATGGAGACGGCTCCCGGTCGCAAGAGACAGTGGCTCTTCGCCCTCGATGTCACCGAGGGAAGCCAAAGTGATCTTCCTTTGGAACTCTCGTCCTTTGCAGTTCAGCAGGGATGGACGGGCATAGAGAGAACACCTGTGGAGAGCGTGGACTCCGCAGAGCTCGAAAAGCTTCTTAGGGAAGATTTCTATGATGGAGAAAGTTTCCGCCGACTCGTCAATGAACCGCTGCTTTATGCCGTCGCGGCTTGGCTGATCGTCGCCTATTTGGCATTCGTGATGAGAGGGGACATCGGGTACGAATGGAGACAGCTTCGAAGCGCGGTTGCGGAGCCCCAATGGTCCTCGAATTACGTATGGGATTGGCCCGACAATCAAGGCGGGATTGTTGCTCGAATCCGGTCGCGAATTGCACCGTGGATTAGGGAGCACACGACTCAGCTTGAGTGGTCTGCAATGGGTCCGAAGTTTGGTCTTAAGAAGTCGCCTGATCGAACAGCGATTCGTGTGAGTGATGGACCCCAATCGACTCAAGTTCAAAGTGATGTTTCTACTGCACGGCAACTCCTGCCTCAACCCCCTGCGCCCAACCCACAACCACCGTCTCAGAGACGTACTATCTTCCCCGGATCGTCTTCATCGGATGCTGCGCGTTCGCCATCTGAACCGTGGGATGAATCGAAGTGGATTGACTAACGGCGGACCTCGGATGTCCTGGAGTGATCGCGGTCAGATCGACTCCAAACTTCGCATCCCTTTGCTCAACTCTAAGCGCGTAGATAGCTTCGCGTTAGTCTCCATTCAACTCGTTTAAAGAGGCTGCTTGACGAGAGTTATTCGAGAGACTGAAGGTTTCCTTCTTGAGCATGAATTACACCAGTAAAAAACCACAAAGAGGGTGTGCCTTTAGACTGATTTTGAACCAGCGCATCGAGTCCTTATCAACTAAGTCATGACGCTTGTATCGGTCGAGTAATTGCCCCTCAAATCACGTATCGATTACTCCGCTAATAAGTTGCCAAAGACAGAAATAATCAATATCCATAGGTGTTTCGTCGATTTAGAGGTGAAAAATATTTCGGCTATAACGACCCACTTATCCACAAATCTCGGCTACGATGTAAACCAAGACAGTAACTACCTGATGTCTCACGGGCCACGCTATGTTGACTATCTCTAAATCGCTATCTGCTGGACAAGCTCGAACGTATCACGCACGCGAGTTCACCTCGGAACGACAGAACTATTGGAGCCGGGATCAGCAGGGGCATAGCGAGTGGCAGGGGAGCCTCGCGAAGGAGTGGGGCTTGCATGGCAACGTAGGGGCTGAAGAGTTTGCTCGATTGAGCGAAGGACGGCATCCAGCGAACGACGCGCAGCTCGTCAAGCATCAGCCCGCAAGGACCTACGAGAATCAGTACGGCAAGCAGATCACCAGTTCAGAACATCGTGCGGGATGGGATGCAACGTTCTCTGCACCCAAGTCTGTATCGCTTACGGCCCTTGTGGGCGGCGATGATCGTGTGCGTGAGGCGCATCGCGAAAGTGTTCGCGTGGCGTTGCAGGAGTTGGAGCGGTACGCGCAAGCCCGAATCGGTAATGTTCATGCACCGGAGACAACGGGCAAGCTCGTCGCCGCTACCTTCGAGCATGACACCGCTCGTCCCGTAGACGGCTATGCTGCGCCGCAGCTGCATACTCATGCGGTCGTCTTCAATGTGACGGAGCGAGAGAACGGCCAGACGGGAGCATTGCAGGAGCGCAGCCTCTTCCAGTCGCAACAGTACGCAACAACCGTGTACCGGTCCGAGCTTGCAATGAGGTTGCAAGGCCTAGGCTATGAGATAGAGCGCGGCAAGCATGGCCAGCCCGAGATCAAAGGCTATTCGCCGGAGTATTTGGAAGCATCGAGCCCGCGCCGTGTGCAGATCAAAGAACACTTACAGGAGATCGGCAGAGAGGGTGCGGGCGCAGCGCAGGTTGCCGCGCACCGTACCCGTGACAGCAAGGAAATCCATTCGCCTAAGGAGGTGTTGCAGCAGCACCGCGACCTGGCTGCTCGATTCGGACATCAAGCAGATCGTGTCGTCGCAATGGCACGGGAGCCCCGCCATGAAGTGCAACCGGAAAAGACGGTGCAGCAGTCCCTGACGTATTCGCGCAATCACGTCTTTGAACGCTCTGCCGTTCAGGACGAACGCGCAATCCTTCAAGCGGCAATCGACCGCAGCATGGGCCAGGCCTCATACAGGCAAGTGCGACAGGAGTTTGAACAACGGGTTTCGCGTGGAGAATTTCGGGCGATTGAGCGGACGGATGGCCGAGCAGCGCCGTTGTATACGACTGCCGAGATGATGCGGATGGAGCGGGAGATCGTCGGTCACATGCAGCGCGGCAATCAACGCGGCTACGACGATCCAATGCTGATATCGCCGCAGTTGCGAATCTGGACAGAAGATCGACATCCTGAGTTGAACCGCTCGCAACGGATGGCGGTGGATGAGATCTTCATCAGTCGAGAGAAGATTGTCGGCTTGCATGGGGTCGCCGGGGCAGGTAAGACGACGACCCTCGCCGTCGTCCGTGAGGGTGCCGAAGCGCAGGGGTACAAGGTCGAAGGATTCGCGCCGACATCTCGCGCGGCACACAAGCTCGCTGAGGCCGGCATGGAGACCTCGACTCTTCAGCATCACCTTGCCAAGGGAGCACAGCCGGACACTGGGGAAAAGCGCTTATATGTGCTCGACGAGTCTTCACTTGCCTCGACTCGCCAGATGCACGAGTTCATCGAACGGCTTCACCGGAATGATCGAGTGTTGCTGGTAGGAGATAGTCGCCAACATGAAGCCGTCGAAGCAGGCCGTCCGTTCGCGCAACTCCAAGAGGCAGGGATGCGGACGGCTACCCTGAATGACATCGTTCGCCAGCGCGATCCCGAGTTGAAGCAGGTCGTCGAGCAGTTAGCGGCTGGGCAGGTCAGAGCCGCCATCGAAAGCCTTGACCAGCAGGGCCGTGTGCATCAGGTGAAGGGACACGAGGAGCGTATCGCGGCTATTGCGCGGGAGTATGCCAGGTCTCCGGCCGGAACACTCGTTGTTTCGCCGGATAACCGGTCGCGTAGCGAGATCAATCAGCGGATACATGATGAGCTGCAATCGCGTGGACTTGTGAACAGGCAAGAGCATTCCGTGCGGACGCTTGTTCCGCGTCAAGAGATGACCGGCGCAGATCGCAGTTGGGCACAGCAGTACCAGGCAGATGACATCCTACGGTACTCGCGCACATCGAAGGAGACCGGCATCGAGAAAGGCGAATACTCCCGTGTGGTTGCTGTGAACGCTCAGGCGAACACTTTGACGGTGGTGCGAGGCAACGGGGAGCAGACCACCTATGACCCACGCCGCCAAGTTGGAGTCTCCGTTTACCGCGAGGACGAAAAGAGGTTCTCCGAGGGGGACCGCATCCAGTTCACCGCGCCCAGCCAGGACCTGAAGATTGCGAATCGTGACTTGGGGACGGTCGAGAACATCGGGCGAGATGGAACGATGCGGCTGCGGATGGATGATGAGCGCAAAGTCGAATTCAATCCGCAACAGCATCCGCATGTCGATCATGGGTACGCCGTTACAAGCTATTCAAGCCAGGGCCAGACCGCGGAGCGTGTGTTGGTCAACGTAGACACGCAGCTTGCTGCAAAGGATCTGCTGAACAGTCGCATGGCGTACGTCTCGATCTCGCGCGGGCAATTCGACGCGCAGATATTTACCGACAGTCTGGAGAAGTTGCCTAAGGTTCTAGGGCATGATGTTTCCCACCAGAGCGCCTACCAGCCGCAGCAAGCGATCGGTTTAGCACAACAGAAGATCATGCCATCGACCGCGCAG
>DASWUZ010000020.1:0-5833 GCA_036401395.1 Acidisarcina sp.
CTCACTGCTAGGAGCAGGGCCTTTCGCTGGGCCTTCGTCAGTAGACGCGGCTCTTTTGCCGAGGCCCACAACATATAAAGCTGGTTCACCAAAGGTTGCGCAGAATAATTCCTGCACAAGTAATCCGTGAGCCGATCAAGATGCTTGCGGGTCGCGCGCTCTTTAGCAAATCCGTCAGGAAGATTCGTCGCCTCGACAAGCAACAACGCCGCACCCTGATAGGCCGACTCCGACGACTCCCACGGGCCCAGGTCGAAGTTCTGCCATTTCCACCCGCCGGCCTTTTCGCCGGTCTCTTCCTGCAGCGCCCAGGCATGGTCGAACGCCGTCCGTGTGATCGGACGCACGTGCGCTCCACGCGCATCGACCGCAGCGAGGATTACAGCGTTCAGCACTGCTTCGGTAGCGTGGGCCTCAGCGGTTTTGCCAGGGCCATACTTCGAATCGGAGTAGAACGGCGCCATCTCAGGCCACTGGCTGACGCGCTTTTCCACGCTTGCCAGCATGGTCTGCTCGGGCGCAGTCATTGCGGTCTCGCCGAGTTCGCTGCGCAGCCCGGGCCGACTCATAGCGTAGGGCACGACGGTATGGCAGGAGATGCAAATCGTACCATGGTCCTTCTGCGCCCGCGGCCAGGCCTGCCACCACACTTCGCGATCATCCAGGTAGCGGGCTGCTGCCAGCTTGTTCCAGGGCTCTGGATGGCTTACGGAACTTCCAGAGACGGCGTCCACTCTCCGCATGGCTAGCGCCGCGAGGCTGCCGAGTAGCAAAAGGATTCCGGCAGTTCGGGTCTTCATGGGATCGCCTTTTTTCAGATGGATATTGGCAAAGAAAGATGGCTTCGATATTACTCCAGAAACTCTTTGCACCCTTGATAGGTAACGAAAATAGGGAGGGGTGTGCGAGGTTAAGGGTGTGCCGAGTTCTTCGCCCAATCCTCTATCGTCCCCATGGCGCGCATTAGATTAAGCCGCGCGCGGGTGAGCTCGAAGCTGGCGTCGAGCATTTCGCCGTAGCGCTGCTGCTGTTGGATACGGGCCTGCTGCTCATCCTTGGGCGTCAACTGCGTGCCGGTAGTGCCATTGCCAGACTCAAGCTGCGCGAGCACGGCTTGCAATTCAGCGTCCGCGAGATCATTTTGCAGGCGCGCTACCTCCTCCTGCGCCGATAACTCTGCCAGGCTTTTTTGGAGCTGCAGCACCTGTTCGCTGGTCTGATCGCGGAGGAGGTCAGCCTGAGCGGTGGCGTGGGCTGCATCGGCGGCGGACTCCGCGGCCTTATCTTTGCGCGACGAGTCAACTATGGGGAACGACATCGAGATACCAATGCCGATATTGTTTTGCTGGAAGTTTCTGTAGTAGTCGGTGTAGTTATTGAAGTTGGAGAAGAGGCTGTAGATCGCGTTGAATCCGATCTGGGGCCGGTGCAGTTGCCGGCGATCGCCGAAGGCCACATACATCTTCGATTTGGCGACTGCATAGGCGGCCTGCACGCCTTCGTTTCCGAGCGCACTTAGATCGACGGATAAAGTTGTCCCCAGGCCGGTTTCGCCAAAAGAAGGCGGCGTGGGGATGGACTCGCTCAATGTCGTCAGCGCGTCTCCGGTTATGCCCATAAGGTGCCCGAGTTTGTCGCGCAGCATCGCAGCATCGTTGGCCAGGTGAAGGCGCTTGAGCCGCATCTGCGCTCCGGTAAGCCGGGCACGCAGCAGTTCTGTGCGGGCCTCAAGCCCGGCGTCCACGCGCTGCTGCTCGATCTGTGCGAGTTTGTCCGCGGCGGCGTTCTGGGCATCGAGAGCGGTCATCTGGCGAGTCAGGCTGTCGAGCTGAATGTAGTCGAGTGAAGTGTCGAGCACCACTTGCTGACGCGCATCTTTGAGTGCAAGTTCGCTGGCCTTGAGTGCCGCGCGTGCCGAACGGATGTAATCTGGCTGCGAGAAACTCAAAATCAACGATTGGGAAGATACGTTGAAGACGGACGGTTCGCCGAGAGGAAATCCGTATGAATATCCCAGTCCTGACCCAAGATTGATGGTCGGCTTGTAGACGTCTCTCGACTCATGGAGCGCCGCCCGCGCGCGATCGACGTCAGCGGTTGCCATTCTGACGGAAGTGCTGTTGCGCAACGCCAGGTCGACGGCCGTATAGAGCGAAACTTGTGCCTGCGACGTCGCCGATGCCATCAACAGCAGGGCAGCGAATGGCAAAGTGAGGGCCGGCGCCCGCCCATACCTCATACGCTGGCGAATGAGGTTCAAGGCAGCCCTCTGTATTCATGAGCAAGAGCGCGCGCGGCCTCGAATTGTTGCTGTGCCGCCTGCTTGTCGCCCTGCTGCTGCAACAACCGCCCAAGGCGCACCTGGGCCACAAACACCGGCAGTTCTTCGGACTGCTTTGGCGATGCGAGGTAGGACTCCAGCAGGCGAATGGCGAGTGCCGGTTCGCGGTTGGCCTTTACTAGCACCGAGGCAGCATAGCCTGAAGCGACTCCGTGGTCTTTGTCGGCGGCGATTGCGCTGCGGATGGCCTGCATCATGTCATCCCAGCGTTGCTGCTTGCGGTAGAAAGAGGCTAAAACCGTCCACGAGGCGGCAGGCGCACGCGACACGCGGATCGCGGCCTTGAACTCCGCCTCGGCTGCGGCCGGGTCTTTGCGTTGCGCAGCGATGCGGCCCTTGAGCTCGTGTGCGCGGGCAGGGTCGAGCGGCTCCATCTTGCGCACTACTTCGTCCGCCTTGTCGGTGCCTCCGCCAACCACCGACGGCGCTTCGCTATAGAACTCGCCAAGGTCGGCCAGTGCCTCGGCGTTGCGCGGGTCGCGGGCGACGGCTGTCTCGAACTCAGAGCGGACCCGCTGCCCCATCCGATAAGCAGACACGAAAGAGACGCGGCTAGCCTTTTCGCCGTAGGCGCGGCCGAGCCACATGTGATATTCGCTGCTTTGCGGAGCTTCGCGGGTGGCCGCCTCGCACTCGTGGACCGCGTCGTCCCAGCGTTCCTCCGCGAAGAAGATGCGGCAAAGCAGGTTGTGCGCCTCAGCGTCGCGAGGGTCTTGCTGGAGCGCCGGCCGCAGGCGGGATATGCCGTCGTCCGCTCGGCCGTGAGTCAGGTCGGCATGAACGGCCCGCGAAATCGCTGGATCAAGCGCAAGTGCCCGCTCCGGAATTTCAGCTACGAAGAGCCCACCAATAAAAAAAGCGAGGGCTACCAGCCAACGAGCGCATGTTTCGACAGAGCAAGTCTGTGAGGAGTATCTACGCGGCGTCACGCTTATTCCACTATCCTGATGGGAACGCCATCGGTGAGGGGCTGGCCATTGGTCGTGCCAAGCGCCACCGTCTCTCCCTCTTGAAGGCCTGAAAGAACCTGTACCTGGGTCAGGTTGATCGCACCTACCTGCACGTTTTGGCGTTTGAGCTTGTCTCTACCTACCGTATAGACGTAGTCCTTGCCCGCATCGGTATGCAGGGCTTCGCGGGGAACGGTCAGCGCACGTGCCACGCTGTTTACCGTCACAGTCACGGTCACATTTGTGTTGGGCAGCAGTGCGCCATTGGCGTCGTCTACCTGGACAAGCACTTCGCCTACATTGCGCGTGCCGTAGCCGATGATGGTCGAAGGAATGCGAATGATGTGGCCGTGCCATGTGAGGTCGGGTTTGGCGGCCCACTGGATTTTAATAGGCTGACCATTTTGCAGGGTCCCGATCTCCGGCTCGTCGAAGTAAGCGCGCACCTGAACGTGGGAGAGGTCGGCCATCTGTAGTAGTTTGTCCCCCTGCTGGACAAATTCAGTAGGGGAAACGGGCAGGGAGTAGACGGTGCCTGCGAAAGGAGCGCGAACGTTGGCGGCGCTGACCACTGTCTGCGCGGCCGCCTGTGCGGCTTGCGCGTCTGCCAGTTCCGCGCGGGCATGGCTCATATCGATTGGAGCGTAGCGCGAGGTCTGGCGCTGCTGCAACAATTTGATGTTAGTGTCGGCGAGGGCCAACCTCTCTTTTGCGGCGTTGAGTTCGCTCGGTGCCGCTGCCCCGGTTCCCACCAGCTTTTGAATTGTGACTACGTCCCGGTTTGCCTGTTCGCGCTCTGCCTCGGCCCGGGTGAGTTCTCCGCTGAGCGAGAGCCGCTCCTCCTGGGTACCACCGCGGGAGATGGCATCGTAGCCGGCCTGCGCGGCGCGGACCGCAGCAACGGCAGTGGCCAGGTGGGCGCGAGCGTCAGTGTCATCAAGCACCAGCAGCAGCTTGCCCCTGGCCACCAGGTCGCCCTCGTGAGCGTAAACCGCCCGCACCGTCCCCGGCGAGAGGGCGTGGGCCTCGAAGTTAACCTGGGGCTCGACCCGTCCGTTGGTCGAGAGCGTCTTGATAAGAGAGCCCTGCTGCACCTGTGCGATACGAATCGGCAGCTTCGCGCGGGTCGCGGAACGGACTACGAAAAACAGGCCGACCAAGGCAAGGATTGCGACCGCCCAGATGAAGCGATTGCTGGTCTTTTTTTCTATAACCATTTATTAAGAAACCATTTATCAGAGCGTGGTCAGTATATAGGACTCAGTTACAGGGCCTGAGGAAGCAGTTTTTATATTGCGGTGCTTAAGCCAGCCCTTTCGAGCGCGCTTCGCGCACTGTTTCAGTCGCGCCCTCAGCGGGCCTTAAGCTCCGTCGCGGTTTGCGTACAATTACGAGATGGTACTCAGTGAGCGCTACACCGATGAACACGCTAGATCTGGGCTCGATTTTGATTTTCCGGCGATCGAGACGTGGCCTAACCAGTTTCCGGGGTATGAGATTGTGATCGACGATCCGGAGTTTACTTCGGTATGCCCCAAGACCGGTCTGCCCGATTTTGGCGTCATTACGCTGCGCTATATGCCGCGAGAGCATTGCCTGGAGTTGAAGTCCTACAAGGAATATCTCTTCAGCTATCGCAACCTTGGGATATTTCAGGAGAACGTAACTAACCAGGTGCTTGAGGATGTAGTGAAGGCGGCGAACCCGGTGTGGGCTGTCGTCAAGGGGGACTTCCGTCCACGCGGCGGAATCTCAACCACCATAGAAGCGCGCTGGCCCCGGCCCTGACCCGCTCTCAGAAGTTGGCGCTGGTACGGCGCTTCGCAGCCGCTGCCTGGGTAGTGGATCCGCGATCAATCTCCTCATGAAGCTGTAGCCTGCCTGCAAAACGCAAGATAATGCGCATTGTCGAGATTCAGATCATTGTTCTTAGTAGGTTTATTTCACGCCGTATCCAGCTTTGAGAATCTCTGACGCGATGTCCGGTCATTCGCGAGGCACCCGAGCTCGGGGTTCAGGCCCGTCCCTGATATATGGCTAGCGGTGAGCGATTTACCGCATCATCTCCATGTTGAGGACAAAGAAACAAGTACGAGTGCTGCGAATCTGGCACGGCTCGCACGATGCGATCAGTGATCTGGATCCTGTAGGCAGAGCACGAGAGCCAGGATCAGTGGACCTCGACTAGTTCGTTTTGCTGCGCATGGGAGCCGTAGCGGTTTTCCACGTAATCATCGAGGATTTTTTTAAAATCGGGGACGATGTTGTCGCCGCGCAGAGTTGTTGCCAGCTTGCCGTCGATGTAGACCGGAGCGACCGGCTCCTCAAAAGTGCCGGGCAGCGAAATGCCGATGTTCGCATGCTTCGACTCACCGGGCCCGTTTACGATGCAGCCCATGACCGCCAGTTTTAGTTCTTCGACGCCGGGGTAGCGCTCGCGCCAGCGAGGCATGCTGTCCCGCGAATAGGCCTGTATCTGCTGCGCCAACTCCTGGAAGAAGGTACTGGTAGTGCGGCCGCATCCAGGGCACGCCGTGATTTG
>DASWUZ010000021.1:0-2204 GCA_036401395.1 Acidisarcina sp.
GCCGTCGGCCGGGTGGCTTGGCCCGGAGGAGCCGGCCTAGGCGGTGCTCGAAGGCTTCGGTGTCTTTCTCGTCTGCGCAGGGCCGACCACGCTGCGTTGCTTCCCGCAGTTGGTCCTCAAGGGCGGTGTGGGTGGAGTCAGTCTCGGCCATTTTCTGCCAGCTGCGCCCATTGTAGTAGAACCACCATTGTCCAAATCGAGTAAGCCAGAGAGATTGTCTGGTGTGGGCGCGGGCACTAGAGCAATCGTAATGGGAGGCGCGCGCCGTTAGGTGTGCGCGGACGGGTTTTCTCTCTACGTACGCCATCGCGTTCCAGGTGTAGTGGCCACTGAGAGGGCAGGAGAAGAAGCGGGCTTGCCAGACGTGTCCACTCGAGCGGTGGCTCAGGTTCAGGTATTGGGCGTATTCGGCGTGGGTACGGCCCAGAGCGCGGCTGAGCGAATCGTTGCGGTGCTGAACGGCGACCAGATGAATGTGAGTGCTCATCGGCAGTAGGCCCAGAGCGAGAGGCCGAAGCGCTCGCTGTTACGGCGCAGCAGATCGAGGTAGAGTTGGCGACCAGCGGGCGTGTCGAAGATGATCTGGCGCGCGTTTGCCACGCGGCGTGATGTGGTGCGGAACGCCTTCGAGGAGGGTGGATTTCTCCGCAAAACGGTGAATGAGTGTACTGTCCCGAATTACGTCCCGAATTACGCTGTCCCGCTGCAATGAACCCCGAGCGTGAGACAAACGGCGAAAGGGACGGTTGCTGTTCGCTGATTTTTAGTCGACGAACAGGTAGGTTTGTTTCAAGATGGTCCCGGCTGGCGAAGCGGAAGCGAGCAATGCTGGAGAGCAACTCGCCGAGGAATAGCCGGCCGGAGACTCATCAGAACGATGAGACCGGAGCTGTCTTAAGGATCGCTCCGGTTTAGCTCGATCAGGATCTCACATCGGATTGATAGATCTCCTCATGCCTTGAAAAACTCATCTTCGGTGCGGCTGGGATGCTGGAAGTCGCCGATTCTGCTGCTTGCCCTTCGAAGTCGTCGGGCGACTGATAGCCGAGCGCAGAATGCAGCCTTGTGGCGTTGTAATACGTGCCGAAGAAACGGCTCAGATTAGTGCGTAAGTCGTCGATGTCGCGGTACTCGGAGCAGCGGATTTCTTCCTGTTTCAGTGTGTTCATAAAGCGCTCGCATTTGGCATTGTCGTAAGGATTGCCGGGCCTGCTCATGCTCGGGACGATGCCGTGCGCGACCAACGTGTCGACGTAAGCCGCCGAAGCATACTGCACACCTCGGTCGGAGTGATGGATGAGACCGGATGCGGGGCAGCGGGATGCAATGGCGTCGCGGAGAGCCTGTAAGGGCAGGGTTGCCGCGAGCGATGGCGCGACGTTCCAGCCGATAACTTTGCGCGAGAACGCGTCCAGAACAACGGCCAGAAACACGTCGACCCGGCCGAGGCGCACGTACGTGATGTCGGCCACCCAGAGCTGATTGATGGCCGTTGGCGTGAGCCGGCGAGCCACGTTAATCGAGACTTCCAGATCGTGCTTGCTATCGGTGGTGACAGGCGCAAACCGGCGCTTACGGATAGCAAGCAAGTTGTCTAAGCGCATCAGTCGCGCTACGCGTTTATGGTTGATCTCCCACCCTTGCGCACGCAGCGCGTGGGTAATGCGACGGTAACCGTAATGCCGGTTGGTGAGCGCGATCCGCTGCATGTCATCGCGCAGCCGTGACTCTTCTTCGTCATTCGCCGGCTGTGGTCCCCAGTGCCGGTAATAGCTGGCGCGGCTAACCGCTGCCAGTGTGCACATCCGCTCGACTGTGAGTTCGCCTTGCTGCCCATCTACTTGCCGGATCTGCTCGTAGACGCCGCGCCGGAAGTCTGTTCGCGCTTCCGGCGCAGTTCCTCGACTCGCTGCAAGGCACCTTTGAAAAAATCAATCTCCAGCGCTTGTCGCGCCACCAGACGTTCTAGTTCGGCCGTGCGCTTTCGTTCCCGCTCTTCGACCTGTGGCTTCGGCTTTAGGCCTGATCCTGATCCCGGAATTCTGCCCATCGCCTGGTCCCGCCAGAGATACAAGAACTTGCGACGAATACCCAGTTCCCGTGCCAACGCCGTAACGTTGTCACAGGTTTTCATGCGCTCCAGTGCTTGGGCGCGAAACTCGTCGGAAAACTTCCGCGGCCGGCCCATTTTCTTCTGCTCCTGC
>DASWUZ010000022.1:0-7169 GCA_036401395.1 Acidisarcina sp.
CGCTGCAACACCGGCGGCGGCCCCGGTCACCCAGATCAATGGGCAGGACATCGTCAAGCTGCAACGCAAGGCCACTGACGCCAGCAAGCCGGAGTTCCTCTCAGCCACCATCCTGCCGGGCCGTGGCATGGACCTGATGCAGATTACCGCCAACATCCCCGGCAAGGGCGAAATTCCAATCTTCTTCGCGCCATCAACGATGGAAGAGGTAGCTTCCAAGTTGAACGGCGCGCTGCCCGACGACTTCAACGGAAATGGCAGCTTCAAGTTTGGCGGGGCGTTCCTGGTCCCCTACCCTAACCGGATTCGCGGCACGCTCTCCTCCGACGGGAAGACCCTCAGCACGACCTGGAACGGCAAGCCAATCACCCTGCCAGCCAACTGGAAGGGCAAGAACGCCGGAGCCGAGCCGCACGCCATGCACGGCCTCATCATGGCGACCAAGACGGACAGCGTGAAGACTGACTCGACCGCTGACGGACAGTCCGTTACCGGCGTCATTCACGCGGGCAACTTTGGCGGCTACTGGCCGTCCAATACCGACCTGACCATCACCGTCGCCCTCACCGGCAGCGCTGTCGACGCCACCATTACCGCAAAAAACGTCGGTACAGAACCTGAGCCAATGGCCATCGGATGGCATCCCTACTTCGCCATACCGAGCGGCGACCGCAAGCAGGCCCGCCTGCACGTTCCCGCAGAAAAGATGGCGCTCGTGAACAATTACGACGACGTCTTCCCCACCGGCCAGATCGTGCCTGTGAAGACTTATATGGGCGGCAAGTATGACTACAACGCCGCGGATGGCAAGCCGCTCGCCGACTCCTTCCTCGACGACAACTGGTCTACGTTGAAGCGTACAGACAGGAAGGTTGTAGTTGAACTTAGCGACCCGGCGGCGGCCTATGGCGTCAAGGTCGAGGGCATATCGCCTGAGATCAAGACCGTCCAGGTCTACGCGCCGATCGATAAGCAATTCACCGCGATCGAAGAGCAGTACAACTTCGGCGATCCTTTCAACAAGAAGCTCTGGAAAGGCATGGACACCGGCATGATGACGCTTGCTCCAGGCAAGTCGACGACGTGGCATGTGCGGCTGGAGCTTTTCACGCCGGGCAAGTAATACTTGCTCCTAACGTGCCCAATACCTGTTCCATTGTGCGCATAGCTGTAAGCTCCGACACCTCGGAGCTTACAGGTGCAGTCAACTGAGAGTACCAAAACGCCTAGACAATGATCGACCCTATGCCGGCAGAACTTCTTAAACGCATCCAGGCAGTCACGAACAAACGCGCCCGGTTCGTGCTGGATCGAATCATCGCCAACGGTCAAGTCACAAGCGAGGAGATAAGCCAGGCCGGCTATAACCACCCTCCTCGTGCAGCTCGTGACGTTCGTGAACTTGGTATTGCACTCAAAACAATCAGGGTAAGGCACTCTGACGGTCGTTCCATCGGCGGTTATGTTCTTGACCTTGAAAAGACCCTGACAGGTAGAAGAGGCAGGCGGTTGATGCCGAAAAGTGTGCGTGACGCTCTCCTTCAAGCGGCAGCCCATCGATGCCAGATTTGCGGCGCGGACAAGAATCTTCAAGTCGATCACCGCATTCCTTACGAAGTCGCCGGGGAGTCGCAGTCTGGCGTGTCGGAGTCGTATCAAATCCTGGACGGGGTTTGTAATCGTAAAAAATCGTGGAGCTGTGAGCATTGTCGGAACTGGGTGGAGCTGAAAGACCTAGACATCTGCCGGTCATGCTATTGGGCGAACCCTGAAGGTTACAGCCATGTCGCGATGCAGCAAGAACGACGCGCCGATCTCGTCTGGATCGGCGAAGAGGTCGGGCGCTTCGATCAAATTAGAAGCGCAGCACGACGCGATGGCAGGACTCTGCCTGAGCAGATAAAACAAATGCTAAGCTCTACACGAAAACCATAGTTCCTTGATGCTCGAACTCTTTCAATGAGCGCGGCACATCGTCGTCGGTGGTCGCCGCCATTAACTTATGCGAGATGTAAAGAGATTCGACCGTTGTATCGTTCTTTCCGTTCAATGTGCCCTGACTGGAACGGCCCACGTCAAGCAAGATTCTAGATGCCAATCCCGAAGGCAGCCTTTCGCCATAGATACGATCACCGCAAGTACCGTCATAGCTGAGAATAAAAGGAATTCCCTTCGTGTTGAGGAGGGTTAATCCTTGGACCATGCGCTCCCGACTCACGCCCGCAAAGTAACGTGCGTCGCGGCCCTCGCTAGTACCTTGGTAGGGCGGGTCGAGGTAAAACAAATCACCAGGCCGCGCGGCTTCGAACATGTCAAGGAAGTCAGCGCAGGCCGTGTCGCAGCGGCCGACCAGCACCTGATGTGCGGCATACAATTCGGACCTCATCGCTGCTGGTCTCGTCCCCGTCCGGCGTTTGTCTGGAGACTGATTGAAATCGCCGGCAGGATTAAAGCGGACGGCATTTTTTACGCACCGAGCCAGCAAATACAGCAGTTTTGCGGGTTCACGCTCGGCGTTGAATTCGGCCCGGATTTCGTAATACGCTTCGATCGGTTTTTCCCGCTCCCGAAGCCATAACGATTCGTACTGCGCTCCGATCTTTGTAGGGTCATCGATAACCGCTTGCCAAAGAGACACGAGTGGTTCAAGTCGATCAGCTATAACGAATTCCGCAAATTTGTTTTGGGACGCGGCCGCCAACGTCACGGCGGCGGAGCCAGCAAAAGGTTCAACTAATCGTGAATAAGCAGCGTCTGAGACATGGCTGAGGATGGCATTCGCAAGCCGCCTCTTGCTGCCCTGATAAGGTATCGGATGCGGTACGGAAAACCTCACAGACTCTCCCTTGAACCTAAAATAATCATATAGGCTTGGCAGGAGAAATCACCGGAAATGCCGCAGCGCATCTGTCCACTGACCCATAAAGGGAAAGGGTAAATCCTCCCCGTGGAGGTCACAAAAGAAGAAGGCTCCGCGCTTTGCGACACGACGATGCGATAGCGGAAAGCCACTGCGTCCTAGATTGGCACAAGGCACCGTTTGACCACCCCATCACGGGGCCTTACCATGAGGATTAGGCCACCAGCGCCGAGCCATCGCAGCGATGCGGTGGCGGCGGCCGAAGAGCTGGGGGCAACCGAATCCGGAAGGCATCATTGAGCACAGCAGAAGTTCTAGAACCGAACCCCGAAGTCACTCCAGCGGCCGAGGCCGATCCCGGCGCAGTTGGAAGTGCACAGCATGAGTTGCAAGACCCTGATAGTCATAACCACAACCATGAAGACCAGGGGCACGAAGGTCACGATCACTCCGGCCACAATCACACGCCCGCGCTTAACCCTGAATGCACCCGCGAAGTCGAAATCAATCTTCCCGCCGACGAAGTGTCGAAACAATTTCGCAAGGTAGTCAAGCGCTATCAGAAACTCGCGCGCATCCCCGGCTTCCGCGCAGGCAAAGTTCCTGAGTCGCTCGTCCGCACTCGCTTCGCCGACTCGATTCGCCAGGACGTGATCGAGGCTGTGCTTCCCGGCCAGTTCAATGCCGAGATCGAGAAGCAGCATCTGAAGCCGCTCTCGCAGCCCCAGGTCACCGACATTCAGCTTGCCGAGGGCGAGCCTCTGCACTTCAAGGCGGCCTTTGAAGTCGCTCCTGACTTTTCAGTTGACGGCTACCAGGACATTCGGATTGAAAAGCCCGACACAACTCTGACCGACGAAGAATACGAATCGGAAATGAACCGGGTGCGGGATTCACGGTCGACAATGGAGACTGTGGAAGAGGACCGTGGCCTGGAAAAAGGCGACTGGGCGCAGATAACTTTTCATGGCGATTTCGTCCCCGCGGCCGAAGGCGAGGAAGCAGCGCAGCCCATCAAGGGCGAAGATGTTCACATCGAGGTCGGCGGGCCCGATACTCTTGAATCATTCAACACTGCCCTGATCGGCGCGAAGCCGGGCCAGGAACTCAAGTTTGAAGTGACCTACCCAACTGATTTCGGCGAGCGCAAGCTGGCCGGCAAAACGATCGCTTACGACGTTGAAATAAAGGCCATCAAACGGAAGATTGCGCCGGAACTGAACGATGAATTCGCCAAGGAATTAGGCGAATACGAGACAATCGACGAGTTCACGACTCAACTTCGTCAACACCTTGTGAACGACAAGCAGCGCCGCCTCGAGGCACAGGCAAAAGACAGGCTGATGGAAGCGCTTATTGCGCGGTTCGACTTTCCGGTTCCGGAATTTTTAGTCCAGCAGCAGATTGATGCCCGCCTGGACCGCGGCTTGCGTGCGCTGGCAGCACAGGGGATGCGCTCCGAAGATATGCGCAAGCTCGACTTTGACCGCTTGCGCGCCGCGCAACGCGACTCAGCGCTGGCCGAGGTCAAGGGGCTCCTGATTTTGGATCGCGTTGCCGATGCAGAACATATAGAAGTGTCCGACGAAGAGTTTGAACAGCAGCTTCAAATGCTCTCCGCGCAGAGCCGGGAACCATTGGAGACGCTGCGTGCGCGTTTGACGGAGGATGGCGGCATCGCTAGAATCCGGGAACAAATACGAAGAGAAAAAACAGGGGCCGCACTTTACCAGAAGCTCGCCGCTTAGAGCCCCGAAAGCATAAACCGCAGGTCTCCACTCGTATGTTTGAAGGGGGCCGAAAAACTTCAAGTTTCGGCTTCAGGTCAACTTCACGGCCTGCTTTTCAAGTCGAATTCCGGCGAACATACTCCAGCTTGTCCACCAGCTGGCCGATGCAACCGACGGACTCAAACAGCCCTGAAGGGGCCTGAGCAAAGGACAGCATGGCACTCGTACCAATGGTGGTTGAGCAGACGAGCCGGGGCGAACGCGCCTACGACATTTATTCGCGCCTGCTTCGTGACAACATTATTTTTCTGGGAACGCCGATCGACGATCAGATCGCAAACCTGATCATCGCGCAGATGCTGTTTCTTTCTGGCGAAGATCCGGAAAAGGACCTGCAGCTTTACATTAATTCGCCCGGCGGTTCGATTACCGCGGGGCTGGCGATTTACGACACCATGCAGTTCATCAAAAACGACGTAGTCACCTACTGCATCGGTCAAGCCGCCAGCATGGGAGCATTTCTTCTCATGTCGGGCACCTCTGGAAAACGTTTCGCGCTGCCCAACTCGCGCATTCTCATCCACCAGCCATCGATGGGCGGGCTTTCCGGGCAGGCCACCGACATCGACATTCACGCCCGCGAAATTCTTCGCATCCGGGAAATTACGAACACCCTCATGTCTAAACACACTGGGCAGACGCTCGAACGCATCGAGCGTGACGTTGAACGCGATTTCATCATGAACGCGCCGCAAGCCAAGGAATACGGCATCATCGATGAGATCATTACCCGTCCCCGCACCTGATCGCGGGACGCATGCATAAAGCCGGCTACACGCGGCCACGGAGGTATCAGTATGAAGACGCGAACTGGAACGGACGAAGCACTTCGCTGCTCGTTCTGCCACAAGTCGCAGGACGCCGTCGCAAAACTGATTTCCTCTCCCAGCGATTATCCGCGCGCTTATATCTGCGATGAATGCGTGGCTGTCTGTAACTCGATTCTTGAGGACGATCGCGCTGAGGCCACTCCGGGAACCGCGCCGGCCCACCTGCCGAAACCGCAGGAGGTGAAAGCCTTCCTTGATGAATATGTCATCGGCCAGGACCAGACCAAAAAGAAGCTCGCAGTCGCTGTCTACAACCACTACAAGCGCATACAGATGAACCGCACTCGCGGGAATGATGTTGAGCTCTCGAAGTCGAATATTCTGCTCGTAGGCCCGACGGGCAGCGGCAAGACTCTGCTCGCTCACACGCTGGCGAAGATGCTCGACGTGCCCTTCGCCATCGTCGATGCGACTACGCTTACCGAGGCCGGTTACGTTGGCGAAGATGTAGAAAACATCATCCTAAAGCTGCTGCAGGCTGCGGATGGTGACGTGGCGCGCGCTCAGACCGGCATCATCTATATCGACGAAATCGACAAGATTGGCCGCAAGGACGAGAACCCCTCCATTACGCGCGATGTCTCTGGCGAAGGCGTGCAGCAGGCCCTGCTCAAGATCCTCGAAGGCACCGTTGCAAACGTTCCGCCGCAGGGTGGCCGCAAGCATCCGCACCAGGAGTTCACGCCGGTCGATACGACCAATATCCTCTTCATCTGCGGCGGGGCTTTCGTCGGCCTCGAACGCGTCATCGGCCGCCGCGTAGGCAAAAAGGCACTCGGTTTCAAGGCGCTTACGGACAAGGAGAGCTCCGACGCAGCAGCAGGCATCGTCGTCAAGAGCCAGCGCGATACGGAACTTCTTCGCCAGGCCGAACCTCAAGATCTGATCAAGTTCGGACTTATCCCCGAGTTTGTGGGGCGCCTGCCTGTGCTTGGTCTGCTCGACGAACTGGACGAAGAGGCTCTGGTCGCTATCCTCACCAAGCCGCGCAATGCGATCCTGAAGCAGTATCAGCGCCTGTTCGAATACGAAAGCGTCGAGTTGAAATTCACCGCAGAGGCAACGCGCGCGGTTGCCGTCGAGGCGCTCAATCGCAAGGTCGGCGCACGCGGGCTGCGCATGATTCTCGAAGAACTGATGCTCGACCTGATGTACCACTTGCCGGGGAATAAGAAAATAAAGGAACTTGAAATTACGGCAGAGATGGTCAAGAACCGCGACCTTTCTGTGACCTTGCTCGAAAAAGCCGGCTGACCTGCCAACAGTTCGCTGACTATCGGTAAGTTCACGCAACCAGCGCATGAAGTCATGCAACGCGGAACGCTAGACCCAAATTCACCGCACCAATCCGGGCCCTGAGTCGACTGCTGCTGGCGGTCATCCAATGAAGCAGAATACGGAGAAATACGTGACCCAAACCAAGGACCTTCGCGACCGGAACGATGTGCGCAAACTTCCGATGATGCCCATCCGCGACATGGTCATCTTTCCTCACATGGTGACACCCTTCGTGGTTGGCCGCGAATCGAGCGTCCGCGCACTCGAAGAGGCCCTGACTGCCGATCGCAAGATTTTTCTGGCCACTCAGCACGACGCCTCCGTCGACGAGCCGCGCCCCGAAGATATTTACACCACCGGCACCATCGGCAACATCGTCCAAAGCGTCAAGATGGCCGACGGCAATATCAA
>DASWUZ010000023.1:0-8250 GCA_036401395.1 Acidisarcina sp.
CGAGACGGATGTCGCGGCTGGCGAAGCGGGCGGAATTACGCAGCACATTGGCGCTTACAAGGTTCGCTTTTCCAAGGCAGGCTCTCCGGCGAACGGCCGCGAGATCGTCTTCCTGGATACTCCCGGTCACGAGGCGTTCACCCGCATGCGTGCTCGCGGAGCCAAGGTCACGGACATCGTAGTGATTGTGGTCGCAGCCGACGACGGCGTGATGCCGCAGACGCTTGAAGCCATCGATCATGCGAAGGCCGCAGGCGTTCCAATCATCGTTGCCGTTAACAAGATCGACAAGCCAGACGCGCAGCCCGACCGGGTCAAGCAGCAGCTTGGCGACCGCGGCCTTGTCCCTGAAGCGTGGGGCGGGGATACCGTCTTCGTCGACGTCTCAGCCAAGAAGCGTCAGAACCTCGACCTGCTGCTCGAAATGATCGTCCTTGTTGCGGATCTCCAGAATCTTAAGGCAGTTCCCGACCGTGCCGCCATCGGTACGGTCCTCGAAGCCAAGCTCGACCGCGGTCGCGGCGCCGTTGCAACGGTCCTCGTCCAAAATGGCACACTCAAGAACAGCGACAGCTTCATCATGGGCAACACCTTCGGCAAGATTCGCGCCATGTTCGACGACCGCGGGAGGGCTATTGAGGAGGCTGGGCCGTCGACACCAGTCGAGGTTTTAGGCCTGGAATCCATGCCGGAAGCTGGCGACACGTTCACGGTTGTGGTTGACCGCGACAAGGCAAAAGGCATCGCTCAGTACCGCAAGATGAAAGAGCGCGAATCGACCCTGGCGAAATCTTCGCGGGTTTCCTTGGAGGGCCTTGCGGAGCAGATCAAGCAGGCTGGAACCAAGGAACTGGCGTTGATCCTAAAGGGGGATGTGACGGGTTCGGTCGAAGTGCTGGCGGATTCGTTGCAGCGGATGTCTACCGAGAAGGTTCGCATCAAGGTGATCCGTTCCGGGGTAGGCGCGATCACTGAAAGCGACATCCTGCTGGCTTCGGCGTCGAACGCCATCGTCATTGGATTCAACGTTAAACCGGAGCGCAAGGGGGCCGATCTCGCGGAGCAGGAGGGCGTCCAGATCCGGCTGCACTCGATCATCTACGAGCTGCAGGACGAGATCAAGAAGGCGATGCTCGGACTTTTGGAGCCTGTGATCAAGGAGACTTACCTCGGAAAAGCGGAGATTCTAAACATCTTCCGGATACCGAAGGTGGGTACGATCGCCGGTTGCAGAGTGACGGACGGGGTGCTCAAGCGCGACTCCGATATTCGGGTGGTGCGTGACCTGGAGCAGATTTTCAAGGGCAAACTGTCCTCACTGAAGCGCTTCAAAGACGACGCAAAGGAAGTCACCAACGGCATGGAGTGCGGCGTAGGTATCTCCGGATTCAACGACTTGAAGGTCGGCGATACAGTGGAAGCCTTCGTCACCGAGCGGGTAGCAGCCGTCCTCGGGGCGTAACTAGAGAAAAGGCGACAGAACGACAATGATGAGCCGTGCGAGTATTTCGCATGGCTCCTTCCTTTTGGAGCCCGCAGAATCTATCTCAGCCGCGACCAGGGGAACCCGGATCCACTGTAGGCGATGACGTTGACGATAGAGGGGTCTACTCCAACGCCGAAAGATATGTTATTCGTTCTGCTTATCGCCTGCACTACAGCATGGAACGCGAAGAGTTGTGAGTTCTCCGACATCGGGAGTTGCCGTAATAGTTAGAACCCCTGGCTTGATGCCACGAGTATCGTTCTTGTCGGTGGGCCGGACAGTGACGCTGAGAATAACGCTGTCTTGCTGTGAGTCACATGTAAAACGGACGGGAAAAATGGAACAGGAAAGGGCCTGGCTTTCACATTGAAGGTCGACACTCAGAGGAGAAGGGTTCGAACATTTTGCCTCGATCGTGAGCGAACCTTTTGCCAGGGATTGCGGCTTCCGCGGAACCAGAGAGACCAGCTGACTCTTTGGATCCCAGGTAAACAGCGCGATTGAGCTGCTGGCCTGGGTATAGGTAAACAGTCTGTCTTTCCAAAAGGCCTCAAGGCTAACAGACGACTTGGAGTGGTTCACGGTAAAGAGCACAAAAGTGCCATCAGGGTTGCGGAAGGCAAGGGATTCGATGTCGCTCGTCCCTTTAACTCCGCATGCAACCCGATGTGTGCCCGGCCTCACGACCCTGGAGAACTGAGTGAGCAGCATGAAATCTATGTTCGATCCGGAAGCAGAGCTGGTCGCTTTTGCGCCGGCCATGAGCGGATTAACAATCAAGGTGTCCGCTTCCTGATCCACCGACGGAGGTGCCTCCTGGGGTGTGGTGGCGGCCGGCCCACCGGACGGGACCCCTACCTCGATGTGGTCAATTTGCTGAGGGAGAATATCGTCATAAACTCGAATGTCAGCATCCGTTTCCTCGCGACTTTGAGATTGGAACACCAGACCCGATTCCAGACTGTGGTCAATTGCCGACGACCAAGCAGATACATGCACGGATTGTGCTCTAAGAACAGAGCTGCTGACTTCACAGAACAGACAGGCCACGATGAGAACCAGTGCACGGCTGATCTTCGTGGCCAACCACATGGGTGTCCGCCTTTTCATCTCGTGCATGGAAGGTCCCGGAATATCCTTATTGCATCGATCTGCCCAGTTTCTCAGGATTTCGGCGCCGTGATCGCTTCGCGCAATCAGCGGCGCCGATGCCCGGCGTGAACCGTGAAGCTCACGTTACAACGGTCAATTTACCGTGATGGTAAAGGGCTCCGTACTCTTGCAGCCAGAGGAGTTGGTGTAAGTCGCTGTATACACGTTCGAGCCCGTCCGCAGCGGAATGTCGTTGATCTGGCGCGAGGTGGAATTGTAACCGTTGGGGCCGGACCAGCTCCATGAACCGCCGGAAACGGGTTGCGGGCCGAGATCCACCTGGGCGCTGGTGGAGCTGACGGTCGCGCTGTTTTCCTGAGCCCAGCTAGAGCCGTTATTCACCGAGATGTAAGGGGTGATTGAAGTGGGTGTGCAGCCTCCCGAACCCTTGGTCAGGCTATAGGAATTCACCGTGAAGGTTTGAGAACCGTTGGTTTTCGTGATTTCAAACCCGAAATCTGCAGTAGAAAACGTCTTGCTGGTGAGTTTGCCCTGGCCCGCAACCCAGTTCATCAAGTCCAGAAGATTTACACTGCCGCTCGTCGTCTTAGAGATACGCAGGAACGACACGACGTTGTGGTCGGTGTGGCCCTGAAATACGTCATAGGTAACACCATCAATGGAGACGTTTGTGGCAAAGGGGCAGCCGTTGACACCAAGCTGGTTGCAACTGTACGAGCTGGCGATGGGGCCGTTGTTGTTCCAGTCCTCCCAGACCATCACTTCGTCTACGTTATTGTTCGACCAGAGATCGTAGGCTGCGTCGTAAGATGCGCCGCTCGGCACTGAGAAGTTGAATGACGAGTTTACTGAACTGAGGGAACTGAGGTTCACGTTTCCCAAGCCGATTTCCGTGTCAGGATACGCCTGAACACTCGTGCCGTTGGGATAAGACGCTACGGACCACCAATTGGTGGAGCTGTTGGCGTAGACGCATTGGCCCGACGAGGCGCCCCATTCGTCGGTGTAGAGGTTATAACCGTTTTGAGTGTAGGTCGCGTATTGGCTGCACGAACTCCACGCCTGGGCATTTGCCTGCACGGAACCGGCCGCGCAGACAGCAAAAACGCCCGCTGCAATTGCTCCAAGATGTTTCTTGATCATCGTGATCACAGAGATATTCTCCTTTACTCATTCGGTTTCATGGGGCAGCGTCACTGCTCCGAAAACCGGGGGCCATAATAGCAGTCCTTATGCTCGATGAGGAAATCAATCTTGTACGATTTTGCGTTTCAGGTTGGAGAGCCCATGCGGCGCTGCGCGGTGCGGTGACATTTTTTGCGGGCTGGCGGGGGCGGACGTGCCGCGACTGCGGGAGGAGGTGCGGGTGATGCTGCTGGGTTGGAGCCAGGCGCGGTTTGGCTGGGGGCGGGGTCGGATTGTGGGCCGGTATTTTCGGGGGAAGTGGGTGGTTTACCGGAGCGTTCGTCCGGTGGTGGATGAGTATCGGGAGGCTGGGGCTGAGGAGAAGCTGGTTAAGGTTAAGGGGGAGAAGCTGCCTTCGCTTGGGGAGTTACGGGAGTTGTTTGGGCTTTTGGGGTTGAAGGTTTGATTTCTTGTCGTGGCAGTTGACTGCAGATGTCTCGGAGCCGGTGCCGCGGTACAAGGAAGCTGAATTTATCTAGTGTTCAATTGGGAGAAGAGCTGAAGAGTTCGTTCGAACTTGTGGCGGGAGAATGAATAAAGAGTTTGCCGGCTTTCAGGGTCAAAAGATCCATGTCTAAATGAGTGTTCAAAAATTCAACGGGCCAGAAATTATCCTGCAAATCCGCAGCCAGTGCGATTACCTTTCTTCTTGGGAGCGCCGATTCACGTGCACGCAGGAAATCATAATGGAGTACCTGGCCAAGCGCATATCTGAGGCGCGCCATAAAATTGCGCGGCGTTACGCTCTTGACTTCGATAATGAATTCGCGGCCCTGGTGCATTACAAGGAGATCCACTGATCTTGGATCGTCGAACACGGCAGCTCCTCTTGAGCGGCAAGTTTGTGCGATGAGTAAGACCATCTGGTCATGCAAACGATGAGCGCTCAAAGTAAGATCTGCTTTATAAATAGAATGGATACTGAGATCGGACACGGGATTTGCCTGAAACACAACGCCGTTAAACTCCCGCAATTGGAGGTGGCCCTCTGTGGTGCCAAGATCTAATTTCGCCTCCTCCTCTTCGGCGCCGCCTACGAATTCGTGATCGCCCTGAGTCAGTTCAACAGGGGGAAGCTCCGGTATCGAGAGATCAACTCCGCCAAACTGTGAATACCATCGAAGCCGCTCGATATTGGAGGCATCGCCGGGCTGCCAAAACGTCGTCGGCTCCTCAAGCGCCGAGCATATCGCGTCGATTTCGATCGCATGCATGTTCCCGAAGGGGCTAAGGCTGAGTTTGGGATTTTTTGAACCCCTCACCGAGAACAATGCCGTCAGACGCAAGAACTTAAACCAATCTTGGGCATTACGTCGCTGGCGACCCCCCATTCGGGGTAGGACAGGGCCCCCAGTTCGCGCTGCACTGATAGCAGCGGCACAGATCACGAAATCGCTGTTCCGAAAACAGCGCATTGCATAGCTTTCCAGTTCATCTATAGTGATTTCTGCTGGAGTGCTCAGCTCCTTCAATCTGCGCAGAAGGCGCCAGATTAGCACCGTAGGCCGAATCATGACGCCGGCAAGCGACTGTAGCATTGCGAAAGATTCACTGTTAGCGTAGGAGCTGCCTGCCAAGTCACTTGCCTGGGCTGCGCTCATTCCCACGTGCTGACCATTGGGATATTGCATCCGCAGCGCCTGCAGCGTCATAGTCTCAGAAAAGCCTAATGAGCCGTCTAAGAGGGAGAGCCCGAGAGGCGTAGCCGTGATTTTGGAGACAACTTGGAGTGAATACAACAGCCCGAGTTCGCTAAGAATCTGTTGGTAATCGCGCCAACCGTCGGGCTGGCCGCTGTCCGTGCGAACGTTGGGAGTTAACTGGCGATTTACGATCAGGTAGTGGTTTATGTCTGTTGCAGGATCCTGGTTGTTCGAATATCTATTGGCAGCCCAGAGGATATGGTAAACATGCTCGGGCGTCACGCGTCCCATATGGTGAGTGATGCGCCACGAGTATCCAGGATATGGCAGCCCCGGAAACACACTACACCTTGCTCATTTGAACCGCCCTAATGCTTCGGCGATTTTCCTTCCAACCTCGTAGGCTAGAAGAGGAGGGACTGCGTTTCCTACTTGTCGATATTGAGCGGTGTTCGTCCCTTGAAAAATGTACCAGTCGGGAAAACTTTGAAGTCTTGCCGCCTCGCGCACCGTAATTACGCGGGGCTCAATGGGGTGAATATGGGGCCGACCACCGCCGCCGCCGGAGCCGACGAGCACCGTTCCGGAGGGACGTTGCGGATCGATGCGATCTGTGTGATCCGTTCGGTCTCGACTTCCCGGCGCGATCTTCCGATAACGCTCAGCTACTCTCGGTCCGTGCTCACGGATGTCGTGGTTATGAAGTCCTTTCACGTTCGCTAGAGCCCAAGAGCTTGGAATACCGTGCCCATTGCGATCAGCGAGAGCCGAGAGGATGCTCTCAGCGCCAGGGCCTGTTGGCTGACTCGGAAACTCAAACGGAACGTCCTGCCTAAGACCCACCAAGATCACACGTTCTCGGATTTGGGGAATCCCAAAATTTACAGCATTGAGCCTTCCAAAGTGGAGGTGATATCCCGTCTTTTGCTTTGCGTACGCAGCTAGTAATTTCCAATCCTCGCCGTTATTGACGTTCAGGAGGCCGGGGACATTCTCGAACAGAAAAGCTTTTGGCTTAATTTCAGCAATCAGGTCGAAGTATTTTAGGGCCAGCTTGCCGCGAGGATCGGCAAGCGCCCCGCGTTGACCAAGAATGCTGAAAGACTGGCAGGGTGGTCCGGCAGCCACAAGGTCAATCTTCGTTGTGCCTGCAAGCTTGCAAAGTGTATCCCTGGTTAGCTTCAAGGCATCATCAGGCCAACCTTTGGCGTGCGGTATATTGGTGATCACGCTACTGACGAAAGCTGGCGCGACGTCGCTCGCGACGCGTGTCCCAAAACCGGCAAAACTAAGACCCAGATCTAAGCCGCCGCCGCCACAGAAAAGGCTCACAAGGGTGAAGGGTGGATTATCAAGCGATTCCCTTTTGAAGGCTGCGAGACGAGAGAGGTACGCGTTCCCATTGTCTTTCCGCTTAAGACTTGTTTGGTGCGCGGGTGGGAAAGGAAAAAGAGGAAGAGCGCCATTTTTTGGCTTGAGGATTGATCGGAAAATCTGCGGGAATTCGACTGAGGTGCTCATCCTGGGAATATCGGCGCGATTTAGAGGGGTGCGAGTGTCGCACGATAATGAAGTCTAGCATGCATCCCACCGTTTTCCGGTTTGCAATAAGGGTTCCATTTCAGCACTAAATCGGCTCCAGAAATGCGGTAATTCTACGCGTCAGCTTGTCCGGGTTCGAGAGTTCACACTCCCACACGATGAGACACTTCCATCTCAACCGAAGCAATCTTCGGCGCACTAGCTTATCTCTCTTCACATTTCCCTCGAGCTTTGGGCCCCAATATTCAAGGCGGGATTTGGGAGGCCTACTGTTGCGGCACCCGCGGTGGAGGTGCCAGAAACAGCCATGAACGAAAATTACTTTTCGCTTTCTCGTAAAGACGATATCCGGCCTTCCAGGCAGTGAAGCCTCGTAAAGTCTAAATCGATATCCCAAGCCGTGAACCATTTTCCTGACAGCCAACTCTGGCAGCGTGTCCCTTGATTTGATCAGGCCCATTCGACGGCTTCGCTCACCTGGTGTCATGAAGTCCATGTTCGCGCCCTCGCGTGCAAATTCCTCTGCACCTATTAGATGAGCGGTTGTAAAGTGGAGCGATGAAGATCGAAGAGATACAGCGGGCTTTGCGGGAGGGTGGGGTGGATGGGTGGTTGTTTTATGACCATCACCATCGCGATCCTATTGCTGGGCGGGTGCTGGGGCTGGATGCGGAGGCTTTAGTTACTCGGCGGTGGTACTACCTGGTGCCGGCGGAGGGGGAGTGCCGGAAGCTGGTTCATCGGATCGAGTCGGGGCGGCTGGATGGGTTGGCTGGGCGTCGGGCGGTCTATTCGTCATGGCAGGAGTTGGAGGGCGGGTTGCGGGCGATGGTGGCGCCTTATCGACGGCTGGCGATGCAGTATTCGGCGCGCAACGCGAATATGTATGTGTCGATGGTGGATGCGGGGACGGTGGAGCTGCTGCGGGAGTGGGGTAAGGAGATTGTGTCGTCGGCGGACCTGGTGGCGCGGTTTGAGGCGGTGCTTTCGGCGGAGCAGATTGCCAGTCATTACCGGGCGCAGCGGTTGGTGGATGAGATTTTGGCGGAGGGTTTTCGGGAGGTTGGGCGGCGGGTTCGTGGTGTGGTTGGTGGGCCAGCTTCGGGGTTTACGGAGTGGGACATGGTGGTCTGGTTTCGCGAGGCTTTGGGGCGGGCCGGGCTGGTTTGGGAGCATGGGCCTAATGTTTCGGTGGGGTCGAATAGTTCGGACTCGCACTATGAGGCTGCGGCGAGTGGGTCGAGGGCTATTCGGGATGGAGATTTTTTGCTGGTGGATATT
>DASWUZ010000024.1:0-3769 GCA_036401395.1 Acidisarcina sp.
TCACCTGCCGTACTACTGGGCGCGCATGAGCGTGCGCCATCATGGCGACCGCGACCTGCAATACAGCAGCGAACGCCTCTTCGCCCCGCGCCCCGCCCGCTTCCGCGCCGTCTACCGCAGCCTCGGCCCGACCCACGCCCTCGAACAGAGCATGCCCGGCAGTATCGAATATTTCCTGACCGAGCGCTACTGCCTCTACACCACCGATTCGCGCGGCGAACTCCATCGCGGCAACATCCACCACCTCCCCTGGCCCCTCGAGCGCGCCGAGGCCGAGATTGAACGCAACGATCTGCCCACTGCCCACGGCATTCGGCTGCCTGATGTGCCACCCCTGCTGCACTACGCTCGCGAACTCACCGTCTATGTCTGGAGCCTGGAACGCGTCCCCCTCATGCACACTCGCCTCAGCGCCGCCGCCGCCGTGGCGACCAAATCTTCTTTGCGGAATCTATAATCCAGACCGGGAACCAGCACGCGGAGCATGGTGTCGCGCGCGAACGAGCTTCGGAGCAAGACGGGGTGTGATGGGGACATTGGTAGGTAAGACGGCGCTCGTCACGGGCGCTTCGCAAGGAATCGGCCGGGCTTGCGCGATCCAATTGGCGCGAGCCGGAGCAGCGGTAGCTCTAGCGGCACGCAACGAACAAAAGCTTAACGAAGTAGCCGCCGAAATCGTCGGACTCGGCGGGACGGCGCACGTATTCGTGCTCGATGCGGAGAGCGAAGACTCAATCAAGTCCGCTGCCAAAGCGGCCGTCGCACATTTTGGACGCATCGACATCCTCGTCAACAACGCCGGCATCACCCGCGACACCCTGCTGCTGCGCATGAGGCGCGCCGACTGGGACTCCGTCCTCTCGACCAACCTAACGGGAGCGTTTCTACTCACCCAGGCGCTGCTCAGCCCCATGCTTAAAGCGCGCTGGGGACGCATCATCAACGTCAGCAGCGTAGTCGGCCAGACAGGCCAGGCCGGTCAGGCGAACTACGCCGCCAGCAAGGCCGGCCTCATCGGCTTCACCAAGTCCCTCGCCCGCGAACTGGCCTCGCGCAACATCACCGCCAACGCCGTAGCCCCCGGCTACATCGAGACCCCCATGACAGCAGTCCTCGACGACAAGCAACGCGAATCCGTGCTGGCCCAGATCCCCCTGGGCCGCGTAGGCACCGACCTGGAGATAGCCCACGCCGTAGCCTTCCTGGCCTCCGAAGAAGCCAGCTACATCACCGGCCACGTACTAGACGTAAACGGCGGCATGTACATGGGGTAAGTGAAAACACGGGGAAAGCTACTTTTGCTAACTCAAAGGTCGATAATGCCAGTTCTGTTAATCCATATGTGCGCCAATTCGTGAACTAGGGTAAATACTTGGGCAGCGGGGGCGTCTCTGGAGTTGATAAAGACTAATGGTGCATAGGGGTCAGCTAGGGCAAAGCCGCGAAATTCGCTCACTGAGAGTCGACTCGGGTTTCCACGTCCGACAACCCCGCTGCGCAATACTAAAATTCCAGCCTCTTGAGCTGCTTCACTCAACAGCTTTAGAAACGCCGCCGAACTGTTCACGCTAAGACGGGCCTGGTCATTGATTCCAACGGCCTCACTGATAGCATTTGCTACGTCATCGACCCCAGATTCCATGTTCAATACGCCCGTAAAAGCTAGGGTGGGCGCGCCGTTTCCTTCGCTATATTCGCGATACCACTCCTGTTTAGTACGAGCCTGGCTAATAACCGAAAGCAGGTCTGGACTTGGATTGCCAAAGCTTTTCCCGTCAACGGTACGGAAGTCTGGGATCGGGGACGCATCGGACGGAGGATTAGATAGAAAAAGAAACCCGAACGGTATTTTCAGAACGTTCGCTAGCAATTCAGCTTTACTGAACGGGGGGAAAGAAATCTCCTCCTCCCACTGGCGTAATTGCTCGATCGAAATCTTAGTTTTTTTGGAGAGCTGAGAATGGTCAAGGGCGCGTCGTTCTCTCGCCCAGCGAAGCATACCTCCGTTGATTAGAGCTTCTGCCATGTCCTCCACCTGTGACCCCTCGCTATACACTTCGAGCGAGTCCGGGCCAGGCTTTAACCTGAGGAACATTTATATGTCATGACCATCGAGGTCGCCTAGCGAAAACTCCGGACTGCCTTCCCAAAGTATGGCTGCGACTTGCGGGGCGATGAAATATTCTTCCATTGGCGGCTACTTTACTCGTCTGAGCTCCCCAAATGAGTTATGTCAATTCCTACAAAGCGTTCACGAGGAAGTCTCAGCAGAGCTCTCCGCTGTTCAAAAATGCCACCGATGCACCTGCATAATAGCGCTTGTACCTAGGCAAAGAAAAGGCGAAAATGGGTTATTGACGAGATTCACATGCCGACCGACCCGCAACCCGCGACTGAACCTCGTCTCCGATGGCTCTTTCTCGACCTGAATTCCTACTTCGCCTCGGTCGAACAGGAACTCCGTCCCGAACTCCGCGGCCGCCCCGTAGCCGTCGTTCCCGTCATGGCCGACACCACCTGCTGCATCGCCGCCAGCTATGAGGCGAAGGCCTTCGGCGTGCGCACCGGCACCCAGGTCGGCGAATCGAAGCGCCTTTGCCCCGGCATCGAGCTCGTCGAGGCGCGCCACGAAGTCTACGTCGACTATCACCACCGCATCATCGAGGCCGTCGAGCGCTGCATCCCCGTCGCCGCCGTCATGTCCATCGACGAAATGGCCTGTAGCCTCATGGGCCGCGAACAGCCGCTGCTCCATGCGCTCCAACTCGGTCGCGACGTCAAGGCCAGCGTCCGTCAGCACGCCGGCTCGACCCTCCGCTGCTCCGTCGGACTCGCGACCAATCGCTACCTCGCCAAGATCGCCTCTGATATGGAGAAGCCCGACGGCCTCGTCGCCCTCACCCCGGACATTCGCGAAGCGGCCCTGCTCGGCCTCACTTCGCGCGACCTGCCCGGCGTCGGGGCGCGCATGGAAAAGCGCCTTCACAACCAGGGCATCCGCACCATGCACCAGCTACTCGCGCTCAATCGCGAACAGATGAACGAGACCTGGGGCGGCATCGGCGGCGAAAAACTCTGGTACTGGCTGCGCGGCGAAGACTTCAACGACCCAGCGCTCGATCACGCCAAATCGATCAGCCACTCGCACGTCCTCGCGCCCGAGCTGCGCACCCCCGAGGGTGCCTACGCGGTAGTCAACAAGCTTCTCCACAAAGCCGCCATGCGCCTGCGCGCGGCGCGGCTCTGGGCGACCAACTTGTCGCTGCATATCAAGTTCGCGGTCCCCAAAGAGAACGCGGCGAAGCAGCACTACTCCGGCATACCGCAGAGCAGTTGGTCGCGTGGCTTCTCGATCATCGAATGCCAGGATAATCAGACCCTCGTCGAGGGCCTGCAACGCCTATGGGCAGAGCGGCCGCAGGGCGAACTGTACCTCAAACCCTTCTTCATCGGTGTCGCCCTCAGCAACCTCGTCCCCGAACACCTCCACACCCTCAGCCTCTTCTCCGGCCTTGAATCGGAGGCGCGCCGCACCCGCATCTCCTCCACCATGGACGCCCTCAACTACAAATACGGCACCGACACCCTCTGCTTCGCCAACATGCTGCTCGCCAAAGCAGCCGCCCCAACCCGCATAGCCTTCACCAGCATCCCCACCCTCTTCTAGGCGAGACGACTATGGCCCGGGCTCGGAATACACCCGGACATAGTCGACCAGCATCTGCTGCGGGAAGGCAGTCGTAGCGTCTGGCGGCCCGGGCCAGCTACC
>DASWUZ010000025.1:0-9290 GCA_036401395.1 Acidisarcina sp.
GCCATCGTCACGACCCATGATCTCGAAACAATTCCGCTGGCTGCGCGCAGTTTCGCCAACATCGCATACCTCGCACCCGGCACGGAGCCAGTCGAGCCGTCGGACCCCACAAAGGCGCGGATCACGGCTGTTTCATCGGGCGGTAGCTCGGGCTTGAATATGGAAATTTCGATAGATGGAGCCGACAACTCCGACGACTATATTGGCGGATTTCTTCAGAACGTATCGCCGGACGCGATCCAGGAATTCGCCGTGCGCACGGCGCAGGAGAACGCGGATACCTCGCGAACAACCGGTGCATCGGTTGTACTTTCGACCAAGCGGGGAACAGATGCGTTTCATGGGGATGAGGCTTTTTACGGTCGTGCTTCTGCACTGAATGCGCGATTTCCGATAGAGAACCCGGCACCCAACCCGAAACAACCTTTCTCCCGGCAAAATTATGTGAGTACCCTAGGCGGCCCATTGATGCCTGGAAAAGCCTGGTTCTTCGCATCGCTAGAAGCAGTCAATGAACACGCAAGCATCGCCTATAGTCCCGCCAACCAGGCACAGTTCGCCGCGCTTGCTCAACTGGCCTCGGACGGATTGATTCCCGGTGTTACCTCCATTCCCGTCCCCAACAGTGTGGGCGTACCCTTCCGCGATTATTTAGGTCTCTTGCGCCTGGACTGGGCGCAGAATAACAGGTCGCAATGGTTGTTGCGCACAGGAGTGGATAACTACACGACGGAAAATGCGTTCGTGCAACAGGGAGCGTTGCCCTCCACGGGCGCAACTTCCCATAACAATTACTTGAACCTGGTGTTGAGTAATCAGTTCGCGATTCGCCCTGACTGGCTCGCATCTACTCTATTTGGAGCGGGCGGTCTGCATTTAACTGAAGCCCGTAACTCGCAGTTGGGTTTTGCGTTGGCATTTCCGTTTACGGCTACTTCGAATACCGTCTCTGGGCTCGAAACCTTTGGAGACAATCAATTCATCACCGCCATCACTGCGTTCCCCGTATTGCGAAACCAGGAGAAGTATCAGTTCCGGTTTGACGTGAGGCACGACTCCGGCAGACACGCGAGCACTGTCGGCATTAACTTTATTCATGAGCCGGTTATGGGTGGCGCGCTAGCCGCTACCCAAGAGAGTCTCGTATCTTTCCCACAGGATCCTATCGATTACCTCGCAAATCCGGCGCAATTTACTGCGGATTATGCGGCTGGGAGTTCAATTACCCCCGCCGGGGATGGAAACTTTTCACAGAACGTACAGCGCCTCGGGGTTTATGCGGAAGATGTCTGGCGAGTCACCCCGCAGATCAATCTGAGTTATGGCTTGCGATGGGACACTACCTATGGGCTCTTTATGGCATCTGGCCGAAGCCAGGCGACGAATCCCGCGCTCTTGACCCTTCGTGCGCTTTCGATTCCGCTGATTGATGGAATTCCGCACGATTACCGCGGCCAGGTGGCACCGCGGCTGGGGCTGGTTTATTCACCGGATTCTTTGCCCAACACAGTCTTCCGCGCGGGCTTTGGGCTCTTTTACAACGACCTTGCACAAAATGGCTGGGTGAGTGCGTTTCAAGCGGTTAATTCCGCTAATTCGGGTCCTTGTGTTAATCCCGGAGACAGCGGCTGTGTGCCGTCCGGGGCGGTGATCGATCCAAAGTATAAGACTCCCTACGCCATCCACGTTACAGGCGGTATGCAGCATGCATTCAACTCGCACTGGATGCTCAGCGCAGATTATATCCACCAGCAGGGAAATCATGCATATCGCAGATATCAATATCAGGCAGGCTCCACTCTCTTTTCGCCACTGTTCCCGCCCGACATAGCTGATCAGCAAGCAAATGTGCCGAATATAACGGTATTTCGCAGCGACAATAGATCGAGTTACAATGCTTTTTTGATTCACTTGCAAGGCGAGCTTGGCGACCGCCTTAACTTCGTCGCTAACTACACGTTTTCCAAAGCGCAGACCTATGGGTGCATCCTGGGCGAGTTATTCGATTATGTCAATGGGGTTTGCAATCCTCTTCGTCCCTTTGAAAAAGGTGACTACGGTCCTTCGGGCGAAGATGTACCTCATCGGCTAGTTCTGGCAGGTACTATGCGACTGCCGGGTGGCCTGGTCGCTTCGACAATCACGCAGGCGGAGAGTGCGCGACCTTTCACCTTGACTACGGCGACGAACGACAATCGTGCCGTCGTGAATGGTAAGCAGCTGAGCCTCGATGACTTGAGAGGGACGCCGTACATTCAATCGGATATCCGCTTCACTAGGCCGATATCCTTTCATGATCGCTGGTCACTTGCGCCTTTCGTAGAATTGTTCAACATATTCAATCGAAATAACCCTGGCGCAAACTATGTCACTAACATTGCGGCTCTTCCCGTCCCCCAGAGTGAGCTACAAGGCGGAAATGTCACCGATGTTTGCGGAAATGCCGATTGCAGCTCATTGACGCCGATCACAAGCCTCAATCAATTGCGGGTCCCAGCCGGGGCGCTGGGGGATTTCTTTGGGCCGGGGACTACCGTAGGCATTCCGTTCGCGGCACAAATCGGGGTCCGCGCTAGTTTCTAGTTGATACTTATTTCGACAGCTTTTTGCCTGGATTCCACGCCCACGGGGGACATTGTTTGACCAAAGTTGCCATCAAGCTATCATGCACCGTCCTTTATATGCTCATTGCCGCCCTGGCTGCGCAGACTGTGGCTGCGCAGAATTTACCTGCAAACTACTTTGAAGGCCTAAAGTGGCGTCTGATTGGTCCCTTTCGCGGCGGCAGGGCCGTCGCAGTGAGCGGAGTGCCCGGCAGTTCCACCGACTTCTACTTCGGCGCTGTGGACGGTGGTGTTTGGAAGACCTCCGACGCGGGTACTATGTGGCAGCCTATTTTCGATGGCCAGCCTGTGGCATCGATCGGTGCATTAGCGGTGAGCCCCTCCAATCCACAGGTCATCTACGTTGGCACCGGCGAGTCCGATATCCGATCGAATCTCGCTTCGGGCGACGGCGTCTATAAGTCGATGGACGGCGGCGCTACCTGGAAGAACATAGGTCTTACAGATACTAGGCAGATAAGTCGCATTCTCATCGATCCAACTAACCCCGACATTGTCTATGTCGGGGCCCTGGGTCATGCTTACGGGCCGAACGATGAACGCGGTGTGTATAAGTCGATAGACGGTGGCCTTACCTGGAAGCATGTGCTCAACAAGGGACCCGAAGTCGGTATTTCTGATATTGCGATGGCTACGGCGAACACTAAGATATTGTTCGCGGGAACTTGGAATGCCCATCGTCCGCCATGGAGCACTTACGCGCCTCTCGCTGGCCCGGGGAACGGCCTTTACCGGTCAATCGATAGTGGCGAAAGCTGGCAGCCATTAACAGGTCACGGACTACCCGACGGAGATTGGGGACGAGTCGGTGTTGCTGTCTCTGCCGATGGCAAGCGGGTATATGCGACCATTCCTGCGGGAAAGCATTCTGGGCTCTATCGATCGGATGATGGCGGGGACAACTGGAGTCTGGCTAACTCCGATGCGCGACTTACTGGACGTGATTGGTATTTCAACTGTATTACTATTGATCCGCAAAATTCCGATGTTCTATATATTCCGAATGTAGCCCTATACCGCACTAAGGACGGAGGCGGGTCGATAGAGGTTGTGCGCGGTGCTCCTGGCGGCGACGACTACCACCAGATATGGGTGGATCCCAGGAATTCCGAGCACCTAGCGCTAGCAGTGGATCAAGGCACAAGCATCAGCCTGGACTACGGTAAGACCTGGAGTACCTGGTACAACCAGCCGACGGCGCAGCTCTATCACGTGACTACCGATCACAAGTTCCCTTATACCGTCTATGGTGCGCAACAGGACAGTGGCGCCATCGCCGTGGCGAGCAGAACAGACCACGGACAAGTGACAGGGCGCGACTGGTTTTCGCCGAGCGGTAGCGAGAGCGGTTATATCGCGCTCGATCCTAAAGATGAAGACATCATGTATGTGTCAGGAGCCTACGGCGACGTGGAGCGCTTTGATCGCAGGACCTCATTTGGTCAGAATGTTAGTCCCTGGCCTTTGGGAGGATTTGACCTAGCGATATCGAAACGAAAATATCGCGCCCCGTGGACGCCAGTACTTGTCTTTTCTCCGGCGGATAAGACGTCACTGTACCTGGGAACACAATTCGTGATGAAGACCTCGGACGGGGGCCTGCATTGGCAGGAAATCAGTCCTGACTTGACCGGCGCCGTCTTGGGTACACCCGAGGAAGATGCTACAACCGTGGACAATGCAAAGCAGCGCGGCTATGGAGTGGTGTATTCGATTGCTCCGTCTCCCCTTGATGCCAAGTTGATTTGGGCGGGCAGCGATACGGGGCTCGTTCATGTTACGAAGGACGGTGGCAAGAGTTGGATGGATGTGACTCCGCCTGGATTATCGTCGTGGAGCAAGGTCGCAATGATAGATGCCTCCCACTTCGACCCTAGCACTGCTTATGTAGCAATAGACCGCCATAGGTTAGACGACCAGAGACCCTATCTCTACGTAACTCATGACTACGGTAAGACCTGGCAGTCTCTTGTTGAAGGTATAGCTCCTGACTCGTTCGTTAACTGCATTCGTGATGACCCTAAGCAAAGAGAGCTACTTTATGCCGGCACCGAGTTAGGCATTTACGTTTCGTTCAATGGTGGTAAGCAATGGCAGCCGCTGCAGATAAACCTGCCGGTAACGTCGGTGCGCGATATCGACGTGCATGATGATGACCTTGTAGTTGCGACTCATGGGCGTTCCTTCTGGATACTTGATGACATTACCTTATTGCGTGAGGTTGCAGAGTCAACCAAAGCAGTTCGCGGGTGGCTTTACAGCCCTTCGGCGACGGTGCGGGTTGATAACGATCTCTTTCTTGGAACGCCGCTGCCTCCAGAGGAGCCGACAGCTGAAAATCCGCCGGACGGTGCGATCTTCGATTACTTTCTAAAGGGCCCGGTTCAAAGGGTTACCTTACGCATCTCTGACAATAAGGGCCTGGTAGTGCGGCACTTTTCGAGCGCGGACCGGCTGCCCCCACAGCATCCTCCCATGCCCATCGCGGAACGTTGGTTTCCGGCGCCGCAGACGCTCGCGACGGGTGCAGGAGCCCATCGATTCGTCTGGGACCTTTCATCGGGCGAGGCTGGGCTGACGCTTGACTCCGACGCGGAAGACGACGCTGGTGCGCCGCGTGGGCCGCGCGTGCCGCCGGGAGTATACAAGGTGGATCTAGTGGTGGACGGCGAAACTTTCCGGCGCGACCTGACGGTGCTTGCGGATCCGCGCGTTGACGTGGGGCTTACAGTATTCCAGAACCAGTATGAGCTGGCACGAAGCATCTATTCGGACTTGCTTATGAGCCGCAAAGCTCTGGCCGAGACGCAGGCTGTGCAGCAAAGTTTGACCGGGCTGGAGCCGGCGACCGCCGCTGATACCAATCTTGCGTCGATGGTTGCCAGAGTTGAAGCGGCGCTGAAAACCATTGTCGCCGGAGACGGCTCTTCGGGTTTGGAGCCTTCAAATGCCGCGCTGACTACGGTGTTGAGGGTGGTGGAGAGCGGGCATCGCGAAGCCCCATCCCAAGCGATCATGATCTATCGATCGGCGCAAAAGACTGCCGCAGAGAGAGAATCTGAATGGAGGAAATTCAAGTCAAGCAACCTTGCCGAGCTGAACAGGCGGCTTGCAGAAGTCAAGCAGCAAACGGTAAAGATACCAGTCAGTGAGTAGATGGCGACGCTATTTCCGCTGTGATCGCTCTGTTGGTGGCAGCGATCACAGGCTGGCGGCGTTCTTCAAGGTAAGCAGGCCTCCTAAGGTCAGCGCATTCCGGCCAGGATTCGATGCATATCTCCCAGCGGCATGTTCTGTTCGAAGCTAAGACCCCAGTGAAATATTTCCAGACGCTCCTCGGGGGGAACGCTGCGCAGGGGTTGTTTCAGCTCTGGGGAATCGAAAACTGTTGTTGGACCAGGCTCGTACTTTCCCGAGGCCATGGTATTCAAGACCCTGCCGATGGTGGTGCCCACCGGGGTGGATGCGACGTGTAGTTTCCTCGTGGCCAATGAGACCGACGCGCATAGCTGGAAGCGATTTGAGACTTGCCCAACGGCAGCGTAAACCAATCCTGATAGCATTTTGTCTCCCCCGTTTTCGGACCGTAGTGTCCGTACTGGGATCCTGTCTACATTCAAACGAGTTGCGGCCCAGTAAAATGCGATAAGGTATCCGGTCGGAAGTATCCGCCCCAGCCGCCTCAGAGGCTGTTCAATATAGAACAAGTTACCAATTTGTTAACAGCTAAGCGGAGGCAGGGTGGTCACTGTGTTCTTAACAACTGCTGAATCGTCAAAGTTCAATTGCATCTATTCTGAACAAAAGTGAGGCTTCTTTATGACTGATCCGATCACCGCCAACGCGACTCCGCTTCGTGAACTGGCGGCATGGAAAGCTCTTGAATCTCATCATGCTGCAATCGAGAATCTGCACCTGAGTGACCTTTTTGTCCAGGATCAAGACCGCGGCAAGCGACTGAAAATAGAGGCGCTCGGCCTCTATCTTGACTACTCCAAAAATCGGATCACAGATGACACCCTCACGCTCTTGTTCCAGCTCGCCCGGCAATCAGGCTTGCGAGAGCGTATCGATGCGATGTTTCGCGGAGACAAGATCAACGTCACGGAAAAACGCGCCGTACTGCATACAGCGCTACGAGCGCCCGCAGAACAGAGCATCGTGGTGGATGGGGTCAATGTCGTTCCGGAAGTACATGCCGTGCTTGGCCGGATGGCCGCGTTTGCTGAGCAAATCCGCAATGGCGCATGGAAGGGTCATACCGGAAAGCGCATACGGAACGTTGTGAACATCGGGATCGGAGGGTCGGATCTTGGGCCGGTAATGGCTTATGAAGCGTTGCGCTATTACAGCGAGCGAGAGATGACCTTCCGCTTTGTATCAAATGTCGACGGCACGGATTTTGCCGAGGCGACGCGCGACCTGCTCGCCGATGAAACGCTGTTTATTGTTTCGTCGAAGACTTTCACCACACTTGAGACTATGACCAACGCGCATACTGCGCGTGAATGGGCATTGAAGC
Organism: Acidisarcina sp.; assembly: GCA_036401395.1. GTDB lineage: Bacteria > Acidobacteriota > Terriglobia > Terriglobales > Acidobacteriaceae > DASWUZ01. The sequence goes on from DASWUZ010000025.1 coordinate 7,147, forward strand.
AGTTGAAGGATGAGAAAGCGATTGCGCGCCATTTCGTGGCCGTTTCCACCAACGCCGGTGAGGTCGCGAAGTTCGGGATCGACACCGCAAACATGTTTGGGTTTTGGGACTGGGTTGGTGGCCGCTACTCCATGGATTCGGCCATCGGATTGTCAACCATGATTGCGATTGGGCCTGATCACTTTCGCGAAATGTTGTCCGGATTTCACGAGATGGATGAGCACTTTCGTAACTCTCCACTGGAGCAGAACCTCCCTGTGATTTTGGGACTTATTACTCTTTGGTATACAGATTTCTTCGATGCACAGACGGTCGCGGTACTGCCTTATGAACAGTATCTAAAACGCTTTCCTGCCTACTTGCAGCAACTGACGATGGAGAGCAACGGCAAGCACGTGACCCTATCGGGGGCAGTGGTCGACTACGAGACAGGGCCAATCATCTGGGGTGAGCCCGGTACCAATGGGCAGCACTCGTTCTATCAGTTGATACACCAGGGAACGCGGCTGATCCCCTGTGACTTCATTGGGTTTTTCAAGACCCTTAATCCGCTCGGTCAGCATCACGATTTTTTGATGTCCAATGTTTTTGCTCAGGCGGAGGCACTTGCGTTTGGCAAGACGGCCGAACAGGTGCGTGCTGAGGGCACCGCGGAATGGCTGATTCCGCACCGGACATTCGAGGGCAATCGGCCGTCCAATACGATCCTCGCCGACAAGCTGACTCCTCAGCTACTAGGAAAGCTCGTCGCGCTCTACGAACACAGCGTCTTTGTGCAGGGCGTGATCTGGCAGATCGATTCGTTTGACCAGTGGGGCGTCGAATTAGGCAAGGTGCTAGCAGTCCGCATAATTCCTGAGCTTGAGAGCGCCGAGGCGCCGGTGCTCAAGCACGACAGCTCCACGAATGCTCTGATTGAGCGCTACCGCCAGAGCAAGGCGTAGTGGCGTACCGATGATGAGTTGCAGGCATATTCTTGAGTGAGGATGCCGGAATTAGTCCAGATCGAAAACGTCGGTGATGCGGGCCCCATTTCGATCGCGCTCGGAGACCTGCGGCTTGTTTCGATGATTGATAGCGCGCTAGCTGACTCCGCGCGTCGGAGTGGCGAGTGGCTGGTTTGCCGTCCTGGATGCATGCAATGTTGCGTGGGAGCGTTCGCGATCAGTCAGCTTGATGCTCGCCGTCTGCGAGAGGGTATGACTGCACTGGCGGAGAGCGATCCTGAGCGCGCCGCGCGCGTGCAGTGGCGGGCTAAGGACTATATAGAGAGGCTCGGTACGGGGTATCCGGGTGATCCGGTCGGCGGCATGCTCGATGAGACCCGCGAAGCTGAACTGCAGTTCGAAGCTTTTGCGAACGATGAAGTTTGTCCGGCGCTCGACCCGGATACCGGGACCTGCGACTTGTACGCCGCCCGGCCAATGACTTGCCGGGCCTTCGGGCCTCCGATTCGTTCGGAAGAGGGGTTGGGCGTTTGCGAGCTTTGCTTCCATGGCGCGACCGATGAAGAGATCGCAGCCTGCGAGATGGAGGTCGATCCCGACGGGCTCGAAGAGGAACTTCTCCAGCGCATCAAGACTGAGAGCGGCGTAACCGGGCAAACCATCGTCGCCTTCTGCCTGGTCGACTGAGTTGCGTCACAACCACGGAGCACATTCAAGTCAACCAGAGAGGCCGGGGCGCCCCATCCATCGCGCACTCTGCGATGAGTGGACTCATGCGAAGCATCCGCTCTCCCCCACCCCCGCTTCTGCGCTCCCCGCCGCGAAAATAGTTGGCGTAGTGAACGCACCTGGCGGCGTAAACTGAAATCAGGCTCATTTCACTTTGAGTTGATTGATGAGGGGCGGAAGGCACCCCCCACCCCTACCCCCCCACCCCCACCCCCCCATACTCAACCCCGCTATAGTAAATTCGTCGCTTCAACATCTGGTTCCATCCGGTGCCTGCCATGGAGAACATTTGAAAACGAACTCAACGTATCGCCTCTCCCCGCACTTCGTTGCCGCTTCCGCGTTGATGTTGTTTTGCTCTGGCCCGCGGGCAGTCGCGCAGCCGGTGCCCGCTTCTAACTTTGCCCTCCACGACGGCGATCACGTCACTTTCTATGGGGACAGCATTACCGAGCAGCGCCAGTACAC
>DASWUZ010000026.1:0-2740 GCA_036401395.1 Acidisarcina sp.
GCCCGGCTGACCACCGCCGCATATTTTGGGCTGCAGCTGCGTACGGTGCTGCTGTTGCCGATCGGTGGCCTCTTTTCCTACGCCAACCCTGATAGCACCGAGCAGGCCAATCAGCCCGGAGTGCGAAACGCCATGGCGCTCACAGGGCCCATCACAAACATCGTCTTCGCCGTGATGATCGGTGGGCTGATGATGGGTTCTTCCTCTGAAATAAACCTCATCACGCGACCCTGGATCACGCCTCTCTACCTCATGCGCAGCGCTGTGTGGATGAACCTTCTCCTCGGCCTGCTCAACCTGCTTCCTGCCTATCCGCTCGACGGCGGCCGGGTGTTGCGCGGCGTGCTCACGCAGACGCAGGGCCTCGCCCAGGCCACTAAAAATACCACCGGCATCAGTCAGATCATCGCCGTCGTTCTCATCTGCGGAGGCGTCTTGCTCCGCAGTCCGTGGCTGGTCATGGCAGGCTCCTTTATCTTCATCGGTACCCAGCTGGAAGACCAGGGCACGCTCTTTCAATCCGTCGTCGACACCGTACACATGCGCGACGTGATGCTGACCGACTTCTCCACCCTCTCGCCTTCCGACACCCTTGAAGACGCACTCTACAAGGCGATTCACAGCCTGCAGGACGACTTCCCCGTCGTGCGCGGTGCATTTCTCGTGGGCATCGTTTCCAAACAGAATATCCTCGACGCGCTCCGCAGTGAAGGCAACGGATACGTTCAGGGGGTCATGTCGAAGGCCTTTCAAGTAGCGCAGCCGAGCGATTCGCTGGGCGCGATGATTCGCCGCATCACCCGCGGCCGCGGACTGTCACTCATCCCCGTGACCGACGGCGAAAAAATTATCGGCATCGTGACTCTGCAAAACCTTATGCACTCCATGAGCATGCTCGCTGAACATCGCAAGCATGTGCGCGATTCCTAGAGTCTCAGCGCGATGGACGAAGACCTCGAAGATCCCGGCTTAGTTAAAACTTCACACGACTCGCACGATGCTCAACAGCCTGCGGAGGGCGATCTGCTGCCAGTCAAACGACCGCTCGCGCCCGGGCTTTACCTGGTCGCGACACCGATCGGCAATCTTGAAGACATTACTCTCCGCGCCCTCCGTGTGCTGCGCTCCGTCGATCGCATCGCCTGCGAAGATACTCGCCAGACTCAGAAGCTCCTGAACCACTACGGGATCGCGACCCCGACCGTAAGCTGCCACGCGCACAACGAGGCGGATCGCGCACCCGAGCTCATCGAGGCCTTGCTGCTGGGCGCGAGAATTGCGGTCGTCTCCGATGCCGGAACGCCGGGCATCTCCGACCCTGGCGCAACGCTGACTGCCGCAGCAATCGCCGCCGGCATCGCTGTTTTCCCCGTTCCTGGAGCCAGCGCGGCCCTGAATGCCCTGGTCGCGTCGGGCCTCCCCACCGCAAGCTTTTTCTTCGCCGGGTTTTTGCCGTCGAAGCCAGGAGCACGCCGCAGTGAACTGGAGCGCCTCGCCACCATGGCGACCAGCGACAACGCCGTTACTCTCATTTTTTATGAGGCCCCGCACCGCATCATCGACACCCTGGCTGACGTCACCGCTATTTGGGGCAGCGAATGCCGCGTCGTGGTCGCGCGTGAGCTGACCAAAATTTACGAGGAATTCCTGCGCGGTACCGCCGATACAGTTCGTGCCAATTTGGCCGGCCGCGACCGCATTCGCGGGGAGATCACCTTGCTCGTTGAGGCAAAACATCACGCCGAAAACGCGCCTTCAACGATCAGCATCACAGAACGCATCGCCGCTCTCGCCGGTGCTGAAGGTCTCGACGAAAAAGAGGCCCTCAAGCGCATTGCCCGAGAGCGCGGTATTTCCAAGAGCGAAGCCTATCGCGAACTGCAGCGCGAACGCGCACGTGGCTGAACGAAGTGAAGGACCTGCGTCTCCAGATCCAGTCATCCTGAACGAAGTGAAGGATCTCCGTCTAGCAAAATCATGCGACTAGGGCCGGGGGCCAGAGCCGCAGGTCACTCGACGCAGCGCGCAACGTGAATCCAGGGTTCTCCTCGTGGAAAGTCTCAAGATACCGCTTCGCGTTGCACGCGAATCTCTTCCATCACCGACTGGATCAACTCCTTCGCGCCCCGCAACTCGCCCATAACGGTCTCAAGATCGAGCGCAGGCTTCGACGGATTGCGTCCCGAAGTGCAATAAACTCCATGCTGTCCAACGAGAATGAGCGCGTCGGTCACCATGTCGAGCGACACCGCCAGACGCCCGCGCGAGGCTCCCATCATGAACTCGTGCTTCTCCAACTCCTCGCGACGGTCCTCGAAAACAGACATGCTAACTCCTTCTGTAGAGCTGAGTGCGGCTGGTGCAGGTACGAATGCTAGGTCGTAGCGGGCTTCCAGCGCAGCACCGGTTTGCGTGCCGCAGTAGTCTCGTCGAGCCGAGAGATTCGCGTGCTGTGTGGAGCGTCCAAAATCACCTGCGGGTTCTCATCCGCCTCGCGCGCGATCTGCCGCATCGCGTCGATAAAGAGGTCCAACTCCTCTTTGGACTCACTCTCAGTCGGCTCGATCATCAGCGCGCCGGGCACGATCAGCGGGAAGGAAGTCGTATAAGGATGAAACCCGTAATCGATCAGCCGCTTCGCGACGTCGCCTGTCTTCACTCCGCGCTGCGTCTGCCGTCGATCGCTGAAGACCACCTCGTGTAGCGTCGGCGTTTTGTACGGCAGGTCGTAGACGTCCTC
>DASWUZ010000027.1:0-7641 GCA_036401395.1 Acidisarcina sp.
GGCAACAAAGTCCTGTACCTCACCGCTCAGCCGGAGCTTATAGTCCCTCCACCAGTCGATGCAATCCTGCTGGAGTTGGTCGAGCGTCTCCGGCTCCCGCGACCATTTCGCCATCGCCTTAGCCGCGTCGTGCCAGCTGAAAAAGGTGGGCAGGGGATGGACGCCGAGCACCGCGCGATGGGCATCCATCCACCGCCGCTTCTCAAGCACAGGAATCGCCCCGACCTGAAGCGCCTCGTATACCCGCAGCGACTCCTGAGAAACGTTACCCAATGGGCACGGCACGAAAGCCGACTCCCGCAGGTTATTCGTGTAGTCCTGCGCGGATAAATTCTGCGAAGTGGCAGCAACCGCTCCATGCGGTTTCCATCCATCACTTGCATACCAGTAGTTGGGCGTCACGAGCATCAGGCTGCGGAGGCACTCGGGTCGAGTCGACTTGCCCGCCTCACCGAGAAAGCTCCACACATACTGTCGTTTACTCGCGATCTTTTCGCTTTGAAGACCGCCAAAACCCGTGTTGTAGCCCGTGGGTATTTGCTTGATGCGTTCGGCGAGGAAGGCCCCTGCGTAATGGCTACGAAACACTCCGCAGAAGTTTTGATAAGCCGCCAACGGCGTCCGGTAATACTCATCAGGAGAGAGAAGTAGAAACGCGTTCTTCCCATGGAATTTCCGGTAATAAGCGGGATCGTGGGTGTTAACGAAGGAATCGGACAAAATGCAGTTGTCAAGTACGGTAGTGTGACTACCGTCCTCCACAACTTCATCGACGACTGGGTCAAATATCTCGCTGTACCACTCCCGCAGCGGAGTCTCAGGGTTCTGATAGAGCAGCGTGAGCCTGGGCGTCGGAGGGCTAGCGACAGAAGGATCGAGCGGCACCCCGGACATAACCTCATGATAACCGCTGAGCGCAATATGTCTGCGACCTCACGGCCGCATCTAGGGTTAAATTAGATTTGCGATAAACCGCCGGTCGCCGGGTTCACGGCCGCCCATCTTTTCACCAAGTCGCGCAATAAATCAGGCTAGTCGCGCCCGACAACCAGCACCATGAAACTGCCCGGCACCACCGAAGGACGTGGCCGCGGGTTATCCGCAGTCGCCGCTGGAGCTGGCCCGTATTCCGCCGTCACCAGATAAGCGCGATTGGATCCCGTATCGAAGGTCATCGTCCGCGCGCCGCGACGTGTAGTCACCGTCTGCAACACTTTATAGTTCGGATCGCTCGCGTCCACGATAGTCAGATTACCTTCACCGTTGGAGCTGAAAGCAAGCTGGTGCGCCGGATCGTAGCTCGCTGCATCGGGGCCATCGCCGATGGTCGGCGAGGCAAGCACCTTGCCTGAGTCGGCGTCAGTCACGATCATCTTCTTGCCGTTACAGACCGAGAAGAGTCGCCGATGATCGCGGTCGATTGCCAGTCCCGAGGGAGAATCGCAACCGGTCAGAGGCCAGACGCCGACCGAAGTCAGGGTCTTCGCATCGAGCCGCTGAATCTGGTTTGTCGATTCGAGATTGACGAAAACCATGCCCCGCCCATCCGCCTGCGGAAACTCCGGCCGCCCGGCGAGCTTGATCGTGGCAACGACTTTCCACTGTGCCGCGTCGATCACCGTCACATCGCTGGTTCGTCCATTGAATGCCCAGACCGTTTTGGTCACCGGCTCGAAAGTCATCCCGTCCGGATTGCCACCTGCCGGAATCGTAGCCACAACTTGGAACGTGTGCCGATCGAACACCACCACTGCATTCGCGCGGCCATCGCTGACGAAGCCAAACTTTCCATCCGTATCGAAAACCACGCCGTGCGTACCCTTGAGCCCTGTGATCGCACCGACTGGCTTGCCGGTCTTAGTGTCGATGACTTCAACTCGCGGCCCGTGGGTCAGGTAGAGCAGATGCGCGTCGGGGTCAACATTGAGATAGTCCCAGCCACCTTCACCGCCGATCTTCCAGGTGTCCAGCACACGGAAGGTGCCTTGTGCTCTTGCGCAGAGAGTTGACGACATCAGGGTAATGAGCACGGCCGAAACCCCCAGGAGAGTCAGAGGGGCCTTCGCTGAGAACAGGCGATAGGTGCGGGGAGGCGAATGCATCGGGGGAAGAGACTCCATGCAAAAAGCTCGGCTGATTTCTGCCGGCTTCCTGATTGTTTCAAACTGCTATTAATACTCCATGAAGGACTGGCCAGCCAAAACAGACGAGCCCAACTTACCTGATTTGCTAAGAAAATCAGGCCGGGTCCACCAAAGGTAGACGAACTGTGACGATAGTTCCCACATCGTTGTTGCTTTGAACTTCGATCGAGCCTCCGGCCTGATCTACGATGGCCTTGCAGATAGCAAGACCGAGCCCCGTACCCCCCGTACTGCGGTCGCGCGACGCATCGCCGCGGAAAAACCGTTCAAAGACATGAGGGAGCACAGCCGCCGAAATGCCCTCGCCCCGGTCCTCTACCTTGAGCACAACCTCATCGCCCTCCGAGACCGCGCTGACCGTCACCTGCGACTGAGCGTAACTGTGCTGGATCGCGTTCAACACCAGGTTTGAGACCAATAGTTGACACTCCTGTGCCCTGATCAGCACATGCAGGGCTTCGGCGGCGAGAACTACTATGTTGACCTGGCGCAGGCTGGCCATAGTTGAGAACTGGTCCGCTACTTGACGAATACAGCCGGCAATGTCTGATGGAACGAGGGTCGCCGCCGGGCGTTCGGCTGCGTCTATCCGGGCCAGCGTAAGCATCTCGTAGACCATCTCCTCCATGCGCGCACAATCCGCCTCGCAACGTTCAAGCCCCGCCTGGTACTCCTCTGGGGTGCGCGGCTTCATGGCCAGCAACTGCAGCGATGACTTGACAACGGCCACTCCTGTCTTAAGCTCATGCGCAGCGTCCCCCACAAAACGGCGCTGCTGCATGAAGGAACGTTCCAGCCGCTGCATTACCGATTCGAGCGCCACCGCCAGAGGCTCTAACTCCTTCAGGGCAAGGGCGCTCTCAGGGGGGTGAAAGCTCCACGAGTTCACCGACACTCCCGAAGCCTCCGCCGCCAGCACTCGAAGCGGTTCGAGGCTGCGGCTCAGCAACCAGGCCATGACCGTGCCTGTGATAAGAAGCAGCAACACATTCACCGCAGCGTAAAACTCCGCGGCAGCGTTTACCGCTCTCCAAACGTTGATCGTTGGCGCACCGTAAAGAACGGTCACCGGGCGGGGTACGCCGCCGCCCTTGTCGCCAGGATCTACGACGCGGACACCGTGCAGCCTGATCGCGCGGTAAGGCTTACCGCCGAGCCGCAGACTCAGGATGCCGTCTTCATGCGGCAGTATGAGGGCATCAGGGGGACCGTCCCAGTTCGGGGAGCGGCCAACGATCCGCCCCGACGGGTCTCGCACCTCGTAGACATCGTCGGGCGGTAAATTAAGCTCGGTCTTGTCGACCATTACGTTGTCACCTGGGTCGCCTGCGTCCTGCACCGCGCCGAGTATCGAGTCAGCCCGCCCCCGCAACATGATGTCAAAGGTGCGAAAGTGAGCGCGCCGTTCAAAGGCGAGAACAGCGCCCGAGACGCAGATCGCGGCGGCAATCTCAACCAGCAAAACTGTACCAATAAGTCTGCGAGTGATTGAGGATTTCTTCAGACGACCTTGTCTGCCAGACAGCACATTCGCGGAGCCGGGCGATGACGCATAGCCGCCACCTGCGTCACGGATCATTCGGGAGTGTCCCGATCTACAATCAGCCGATACCCGCGTCCCCGAAGAGTCGCGATGCTGGGCTGTTCAGACGCAGCGTCCAGCTTCTTCCTTAGATTGGAAACATGCGCTTCGATCACGTTGGAGTGGTGCTCCCAATTGTAATCGTACAGATGCTCCAGGAGCTCCCGTTTCGATACCGTGACCCGGGGACGATGAATCAGATATTCCAGGATGCGGTACTCCATCGGCGAAAGGTCCACCAGGCGGCCTGCCCGGTGCACTGTCTGTTCCAATGTATTGACTTCGAGATCTGCGACCGCCAGCTTGGGGTGCGCAGCCCCTTTACCCCGGCGAATGAGCGCCTTCGTCCGCGCGATCAGCTCGCCCAGATCAAACGGCTTGCTGAGATAATCGTCGGCGCCGGCATTTAGCAGTTCAATGACGGTGTGGGTCTCACCCTGAGCGGTCAAAATCATCACCGGAGTGAGGTCACCCTCTGCTCGCATCTTTTTGAGCACCGCGAATCCGCTTAGCTTCGGCAACATCAAGTCGAGAATCACAGCATCATAAAATCGCCCACTCGCAAGGTAGCTCCCTACTTCTCCGTCGGCGGCGCAGTCTACAGCAAACCCGGCTCCATCTCGCAGCGCGCCGGCGATATTGTCGCTCAGGCGCTTCTCATCCTCGACAATCAGTACGCGCATAAGGCAATAGTTTCGCGCACTAGACTTAAGAATGGCTTAATGCCTCCACTGCTAAATCGTCACTTCATGCCTTCCAATATCGAACCAACCACTCCTCCGACTAAGCCGGCCTGCGTCGTCTCTCGGGTCTGCCCCGGCAGATATTCCTGGAGTGCATGCGCCAGGCGCGCGATCGGCAGCGTCTGTAGCCATACCCGCCCAGGGCCGGTCAGAGCAGCAAGGAAGATTCCGTCTCCACCAAAAATCATGTTTCTTATGCCGGCGATCCGCGTGATCTGAAAGCTTACGCTCGATTGAAAAGCTCCCACATGGCCAGGGTGCACGCGCAGCGTCTCCCCCGGCCGCAGGTCTTTCACAATTACCTCGCCCGAAAGCTCCAGCCACGCTGTGCCATAGCCGCTGATCTTTTGCAGCAGAAAGCCGTCGCCACCGAATATGCCGGCCCCCAAGGACTGTTGGAAACCCACCCCAATCTGCACCTGCGGCGTAGCGCAGAGAAAGCCATGCCGATGGGCCATATAGTCGTGGCCGCCAGACAGCTCCAACGGAAGGATGTGCCCAGGAACTTTGGTAGCAAAAGCAATCTCCCCGGCCGCGCCAAGCGCACGATACTCCGTCATGAAGATGCTGCCGCCGCCCGCCACCCTGCGAAAGACGCCCATCAGACCGCCGCCGCCACCCATCTGTGTATGCGTCGTCATCTGGATCGAGCTGCTCATCCAAGAGAGTTCTCCTGCCTCGGAAATCACCGACTCGTTCGGCTCTAATAAAAATTCAACTGCGGGCATCGTCGTGCCCAGAATGCGACTCTGCATCTCTCAACCCTCCAAACTTCATCCACGCGCAACGAACTTCCAAACGTCCGAGTATATCGCGGCTCTAAGGTGGCTCCGAAAGGGGAGTCTGCGAAGAAACGGGCCAGCCTTTCAGTCCGAATTTTCGGGCCCTCCACGCGCCCCCAGACGACGAACGTACAATTGCATTCGCCGCTGGAATCAGGCGGTCATTTCCGGTCGACCTATCGCTATTGTAGGTGGGTGGAACAAGGAAATTTACTGCTTCCACCCTGACATCACAATCTCGGAAGGAGTTTCGCGTGCCATTCACAAGAAGAGAAGCCCTCGTATCGGCTGGGGCGCTAGCGGTTGCTGGTATCGTCCCATCGTCAAATGCAAACGGGAAAGAATCGGGTCCATCCTCGCAGCCAATATCTGAATCCACCGTTGGGCCCATTTGCCTGGCTGACTACGAGCCCTTAGCGAAAGCGAAGATGTCAGCCATGGCTTGGGAATTCATCAACGCCGGCGCGGCGGATGAGACCACAGTGCGGTGGAATAAGGAGGCCTACCAGCGCATTCGTCTCAGACCCCGCGTACTGGTAGATGTCACCAAATTGGACACCCGTGTCACGCTGTTTGGGCAGGAACATGCTTTTCCGCTCCTGCTGGCACCCACGTCGGCCCAGACTTTGACCCATCCGGAGGGCGAGTTGGCCACGGCCCGGGCCGCAGGCGCATCCGGCACCACTATGGTGCTTAGCTCCTTTCGAGCAAAAGCCTTGAAGATGTTGCGGCAGTGGCAAAGAGCCCATTGTGGTTTCAACTCTACGCGCAGACGGACCACGGCTTCACCCGTGATCTGGTCCAACGCGCCGAGGCAGGCGGGTATCGCGCGCTTTGCCTGACGGTTGACACTCCTATCTCGGGCGCGCGCAATCGAGAGACTCGAGCCGATGTTCAGTTGCCACCGATGCCTAACATGACAGGGTTCAAGGGGGTTGGCGGTTCGGGTGGTTACCACCCAGGCTCGTACAAACTTTTTAGCAATGTACTCGATGCTGCGCTGACCTGGAAAGATGTGGAATGACTGTGCTCGTTCGCCAAGATTCCCGTGCTCGTGAAGGGTGTTCTCAATCCCGATGACGCGGATCAGGCCGTCAAATCGGGGGTTGCAGGCATCATGGTCTCGAACACGGTGGGCGCAATCTTGATACAAATCCCGCCACCATCGACGCATTGCCTCATGTTGTGGACCGGGTCGCCGGGCGCGTACCAGTACTGGTCGACGGCGGTATACGACGCGGTACTGACGTTCTCAAGGCGCTGGCATTTGGCCCTACCTCTACGGCCTGGGTGCGGCGGGCGAACCGGGCGTCAAGAAAGTGATCGAGATTTTGCAGCGCGAATTTCAAATGGCTATGGTTCTGACCGGCAGAACGAATATCGGCGCCATCGACCGCTCCCTCATCTGGACCTAAGCGACGCGTCACTTTTGGAAGGTCCAGCGGTTGACCACCTCTCGCGGCGGGTCTAGCCTTTGGAAGTGGGGCAAACCCGCCCCGGGAAATACGAATGAAAAGCACCCTGCTCGAAAATGAAGTCCATCCCGGTTCCGCAGCGGAACTGCGGCGGCATCTCTTCTACGAAACCTCCCATTCTCCAGCGATCACCGACCTGGTCGGCTATGAAAAAGCCCAGGACATCGTCGATTTCTGCTTCATCGCCAACCCTTATTACCCCACTCCGGCGATGCTTGAAGACTTGCAGCGCAACCTCCCTAACCTGATCAAGTCCTACCCGTCGAGCAATCCGATGATGAGCCAGCGAAATCTGGCGAAGGTCCTCAACGTAGATCCCGAACGGCTGATCATCGGCAATGGCGCGACCGAGTTGATCTCGCTGATCGACCTGACGCTGATCGACCGCATCGCGGTGCCCATCCCCACCTTCGGCGAGTACATCGAGAAGATGAAGGACCTGCGCAACGCCGAGCTTTACCCGCTCGACCCCGACGACGGATACCAGCTACGCCTTAATGACTACCTCGCCTGGGTGCATCAGCGAAAACTCGAGTGCCTGCTTGTGATTAACCCGGGCAATCCGACCGGCCAGTTCATCCCCCTCGCCGAGATGATCGAATTCCTCCACCGCGCCCGCGACCTCGAGCTCGTCATCGTCGATGAATCGTTCATCGACTTCGCCGGCGATGAAATCCCGAGCCTGCTGCCGCTCGCCGACCAGTTCACCAACCTGCTCATCGTCCGCAGCATGAGTAAGCACTGCGGCGTCCCCGGCTTGCGTCTGGGCTACTGCTACAGCGCCAATCTCTACATCCTCAATCGGCTGCGCCGCTTCGTTCCCACCTGGAACCTGAACACCCTCGCGCAGTATTTCCTCTCCCTGTTGCCCGACGAGGTTGACGCCTATCACCTTGGCCGAAAGCGTCTGATCGG
>DASWUZ010000028.1:0-8162 GCA_036401395.1 Acidisarcina sp.
CTGATGACTGTAGGTCCCGCCATTGGAGTGGCCATAGCTGCCTCCCCCGTAACTTCCGCGGTTTCCATAGTTGCCGCTGCCGTAATTGCCGCGGTTTCCGTAATTTCCGCCGCTATAGTTGCGCTGAGGAATCCCACCGCGCGGGTCAGAATAGTGGTTTGAATAACCGCCACGATTGCCATAGCCGCGACCGTCTCTGTCGCCGTATCCGCCACGATATCCGTATCTGCCACGATATCCATAGCCGCCGCGGTACCCATACCCGCCGCGCCATCCGTACCCGTGATACCACGGGCCAGCACCAATGAAGATGCCACCGACAAACCAGTCAGGGCCGTAGAATCCATAGGGCGCGCAGGCATAAGGATAATAGTTGTAGTAGCCATACGAACAGACGGGGGCCGCATACTCGGGGCCGTAACCGTAGTCATCGCCGTAGCTTACGCCCGCACCAACATCTACCCCAACCGAGACCTGGGCCTGGGCCAGACCTATGGGAACCGCCAGCATGCTCAAAACCAATAAAGAACGCAAGATTCGCATGTTTGCCTCCTCGTCTTCGCGGCCTCTTTATGTCGAAAAGCGGCCCGAATGACGCGACTCTCAAAGTGATGCTCTGCACGGCCCGAGAGTCTCCCATTACTAACGTTTCGCCGGAAATAAAGTTGCGCTAATGCAGACCTGCCTTTAGCCGACAGCGGCGGGCGTAGGAAAGGCACCATCCCTCGCTGTTCCGTTGCCAGTCTATGAGATTTGAACCGGGGATCACGCCCCACCCTTCTTCTCGAATCAGTTCAACGCGCCGGCCTTGCTGATAGAGTGAACATGGCACGCGCCCGATTCTGTGGCCCAAACCCTCAATGTTTGCAAAAGCGCAGCGCGTTCACTTTATAGGCATTGGCGGCATTGGCATGAGCGGGATCGCCGAGATCCTGCTTACCCTCGGCTACCCCGTCTCCGGCTCCGACCTGCGCCGAACCAGCGTCACCGAACGCCTTGCAGGCCTGGGCGCCACGGTCTTCGAGGGCCACGCAGCCGCCTACGTCGTCGGCAGCGGCGTTATCGTCGCGAGCTCCGCGGTCAACGAGCAAAACCCTGAGGTCATCGAGGCCCGCGCGCGAAAAATCCCCGTCATCCAGCGCGCCGAAATGCTAGCCGAGCTCATGCGCCTGAAATACGGCATCGCCGTCGCGGGGATGCACGGCAAGACAACGACCACCTCCATGATCGCCTCGGTACTCGCCTCCGGTGGCCTCGACCCCACCGTCGTTGTCGGCGGCCGCGTCGATACTCTCGGATCGAACGCCCGTCTCGGCAAATCCCAATACCTCGTCGCGGAAGCGGACGAGAGCGACCGCTCCTTCCTGAAGCTTTCGCCCATCCTCGCCGTGGTCACCAACCTCGATCGCGAACACATGGATTGCTACCGTGACATGGCCGACGTCGAAGACGCATTCGTCGAGTTCATGAATAAGGTGCCGTTCTACGGGAGCTGTATCGCCTGCGCCGACGATGCGCGCCTCATGGCGATACTGCCCCGCGTGCGCCGCCGCGTCTTCACTTATGGAATGACCGCCGAGGCCGACTTCGTGGTGCGCATGCTCCCGGCCGTATCAATCACCGCCAATGACGTGGTGGCTCCCCATACCGTCGTCCGCTCCCGCTTTGAAGTGGCAGCGGCCGGCTCGGTCCTCGGTCCTTTTGAGCTGCACGTGCCCGGCAAGCATAACGTGCTCAACGCGACCGCCGCCGTCGCCATCGCAACTCAGCTCGACCTCAAGTCCGACAAGATCGCCCAGGGTCTTCGCGCTTTCAGTGGAGTAGACCGCCGTTTCGAAGTCAAGGAGTGCGTCGGCGGCGTCACCGTCATCGACGACTACGGGCACCATCCCACCGAGATTCGCGCCACCCTCCGCGCCGCGCGGGAATGCGGTTACACCCGCATCCACGTAATTTTCCAGCCCCACCGCTACAGCCGAACACGCGATCTGCTGCCCGAGTTTGCCGCCTCATTTTCCGCCGCCGATACCATCCAAATCCTCGACATCTACGCCGCCAGCGAAGAGCCTATTCCAGGTATTTCGGCGGAGAATCTGGTGGAGTCTATTCGCCAGTCAGGCGGCCGGAGCGGCATCTACCACGCCTCCTCATTTGAAGCCGCAGCGGATAGGGTCTGTAAGGCTGCGCGTCCGGGCGATGCTGTGCTCACGCTGGGAGCCGGAAGCGTGTCCCAGGTCTCTGGGCTGGTGCTTCAAGTTCTTCGAACTACCCATTCGGCTGAAGTCGCTACTGCATCCACGTGATTCAGATCGTGAGGACGATCTTGCCGCCGGCCCCGCCGCTCTCCGCGAGGCGGTGGGCCTCCTGAATCTCCTCCAGCTTCATGACTCGCGCGATGGGGATTGAGAATTCGCCGCGGGCTATGTCGTCTGCGAGTTGATAGAGCCGCGAAGCATCGGACTGCGCCATGAACGCCTCAACACGAATATCGTGCTCACGCGCCCCTTTCGGCTCGCCGAGCACGGAGCCGAGCACGCCGCCGCTGCGCAATGCCTTGAAGAGCCGCTCGATCGTCGCCCCACCTACTGTATCGGCGATGGCGTCTAGGTCGCGCAACCGGGCGATCTCTTCTTCGCTATCGAGGTCGACGACGCCATCGACCGGCAGTTTGGCCGCCTCATCCTTTTGCGCGGTGCGAACTCCGGCAAGCACCCGGGCCTGATGCTGGCGGGCAACATGGACAGCGGAACGTCCTACGCTGCCGAGCGCGCCCGTCACCAGCACCGTCTGTCCCGCGCGAATCTTGATCGCGCACTCGATCAACTGCGAACCAGTGATCGAAATCAGCGGGACCGCGGCTGCCTTCACAAAGTCGAGCCCTTCAGGAATCGGCGAGAGTACGTCCGCCTTGGCAACGGTGTACTCGGCGTAAGTGCGATTGGCTAGCGCCATCACCCGCATCCCCTTGGGGAAGCCGGTCACCGAAGCACCTGTGGCCACAATTTCGCCGGACAAATCTCGCCCGAGGATGGCAGGGAAGTCGATCGGCATGCGCGCCTTCGCCGCTCCGCTCCGCAACTTGTAGTCGATAGGATTGATGCTCGTGGCGTGCATGCGTACCAGAACTTCAGCGTCGCTGCATTCCGGGATGTCGGTGTCTTCATACCGCAACTTCTCCGGCCCGCCGTACTCGTAAAGCATGACTGCTTTCATCGCGTAATGGTCCTCCAGATCTTAAGATGCATTGCGGATGTAACGCGCAGACGGGTGCGTCGGAGGTCAGTTTGGCCCGTCCTTCAGCTTGTCTCGGTAACAGCGGCGTCAGCTATGGTTAGCGCCTGGTCTAGCGCTGCTACACCTAAATTTATCTCTTCTTTGGTGATAATCAGCGGGGGAGCTACAACGATATGGCTGATCCATCCTTGCACTGCGACTCCGAGCTTCAAGGCGGCGGCAGTTACCTGATCGACGACCAGCGACTTACCTCCAACTTTATCGGCCATCGTGTTGAACGGTGCTTTGGTATGCCGGTCGGTTACTAAGTCGATTGCCCAGAACATGCCCAGACCGCGTACTTCGCCGATAGATGGGTGCTTGTGACGGAGGTTGTGTAACTGTTCGCCCAGGTACCCGCCTACTTCTTTAGCGCGATTGATCAAGTCGAGGCGCTGCATCTCGTGGATTGTCGCAACCGCAGGGGCCAGGGTTAAAGGATGCGCTTCATACGTATGGCCGTGCGAGAAGTAATGGTCGTCGAAGTATGCTGCGATCTTGCCATTAGTCGCGCAGAGGCCGAGCGGAACATAGGCTGAGGTAATTCCCTTAGCTGTGACGAGGATGTCGGGCGTGACGCCCCAGTGGTCCATCGCGAACCACTCGCCGGTGCGCCCCCAGCCGGACATAACTTCGTCGGCAATGAGCAGCACGCCGCGGCGGTCGGAAATCTCCCGCAGGCGCGGCATGTATTCAGGGGGCGGTATCAGCACGCCATTTGTCCCCACCACTGGTTCGACGATCACCGCAGCCACATCGCTCTCGTTGGCGATCATGTGTTCGAGATAGTCAACGCAGGCGATGTTGCAGGCCGGGTAAGTATGCTTGATCGGGCAATCGTAGCAGTTGACCTCAGGCGCGAAAACAAACCCCTGCCCCTTACCACCCGGCTCCATCGCCCAGCGGCGCGGGTCTCCGGTGGCGCCAATCGATCCCGAAGTTGACCCGTGGTAGGAGCGATATCGCGCGACGACTTTCGTTTTGCCGGTATACATGCGGGCAATTTTGAAGGCGGCTTCGTTCGCCTCGGTGCCCGATGTGGTGAAGAAAAATTTGTTCAGCCCCTGGGGCACTACCTCGAGCAGCAGATGGCTCAACTCGGCGCGGGCATCGGTCGCATAGCCAGGCATCGCGTAGGCCAGCTTGCGCGCCTGCTCTTCAATGGCCCGAATCACTGCCGGATTCTTATGTCCCAAATTGACGCACATCAACTGCGATGAGAAGTCGAGGTAACGCTTTCCGCCTCCGTCGGTAAAAAAGCAGCCCTCGGCGTCGACAATATGCAGCGGATTCCAATTCTTCTGAAATCTCCAGGTACCGTAGTTATAGGTCTTGGTCCATTCCACGGCTTGTTGGGTGGTGATGGAAGGCATCGTCTCGCTCATGCAGTGATGTTGGCTCCCGAAGAGTGTGCGCTGCGAACGCAGCAGCAGGGCCCAGTCTAATGGAACCGAGCGCGTTCATGGTAGTGGTTCGACTTTTCGCGCAAGTCCGCCGACCCAGCCGCCGATATAGTGGTCGTTTGGTCGTGGTGGTCCGCGCCGGCAATAAATTGAACGACGGGTCGCAGAAATCCGCGAACATTTCGAGCCGCCGCCGACGCTCTCAGGAAGGGAAATGAGGAACGAAGACGCTCCGCGGTGTAGTAGTATGGGAAGAACATCGCAGGTCCCCAATTGCTGCCGATCTGTTTCAGGTCGCTAAACCCTATGAAGCTTCGCGACCGACATGGGCGCGTCGTATCGGATCGCAACTGGCACTCAACCTTTGAGTGCAGCTTCGAAGTAACTCGAATTCTTGAGTTTGATAGTCACTAGATAGCATTCAATCTTCTGGCAGGAGCAGGCGGGCAAACGGCCGGGCTGTAGTGGTCCCCGAAAACCCAGTCGTTGGGCAGGTCTTTCTAACATGAGCGATCGGCGAATACAGATGGAAAAGGCTGTTCTTTCTGACATGGAAACTACCGTCTACGAGAGTATTCCACCAAGCGATAAAGCTCCCATCGAACTTACAATTGTGATTCCCACTTATAACGAGCGGCAAAATGTGCCACTTTTAATCGACAAGTTGGAACTGTCCCTTCAGGGAATTGAATGGGAAGTCATCTATGTCGACGACAACTCTCCGGATGGGACCTCGGACGTGGTGCGCTCCATCGCTAGAACTAACCCCCGAGTTCGATCAATTGAACGGATTGGGCGTCGCGGCCTGGCCTCGGCGTGCATCGAGGGGATGATGGCTTCTCCTGCCCCCTACATCGCTGTGATGGACGCGGACCTGCAGCACGATGAGGCAGTGCTGCCGGAGATGCTGCGCAAAATCGAGAGCGAGAAGCTGGATGTTGTGATCGCCAGTCGCCGCATCGCTGGCGGCAGCATGGGCGAGTTTGCAAAAGACCGAGTAAAACTCAGTGACATGGGAACTCGCGTGAGCAGGATTGTATGCCGATGCGAAGTGAGCGACTCGATGAGCGGGTTCTTCATCGTCGAGGCCAAGTTCTTTCGCAGTGTGGTGCCGCGGCTTACTGGTTCCGGATTCAAAATTCTTGTGGACGTGCTGGCCTCAAGCCCGACCATACCGCGCGCCGGCGAAGTACCTTATCGTTTTCGCAACAGGGAACTGGGTGAGAGCAAGCTGGACGTCAATGTTCAGTTGGAGTATGTCTTCCTGATCATTGATAAGTTGATTGGTAAATGGGTGCCTACCCGCTTCGTACTATATATGCTGGTCGGTGCGCTCGGCGTTCTAGTGCATTTGGCTGTGCTCGCTCCGCTGTATCTAAATCATCGCCATCACTTCTGGCAGGCACAGGTGATCGCCACGGTTGCGGCAATGACCTTCAACTTCCTCTTGAACAATGTAGTTACTTTTCGAGATCGAAAGCTGCGCGGCAGACGCCTGATAACCGGCCTGATTACGTTCTATCTAGCATGTTCGCTGGGCGCTGCGATTAATGTGACGTTCGCAAGCATGCTCATGACTCACGGTATGCCCTGGTATTTAGCAGGAACGCTAGGGACTGGGATCAGTTCGGTCTGGAACTATGGCGTTAATACCGTGCTCACCTGGCGGCGTAGCAAACGATAAGCGGTCTAATACTGACTAATGCGGCGGAGGTTGTTCCGATGGCAATGATTGATCCGAGTCACAGAGATGCAAATGGCGTACTGCCAGCATCACCGCGACTCAGGCTGCTTATCTTGGCCGTGCTAGGGCTCATGGCGACGCTCTCGACCGTGGTTGGACTTAAAGAAGCTGTAACTGATCACACCGTCATGGGCGGACGGGTAAGGAATGGAGGCGTCGACTTCCAGTGGAGTGGCGCGCATATTCTCGCTGAGCACCAGGACCCGTGGAAAACTTACATCAATGGCGATCCCAAGGGGCAGATCATCCTCGGCCAGCAACCTAACTACCTCGCTGAGTTCTACCTTTTACTTGGTCCCTTGGGTAGGATGTCCTTCCCGCATGCCCGAGAAATCTGGGCTGTGTTGAATTTGTTTTTCCTGGCTGGAAATCTACTTATCCTTCGTAAGATGTTCCATCTCGACCGCGATCATTTTCTGCTGCTCGCGTTTCTGTCGCTGAGTGCTACTCCATTTCGCGTAACGATGTCGAACGGACAGCACGCGCTCTTTATCTTGTTGATGCTGAGCATAGTGTTCTATGTATCAAATAGGTGGACCAAAGGAATTGCGCTGGGTATTAGTTATTGCAAATACAGCTTCTCTCCGCTGTTTGTACTGGTGCTGCTGGTTAGAAGGCGCTTCGGTGTAGTGCTTATCTCAACAATTCCGCCGCTGATCGGCTTGCTCATTGCCTGGCATATGCTGGGCGGCAACCTTGAAACGCTTGCATTTGAACCTGTGGCTACCTCGAAGATTGCGATGGGACCTGGGAACGCCGACATTATGACGCCCTTGGAGATTCTTCTTCGTAATCATGGCGTGGCCGCTGGGCCGACTTATACCGTGCCAACGTTGTTCGGCCTGATTGCAGCGGTGATAGTCGCGATTTGGATCGGCCTCAACCGGAGGCTCGACGAACGGATGCAATTCGCCTTGACCATAGTGATGACTCTGCTGTGCTTCAAGCATGTACTCTACGACTTCATCGTGCTCATGGTGCCAGTCGCTGCCGCGATCGCTGCGCCCCGATCAAGAGCGCGAACGATTGTGTTCCTGTGTATGGTGCATTTCTGGTTCATAACAACGGTCGTAAACAGGTTTTTTCCTTCCCGTGTCTACGCACCGGAGGTCATGATTTATTCACTGATCTTGCTCATCATGGGAATAGCGGTATCGAGGCTTTATCCGGCGCCGGAGGTGGAGGGGCAATCCTCCTTGCCGATAAGCCCGGATGCAGCATCAATTAGCGTCTGAATTTACATTACTTTCCAAAGCTGCCAGAGCGCAAAGCCCAGACCGGCGACGCCAGCCTCGACGGCCAAAGACCACATGATCGCAATATAGACGCCCAAGCCCTCGCCATGGGGGATCTCCAGCCGCACCAGGGACGGGGCGATCTCCTGGTCTAACGTCGGAGAACTCCCTGAAATTACCTGTGTCCCTGAAATGATCTGGTCAGTAACCTCTGTGGCGTGCATGATCAAGTTGGGCGCAATTTCCGCCTGCCCAGTTTTGCGTCCAGAAACCACTTCAGCCCCCATATATGCTGCTCATGAGGGAATCTATCGGCTGAATTTGCGATCTCGGTAGGAATCGATGGATTTTAGTAATCACCCCAAAAAGCCTGCCGTTCGCAGTTCAGCTCGCCTCGACTCAGTGCTAGCGAGCCCAGAGCGGCTACCGGGTGCCTACCATGAACCGCCAACGGTGACGTGCACTAACAAGACTGCGGGCCTGACGGCTAGGCGGTCGACGTAAGGC
>DASWUZ010000029.1:0-31185 GCA_036401395.1 Acidisarcina sp.
CAGTGATTCCCTGCCCAGGCAGCAAATCCGTGTCCATGCTGGACAGAGTATTGCGGTTGCGGAATCCTGCCAGGGTGGTGATCGTGTGCTCGATATGCGCAGGGGACACACCGTCGAGCGCGCGCTGGATGGCCGGATCGACCGGCGCGGGTCCGATCAAAACAGGCCCTTCCGCACTGGTACCGTGAACCGCAGGCGCGGGCGGGCAGCTCTTTCTTACACGCTTGGCATCCCCGTTGAGCTTCGCGCCGTCAGAGTGGGCATACGCGAAACTGCCAACCGAGGCCGCCAGCAGGAGGGCTGCCGTGAGCAGGTTCCGTCTATGCAGGAGGCAGCGGACTTTTGAGGTGGGGAGGCCGGACGAGTCTGCGTAAAGACGGCAGCAGCCCGAAACAGGAATGTCCCGAAACACAACCGAAGGTATATTCATCACGTCTACTCCGGAAATAGTGGAGAATCAGATACACGGCTAACGATGTTGCGATTTGAAGTGACTAAAATGCCGCTGGTAACTTTGGTGCCCGGAACTTCTCTTCCATCCGGGTGTTCAATACACTAGCCGTGACACAGATCGGCCGTATATACCATGCGGCAATAATGAAGAAAGTACTCCGAAACTTGGGGGAGGGTCATGGCTAACTGTTCAGAATGTGATGCGGTCCTCGATTTCGATGCAGAGGAAGTTGACGAAGGCGACGTGATCGTATGCGACGAGTGTGGCACCGAGTACGAAGTCGTGACCACCGAACCGCTGGAGCTCGTCAAGGTCGACAGCGAGGGCTACGAAGAAGAAGACCCGAAGTTCGTGGACGAGGAAGAAGAGTGACCGTCGTGAAAACCACAACCATAACAACGACAATTACCCATCGAGGAGACGGCGGTGGGCAAGGAGCCGGTGACGGCCTGGCGCGGCAGAGAACCCATCCTTCCGCTCGTCGCTCCGTGTCGCGCTCGGGGCTGCGGCTTGCCTTGCTCTCGCTGGCGATTAGTTCGCTGGCCGGCACGGCAGATCTGGCATTCACCGCACCCGCTCAGGCAGAGAGCGCGCCTCAAAAGGTCGTCCAGGGCAAAGTCTTTGACGAAGGTGACGTTGCTCAGCCGGGTGCCATTGTCTACCTCAAAAGCGCCAAATCGGACGCGATCAAGAGCTTCATAGCTACAGCCGATGGCGGCTATCGGTTTGGGCAACTTGCTACCGACACGGACTACACCCTGTGGGCCGAGCTTAATGGGAAGAAGAGCGCGACCAAGACCATCACTGCTTTCGACAGCAAGAAAGAATTCCTGATTAATCTTCACCTCAAGTAATTCCTGGCGAATCTCGTAAAACCTTGGGATGTGCCGGCGCTAGGATGTGCCTGCACTCCAGAGATGTGGCGCGACAAAATAGGCTTGGCAAGTGTGTAAGCTGACTTTCCGCTCCTAGTGGATCGCGGCGCCGCAGACGGAGCAAAAGTTGACTTCGGAAGTTACTGCTGCGCTACACGATGGGCAGACGGTCGGCGCAACGTGGTTGCTCAAGCTTGTTGAGGTCGGGATCGGCACTGAAAAGGGCGCGCCTGCTGCCGGGGCATAGGATGGCATAGGGAAAGCCTGTGAAGTGGCGGGTGACATAGTTCCGGGACTGTAAGTTCCTGGACCGTAAGTTCCGGGCCCGTAAATTCCCGGCCCATAGTTGATCCCCAGCTGGTTTGCAATCGCCGCGGCTTGCATGGCATTGTAGCGCCGGACGCGTTCCGGCATGAAAAATGCCTCAACGAAGCCGGCGATGGTTGAGAATCCGGTGACGCTGAGAATGCAATAGAGGATGCCCAGCCCGTTGCGCCGCATGTAGAAGTGGTGCGCGCCGAACGTCCCAAGGAATACAGCAAGGAGCACGCCGAGGACTTCGTCTTTCTGGACAACAGAGAGCTCGGCGAAGTAGCGCGCGCGCTGCTGGTCCGTCATGCTTGCTGCGTAAATCGTTGGCAAATTGACCGCCGGGTAAGTCGCCACTGGTTACTCCTCTTCGTTGCTCTTGCGTGATAACTCTATACGTTTGATACGCGCTTGGAGCATCGCCGGTTCCGGGAGGAGTGTCGTCCTCAGTCCATTCTGACTAGGTAGGCCCGTCCCTGGTCGGGTCGAAGCGTGTTGGCAATCTCGGTGGCTTTGGCTTTGTCATCGTTGGCGGGGCGGATGCGGACCCAGTGCCCGGTGGGGCCGGTGAATTCAGCTACGTTGGCCGTGATGTACCTCTTCTCGAGGTGATGGGCGAGGGCGAGGGATTTATCGCTGCTTTCGAAGGCGCCCACTTGTACGCACCATCGGCCGCCGACGGTGATTGGCTTGGGGGCGTCGTAGACGTCGATACGGACCTGGGCGGTGCCGGGTCTCCAGACGCCGATGGCCTTGGCAGATGCGACCGACAGGTCGAGAAAGCGGTCGCCGACGAAGGGGCCGCGGTCGGTGATGCGCACGATGGCCCACTGGCCTGTCGCGAGGTTGGTGGCGCGGATGAGCGAATTCATGGGCAGGGTGCGGTGGGCGGCGGTCATCGCGTTCTGATTGAATATCTGGCCGTTGGCGCCGCGGCGATTGTGGTAGGGCGGGCCGTACCAGCTTGCCAGCCCCGTTTCGGAGTAGATGGGCCTGTGGGTGGCCACTATTTGCGCGTCGGCTTCCGAGGCTTCGAGGCCAGCGCTATTTGTTTCGTTCGCGCTGTCTGGATTTTCGATAGGGCTGCGGGACGGACTATTTGAGGGCGCAGTGGATCGGATGGGGGGTGGCGGCGGTGCATAGCCGACTTGCTGACGATGTCCACAGCCGGTGACGGCAAGAGAAGCTATCGCAAGGGCCTGGAGCATGCCGGTGCAAAGCGCATGGCTCCGACGCATACGCGGCAACTATTGATCTCCACGCCGACGGTCGAGATGTTCGGCGAGCCTTGCCAGATGAGATGACGCAAACCGCAGTGCCTCAGAAGAATTCTTCTTCACCTCGGGGACCACTTGATCGTTCAGGTAGGCGATAACCTTTTTAACTTCCTCTTCGACGCGGGGCAGCGCTTCGCCGGCCTGGCTGTCGATCTTGCGGCCTATGTCTTCAAACATGCTTTTCGATTTTGCGCCGAAGTCCCCGAAAGGGTTCGGGCCTTTTGCTGAATCTGCCATTGCTTGCCGCCTCTGTTGTCAGTGCCGGGACGTGACCTAATCCGACCGGGCCCGGCCTCGCCTTAATCAAGTATTCGGCTGAGGACGGAAAGGGTCAAGCGTGTTCGGGCGTAAATGCGGTGAAAGGTGCTCGGGGTGCCACCGGGCTACAGGCGGCGTTCTAATGGCTGGTGTGCGGGCTGGTGCGCTGCTGCTCGATCTAGCGGCCCAATGGCATTGATCGGCACATGTCCGAATGCTGGGTGTGGGATGACCGCAATATCCATTGCCGGTGCGACATTGTGCGAAGATGAGCTTCTACAGGTGCATGAATGCCGTCTTCCAAACCACCCGGTACAGAACGCAAAAGCAAGCGAACGAAGAGTCCGGCACAAGTGCTTAAGTCAGAACCGGCCCAGGCGTCAAAAGTCCGATCAGCACCGCAGCGAAGAGCAACGGAAGGTCCCACCGCAGTAATCTCTCGCCGCGCGGCAGAACGCCTGCGAGCCGGGCATGTCTGGGTGTATTCCTCTGATGTTGCCCAGATCATTGCTGACAAAGACGGCGTCGAGTCGCCGGACCTCTACACCGTCGTCGATGATCGCGGGTTGCCCCTCGGCACAGCCCTCTACAGCCCCACCTCGCAGATAGCACTTCGCCTTGTCAGCCCCCGGGTTATACAGGTTAGAGCGGCATGGCTCGACCTTCTGCGCACTCGGCTCGAATCAGCTATCGCCATGCGCCGGGAGATGCTTTATGCGGAGCGCGGGCGCACCGACGCCAGCCGGCTCGTCTTCAGTGAAGCCGATGCACTCCCTGGTCTCATCATTGACAAGTACGGCGACCTCGTTATTCTGCAACTGCTTACGCAAGGGATGGACTGCGAAGACAACCGCGAAGTCATCGTCGACGTATTGCGCAGACTGATCGACCCGGGCGCCATCATCGAGCGCCCCGACCCCCGCATCCGCGAGATTGAACAGCTCTCAGAACCGTCCCGGGAGCCGCTCTATCGTCGCATCGACGCAGCGGGTCCCGCCCTCTCGTCTATCTTTCAACTGAATGGCCTGCGCTTCCACTACGACGCCAACTCCGGCCAGAAGACCGGGGCCTTCCTCGATCAGCGAGAAAACTACGCGGCCGCCGCGCGATACGGGCACGGCGACGCGCTCGATGTCTGCACTTATCACGGCGGGTTTGCACTGCATCTGGCGCAGGTTTGCGCGAAGGTGACGGGGGTTGACGCCTCCCGCCCCGCGCTTGAGGTAGCAGAGTCCAATCTGGAACTAAACCGCGAAGCACTCGGCGGCAAGTCCGGCTCCGAAGTTGACTGGGTCGAAGCCAACGCCTTCGATCTGTTGCGTGACTGGAGCACTTCCGGGCCCGCATATGACACGGTGGTTCTGGATCCGCCCGCCTTCGCCAAATCCAAGAAGGCAGTCGAAGGCGCGCTGCGCGGATATAAAGAGATGAACCTTCGGGCGCTGAAACTCCTCCGGCCCGGTGGTACGCTGATTACTTGCTCGTGTTCGCAGCAAATTTCTTCGGATGACTTCACCGCCGTTGTCGCCGCCGCGGCAGGAGACGCCGGTCGCCGCCTCCGCCTAATCGAACGCCGAGGCGCAGCCCCCGACCATCCCGTGATCCTGACTATCCCAGAGACTGATTATTTGAAGTGCCTTATTTGTTCCGTGGAATAGCTGCCGTGGAACAGCTGGTATGCTGCGGCTCAAAAGGCAGTGATCGTAGTCTGAGAACCGCCTCAGCCCTTGTTAGCGGGCCACTCGGGCGAGAGGTCGCCCACCGGCCCGTCGTAGCTTCCTATGAACGCGTGCCACCGGATATAAGCAATCTCCTGCAGCATCTTGAGGCCGTCCTTGAGATAGCTGATGCGACTGCGTTCATCGTGGCCCCATGTCACCGCAACTTCGCGGACGCTGTAACCGCGCTTCAGCGCGATAAAGAGCATCTCAGGGTCGAACCCCCAACGTTCAATCCTTTGCAACTGGAAGACAGTCTGCGCCGCAGACCGCCTAAAAGCCTTGAAGCCGCACTGGGTGTCGGCGAAGGGAAGTCCCATTACGAGGCGGGTGACGGCGTTGAAACACCGTCCAAACAACTGCCGGTAAAGCGGCTGGTGCTTGGTCTGGCGGCCGCGGTCGAGCCACCGTGAACCAATCGCGATGTCGGCACCCTCTTTGATCGCTGCAAACAGCCTCTCTGCCTCCGCTATCGGCGCCGAAAGATCGGCATCGGTAAACATGACTATGTCGCCGGAAGCCTGCAATATCCCATGTTTTACGCTGAATCCCTTGCCGCAGTTAACAGGGTTTTCAAGCAGCCGCACCCGAGGATCGATCAGGGCCACCTTGGTCACCAGTTCGGCGGTCGCATCGGTCGATCCGTCATTGACGACGATCACCTCCGCGTCCCATCCCTTTTCTGTCGAGCACTTCAACACTTCTGCCAGTGCCGGGCCGATGCGGGCCATCTCGTTATAGGCAGGAATCACGATACTGTAGTCGGGGCGGTCGTTCATGGGAAATTTTTTCAACAGTTACCATACTTTAAACCCAAAGCGCGAATGCTGCCCCGCCGATTGGAATAATTCGGCCCAGAAGTGCGCCACGTATATCGTCTTGATTCCCCGTCAATCCTGCCTAGGTTCTCGGATCGAATTACCGGCTCCTACCCAGTCACGCCGTCAACGATGCTACACTTCCGGGTACCAGCCGCTTAGGCGCTGGCATCAGCTCGGCGCCCCTTTTTGAGGATTTTTCTTTGCGGGGCTCCTGGTCGCATCTACCCTAGTAATCTGGCGTCACCATACCCCGGAGCGATTTCGAACATGACGAAGGCAGAACTGGTCGAGGAAGTCATTCAGCTAGGCGACTTGACCCGCCGTGACGGAGAGGTCATCGTCGACACCATCTTCGACTCCGTAATCGAGGCCCTCAAGGCCGGCGACAAGATCGAGATCCGCGGCTTTGGCAGCTTCCGCATTCGCCAGCGCAAACCTCGCATCGGGCGCAATCCCAAGACCGGTGCGAAGGTCGATGTTCCCGCAAAGCGCGTCCCCTATTTCAAGCCGAGTAAGGAGCTTCGCGATCTGGTCAACCCCGGCGGCAACGGGCCCAAGGCTGAAAAAGCCGGGACCACAGAAGCAAGCCCAGGGGCGAGCACCGAGAAGTAAGCCCGGTCTCTTCTCGGCACATTCGGCTATTGACGCCAGTTGTCAGCCTTCGGTAGGCCTTGAATCCTCTTTGATCCCGATGACTGAGAGCATTCTTCCAGTGAAGCCGTGCTCTGCCCGGTGGGAGAAAAAGCGGTCGGTTCGGCAACTCGTACATTCGCCGGCGACGAAGATTGAGTCCACCTTGAGCCCCGCGTCCATTAGCTGCCGCTTATTTGCCTCAACCAGGTCGAGGTGGGTTGCAGGCCCTGTCGGCCCGTGACCGGGTGCTCGAGCAGTGAGAAAGAGCAGCGGATACTTCTGCCGCACCGGATCGGAATCGTAGATTTCGCAGAAGAGTTCCTTCGCGTACGTAAATTGGGAGGTGAACTCGCTGATCACCTCATCGCCTACCGCGTAGCAGCATTGGCCGATGCCGGGGCCGATGGCGGCGATCATGTCGGCCGGGTCGCTGCCAAATTCGAGCCTCATGCGACCCACGCCATTTTCAACAATGCGCTTTACGGTCCCTCGCCATCCGGCATGGAAGGCCGCGACGGCTCGCTGTCTGGGGTCGGCGATCAGCACCGGAATGCAGTCGGCGGTCACGATGCCCAGCATCACGCCGGGCTCATCGGTCATGAGCCCGTCGCCCTTCCTGCTTGCGGCAGCGTCGGTGCTGTCGACTCGCCGGAGGAGGGATGAGTGAATCTGCCGCAAGGTTACCAGCTTCATTTCTCGGCCGATGGATTCAGCTTCGGTTACGCCAGGTCTAGGGCGCTTTGCTGAAGCCTTCTGGGGCGCTCTGAGGATGGCCCGTAAGAAGTCTGACCGGTTGGCCCGCACAATTTCGTCCGCGTCAGCCGCCGTAAATCCTAAATTCAAGTCCCCGAATTGCTCGCTTTGGCGCTCCTGGCCGGAGGTCGTTGGCGCTGACCTGTAGGCGTGACTGCGTCCGCCGGTGCGCGTGCTGAAACCGTGCAGCAGCCACTTGTGCTTTGACCATCCTGGTGCCTCGATGACGTCAATCCGACCGGGACGTGCGGCGGCCGGAGCTCGGCCCGAAGAATGGTCGCGGGGCGCCTGGTCTCCGCCGCCCTTCGGTGATCGCTCACGCACCCAGCCAGACTGCGAACGGACTCCATGCGCCAACTCTACCCCGCGCAGGAGTTCGTCGACTGCTCTGATCTGCTGGTCCTTCGACTTTGGGACACTCATGGGCTCCATTCTATTGGGTTAGCGCGCGATCCGACCTGTGTGTCTTCCTCAGGCAGTATTGGCGGACGGAGTGCGGAGAAGCCACGTTGTCGTAAAAGTCGTTCGAGAGATTAAAGTAACAATCGTGCCGGAATTCATGAACTCAACTCAGCCATCAACTTTTTTCGCCGTCAAAGGGAAAGCTCTGCCCGTCGCTCAACCCCGCCGCTTCGTGCTTCTGGCAGGAGCGTTTCTGGTTGGGATCGCGGTATCGGCAAACGCACAGCAGGTCACCATCACTCCCGACGACAGCCGCGTCGCGAAGGTCGGCCGCTACGATGACCGCACCCCAGCCCAACCGAGATTCGGCTATCCGGGCGCGGGTGTGATTGTTCGCTTCACGGGGACAGCGCTCACACTCAATGTGAAAAGTGACTCCGCGCAAAGCGCTCTGAATGTCGTCGTTGATCACGGCGCGTCTCAACTCAGACTCCTCAGCAAGGGTGACAACGCCGTGAGTATTGCTACCGGCCTCGCGTCGGGCCTCCATATCGCCGAGATCATCAAGCGTACGGAGACATGGCAAGGAGTGCTCATTCTTTCCAGTCTCACCATCGACGGCGGAACCCTGCTCGACCCGCCGGTACTTCCGCGGCGCAAGCTTATGTTCATCGGCGATTCGGTGACGTGTGGCGCTGGAGTGGACAACAACGCCACCTGCATGCCCGACCCGGCGCTTCCGGCAAGCAATGGTTACGAGGCCTTTGGAATGGTGCTGGGCCGCCGGCTCGACGCGCAGGTGCAGTTGGTTTGCTACGGCGGCCGCGGACTCGAACGCGACTACCGCGGACTAGGCATCGCGGACGGCGTGCCCAACGCGCCGGAGTTTTTCCAGCTTTCGATTCCGGCTGACGACCCGGCCTCGCGCGCTCCGTGGGAGGCGGCGCGCTTCGTGCCCGATGGGATATTGATCTCGCTGGGCACGAATGACTTCAACCTGCAGCAGAAGAAGCCGCTGAATGGAACGGAGTGGGTGGCGCGCTACGTAGCGTTCGTTAAGATGCTGCGAGGTTTGTATCCGGGGGCAAAGATGTGGCTGACGGAGGGGACCATCGTCACCGATCCGTTGCTGCGTCAGTATGTCCAGGCAGCGGTGGCCGCCGTAGGCGACCCCAACGTCCGCTTTGTTCACTCGGAGCATTATCCGGGCAACGGGTGCAACGGGCATCCCACTCGCGCCCAGCACCTGGCGGTCGCCGATGGACTTGAGCCGGTCCTTCGCGAAGGTCTTGGCTGGTGAGCTTTCTCTCGCTGCGATTCTCATTCGATTCAGAAAGGCTGTTTCCATTGCTGCGAGTCTTTAAGCCGGTGAGCGGTGTAGTCGGCGCGTTGTTGCTCGCCATGTCCACCATAGCCGCGACCGCTACTGCCCAGCCCCGAGTTCTGCCCCGGCCTGCCCGTCCTACGGCCCATGCACGCCCGCGTACACCCACGGACCTGGTCAACGTTTTTACCGGCACTTCCAATTCGAGGTGGATGCAATTCCCCGGCGCGACCCTGCCGATGGGGCTGGTCAAGTTCAGCCCCGACAATCAGAGCAATGTTTGGGACGGGGGCTACGAATACACCATCGCCAGCATCGCCGGGTTCAGCTTCCTGCACTCGATGGGCCTGTCGAGCATGACCGTGATGCCGGTAGTCGGGCCACTCGAAAACGAGCCCGGCCAGCCTAAACTTTTCGCCGGCCCCGCCGACGGCCCCTTCGGCCAGATGTGGACGTCCGGCTACCGCTCGCGCATCGACAAACAGACCGAGTCAGGACGTCCCGGCTACTACGCCGTCGACCTCATCGATGCCCACACCCGCGCCGAAGTGACGGCGACCATGCGCACGGGATGGATGCGGCTGCACTTTCCCAGCGGCCAAAACGCCGGAGACGCTCATCTCGTTTTCGATTTTGCCGCGCCGGCCGAAGAGCAGTCCGACCCCCCGGTAGCGGTTGAGGTCAGGCGTGTAAGCGCTCACGAAATTGAAGGCAGCATGACCCAGCACAACCAGTACGCGGGCGCATTTACCGTCTACTTCGTCGCTCAGTTCTCGTCCGACTTTAGCAGCATGGGTTCATGGACCAATGGCATCTATCAGGGCGGGCAGCACAACTACGGCACCGAATGGCGCATTCCGCGAGCCACGCAGCGGGACGTGAGCGCGTACAAGAGCGAATCGCCGGGAGGGGTGTGGCTCGACTTTCCTCATGATCCGCACCACCCCCTCATCATGCGAACGGGAATCAGTCTCGTCGGCATCAACGAAGCCCGGGCAAATCTGACCACCGAAGCCGCCCCCTACGGCTTCGACTTCGACGCAGTCGCCGCTGCCGCTGAGGCCTCCTGGAACAAGCTGCTCAAGCGGGTCGAGGTCCAGGGCGGCAGCGCCGACGATCAGGTGAAGCTCTACACCAACCTATACCGCGCCTACTCGGCGAAGGCGGTTCTTGACGACGATGCAGGCACTTATCGCGATGCGTGCGGCGAGGTACAGAAGCTGGCCGCACCCGCCGATCATATGTATTCAAGTGACGCCCTGTGGGGCGCGCAGTGGACCATCGGCCCGCTCTGGGCGCTGCTTACCCCGGAACTCACCCGCTCCTACATCAACTTCATGACCCTGGAGGCGGGTCGCGACGGATGGCTCCCCTACGCGCCGGTAAATATGCGCTATGCCCCGATCATGGCGGCCCAGCACGAGATCGCTTACATCACCGCGGCGCAGCAGAAGGGGCTCGGCGGATTCGACCCGGACGCGGCCTACGCCGCGGTACGCAAGGTGCTCACCACCCCCGGCGAGCCTTACACCTGCCACGGTTCCTATCCGCAGGGATTTGCCGGCGACCGCCACCTTGCGGCCTATATGCAGCACGGCTACGTACCCGAAGAGACCGGCCCCGCATCGTCGACTTTCGAATACGCCTATGACGACGCGTGTGCCGCTGTGCTCGCGAGGTCGCTGCACAAAGATGCTGATGTAGAAGTGTTCGCGCGGCGTTCGGCGAACTGGCGCAACGCGATCTCGCCCGACACTAACTATCCGGAACGCCGCCGCGCGGACGGCACATGGCTTCCCAATCCGGATACTCATCACTTCGGCACCACCGGCGGATGGAACGGCCCCGGCTTCGTTGAAGGGTCATCGTGGCTGTACACCTGGTTCGTCCCTCACGATGTTCCCGGTCTCGTCAGCCGCCTCGGCAGGGAGACGTTCAACGCGCGGCTCGAAGAGGGATTCCAAAAGAACTACGTCGACCTCACCAACGAACCAAACCTTCAAGCCCCGTGGCTCTTCAACTACTCAGGCAAGCCCTGGCTGACGCAGCGCTACGCACGCGATGTATTCAGCCGCGTGTTCGATACCTCGCCGCTGAACGGCTGGCCCGGCGAAGAAGACGAAGGCCAGATGGGCGCCTACGTCGTCGAGGCGGGGCTTGGTCTTTTTGACATGGAGGGCGGTTGCACGGATGCCCCCACTTATCAGATCAGTGGGCCAGCTTTCAGCCGCGCCGTGCTGCATCTGGAGGGCGGTAATTTTGAAATCATCGCGCACAACAACTCTGCAACGAACATTTACATCCAGTCGGCGAGTTTGAACGGCATGCCTCTCGCAGCGCTGCGAATCACCCACGCGCAGGTGGCGCAGGGTGGTCGTCTCATCCTGCAGATGGGGCCTAAGCCGAAGCTACCGTAGGCGAACGTCTTTGGAAGGCTTAATGAGTGCGCGCATCCCGCGCAGCCGAAGGGAACTTACTTGGCCTGCACCTCGATGGCAACAGGAAGCTTCATTTCCTTGATGTTCCCTGGCACAGTGACCTTCTGCCCCAGCCGCAAATATTTCTCGATAACGCCTCGCCGCGCCCAGTCGAGCGTCCATCCATCCTCAATGGCTACCAGCGTGTACTCGCCTGAAACAACCCGCGGCAGGCTGAACGTTCCATCGGAGTCGCTTTGGTCGCGGCGGATCAAATCCTGGTAGTCCTCGGGGTCTTTAGGCGCGAGCAGGATCATCACCCCCGAGGCCGGTTTGCCCGCCCGGTGCGCGACTCCCGACACCGTCGCAGCACCCGTGACCAGCGTAGCCGCGAGGTTGATGTTCTGGCTCCCGACTTTGAGTACATGTCCCTCAACCGCCGCTCCCATCGCCGCCACTCTCGTCACCGAGAGCGCCGTAGTCTCTGAGAATGCCATCAGCTCATAACTACCCGGCGCAATGCCCCTGAGAGTGAAGCTGCCGTCCTTCTCAACCCTGGCTCCTCCATTAGGCTGATCGCCGGTACGCAGCGCAACGAACGTGACTTCCGGCAGCTTCTCCCCATTGGCCATCCCTACTTTGCCCGTGACATCAGCCAGCGGCGTAGCCTGGGCCGCGTCGAGACTGAGGTCTCCGCTGGCATTCACTACCCCGAAATGGGTAGCGCTGCCATCCTGCGCGCGCATCTCGACCTGGTAGTCGCCCGGTGTGATGCCATCGATCTCCACGCTGCTCACCGCGTTCGGAGAAGTTGGAGACGACTGAAAATTGAAGTTGACTTGCACCGGCTCCCGCGCGCCGAAGAGTTCCTGCTCAACCTGCGGCATCGCCATGCTGCCGCCAGGGCCCTGTACTTGAGTGGGGCGGGGAAGCTGAATCGTCATGTGCAAAGACGGCAGTGCGTGCAGGGAGAAGTTCACCGGAATGCGGTCGCCCGCCTTCAACGGTATCGGCGTCGCTGAGTCCGAGTCAGTCACATTCGAATAGAAAGTACGCGGAAAGGCGACGTCGAGGCTCGACGACGCCGCCGTGCCGATGCTGTTTCCACGCGCATCTCTCTGCGGCTGGAGCCGGGTGCTGTACCATGGCCTACCCGATACCGACATGTAGTAGTTTCCAGGGCCCAGGCGGGTCACCTCATAGTCCCCCTGATCGTCGGTCATGAACTGTCCCGCACTCACGATATTGCCCAACCCACTGCGCGCATTCTGCCGGTAGATTGACACCGTGGCCTGCGCGACCGGCTCGCCGTTGTCGTCGGTCACAGTGCCGTAGAGGACGGCCTGGGGAGGCAGTCGCAGTGTCAGCCCATCGGACACGAGCCCCTCGCCGGTGACAATGGCTGTGGAAAACTCCCAGTGCTCGTCGTAAGAGGAAGTGATATAGCCGCGCCGCGAACCGGTCAACGCGTACTTTGCGGCCGCCAGACCAGTGAATGAGAACTTTCCGTCTTCGCCGGTCTTTGTTTCCCCCGCCGGCCGGCCATCCACCGCCGCAGTGATGATTACCTCGGAGCGGTCAAGTGGATGGCCCGTAGTGGCGCTGACGACCACTCCGCTGATGGAGTACTTCCCCGCAGGATGACTTATTTGGCTCGCCGCTTGGGCCGCCGCCTGGCTACCCACCTGGCCAGTCGACCGGGGAGCGCCCTGTCCCAGTGCTGCACCTGACTCGCCGAGAGGCATCGTTCCAATCACGAGGCATATCAGGACGCGCCACAATGCTCTCGCTGGCCCCCTCACTGTGGCTCCTCGTTTGTGACCGGCGGCGCGTCGAGCTGCACCTTGGCCTCGCCGCCCGCCTCAATCGTAACCACCTGCCCAACGCTGCTGTACCTTGCCAGACCCTCAGCCGAATGGAAGTCAATCTCCTGGGGAGTATCGAAGACCACCACCCGATACGCCCCGGGCGCGAGATTGCCGAATGCAAAATCTCCCGAGGGCGAAGCTTGCGTCCCCATCAGCTGGCCCGAGGAAGGGAAGAGTGGAATGGCGTAAATGTAGTACTCGGCCTGACCGCTCGCATATGAAGTTGTCGCCGTGCTGCCGGGTACCCCAGTCCCTGCACCGTTCCCAGCCGCACCCTGACGGACCACCCGCCCGTTAATCGTTCCGGTATCGTCCCGCAGTGTCACTTCTATAGGGGACGCGGTGCTGCCCGGCCCGACCACCAGCGGCTCACGTGACAGATCCGCGCCTCCGCAAGTGATCGAACTCACATACCCCTGAAACGGAAACACGGTCAACCAGTATGTTCCCTGTGCTACCGGGGTGAGTTCGAAAGCTCCCTCGTCGTTCGCGCTCCTGACCCTAACCAGGTTTCCACCCTGGTTGTTCTCCTCGCCGAACTCGTCAGTGGCAGCGCTGAGCATCAGGGTGAGGCCTGCGTTCGCCGCACCACCATCGTCCCCATCGCGGATGGAAGAAATCACGCCGCCTCCCGCACGGTTCGCACTACTGAACTGCTTCCGGACATTCACCGCTATGCCATGCAACGGCAGGAGCGTGAGATTCAGATCGGTCACCGGCGCGCCCGCGACTCTGAAGTCCGCGCGGCCATAAGAGCCCGCTCTGGGGCCCACACTCATATCGAAGGAGCGTGCCTCGATGTAGTAACTTCCATTGGGGGCTGACAGTCTGGCGATGCCGGTAAGCGGGTCGGGTCGAACGCCGCCGCCGGCATCCCGTCCCGTAGCGTCGTGAATCTGAAGGAACGAGCCTCCGCCCTTGCCACCGGCCACGGTAGCAACCACCGGATAGAATTTCTGCCGGGTCAGAAGGAAGTCGGCCTGTACATGCTGCCCCGTCGTCAGCGTGATCAATCCCGCAGCCCCGGGGTCGGCCACGCCGGGGTAATATACCACCGGGTATCCAAATCCTTCCTGTCCTCCATCCTGATCGCGCTCCATCTCGGTAGAAACCATGTATATCCCCGGCGCAAGCCCCGCCACGCGGAAGTTGCCCTCGCTATTGGTGGTGACCATCTGATAGGTCACCCACCGGATCCGGCCGTTCACCGCAGTACGTCGGCTCACCCTTACTCTCACCCCGTCCGCTGTATCCGAGTTTGAAAACGTAACCTGCCCGGTGATCAGCGCATCCGGCCTAAGATCGACGGTGATCTCCGGCTTGTCTGGACCGACGTCGACCACCAGCGGAGACATCTCGCGCCCCGTGTTGTAACCGGGCTTTTGTACCTGCAAGACCAGCGTCCCCGCCGGCAGCTGCAATTCGAAGCGGCCTTCGCTATCGGTGAGGGCCGCGTCCTGCTGCCCGTTAACCAGTACTCGGGCTATAGGCTGGTGAGTCAAGCTGCTGAGCACCACGCCACGCACCGGATAAGTCTTCGCGGGGGCCTGGGGAGTTTCCGCTGGGGCAGACTGGCCCGGGTCAACAGCCTGTGCGGCTCCGTCCGGACTCTGGTCGCCAACTGTGACCTGGCCATAAACAAGCGGCTCGGGGCGCAGTGCTACACCGCCCGCCAAGGCACAGAAAGTCAGGGCCCAAACCCTTGACCGGCAGCGCCGCGCACCTATTTTGAACGATGCCATAACCGTATTCGACCCAGAGGCAGCACGAAAGAGAGCACTAGAGTTCCCATGCGATTCGAAGCAAGTCCTACCAGACGCGGCAGGCGACGGGCTTCACCATCGGCTGGCCTGCTTTGCACTGGAAGGCTTGCCCGAATTCCGGCATATTTACCACTACGCCGTTGATGCGATATTTGCCCGGCGAGTGGGGGTTGGTGACGGCGCTCAGGCGAAGGTTTTCGTCGCGCTCATTTTCGCAGGCCCATTGGGCCATGCCGATAAAGAATCGCTGATCGGGTGAAAATCCGTCGATGGGCTGGGGATCTTTGCCCGCCTCGGCCTTTTTCCAGGCGATGTAGGCCAGCAGAGTGCCGCCGATGTCGGCCAGATCTTCGCCGCTGGTGAGCTTGCTGTTGATCTTGATGTCGTCAACGATGACGTAATGCGCGTACTGGTCGCGCACGCAGTTGATGCGGGTCTCGAAGTTGGCCGCGTCCTCCTTGGTCCACCAGTCCTTGAGGTTTCCGTCGGCGTCGAAGTTGCGCCCTTCATCGTCGAAGCCGTGAGTGAGTTCGTGGCCGATGGTCGCCCCTGTATTGCCGTAGTTCGGCGCGTCATCAAGCTTTGCGTCGTATAGGGGCGGCTGCAAAACGCCTGCGGGGAAGTTGATGTCGTTCATCTGGCCGTTGTAGTAAGC
Organism: Acidisarcina sp.; assembly: GCA_036401395.1. Taxonomy (GTDB): domain Bacteria; phylum Acidobacteriota; class Terriglobia; order Terriglobales; family Acidobacteriaceae; genus DASWUZ01. The sequence continues at coordinate 15,528 of DASWUZ010000029.1, forward strand.
ATTGACGGTCGGCGGAGTCATGCCCCACTCATTGCGGTCGACGGGCTTGCCCACCTTGGCCCATTGACGCCTGCTTTCAAAAGCTACGGCGTGGGTGACGTTGCCGAAGTAATCCGCCGGGTCGATGGTGAGCGCGGAGTAGTCGCGCCAGGTGTCGGGGTAGCCAATCTTGTTGCGAACGGCATGGAGCTTGCGGAGCGCTTCCTTTTTGGTACCCTCACTCATCCAGTCGAGGTGGATGATCTCCTGCTGCATGGCCTCTTCGATCTGATCGGTCATCTGGACCGCTTTTGCTTTGGTGTCTGGGCCGAAGGTGCGGCGGACAAACTCCTGGCCTAGCGCCTCGCCGAGATAATCATCGACCTGGTTGACGCAGCGCTTCCAGCGCGGACGCATCTGGGGTGTGCCGCGCAGGTAGTGTCCGTAAAATTCAAACTGCGCCTGCGCGAAATCGTGTGAGAGGTAAGGTGCGGCGGCGCTGACGACGTGAAAGCGGAGGTAGGCTTTCAAGGTATCCAGCGGCGTGGACTCTAGCTGGGCGTTTAGCGCCTCGTAAAATTTTGGCTCGGTGACGTTGACCGACTTCACCGTAGCGGGGTCGAGGCCAACCCCGGATAGAAACCCCGGCCACGAGATCGCAGGCGCGACCGCCACCACGTCGGAGACAGTCATTTTGTGGTCGAGATTGTGGGGATCGCGGCGTTCGACGCGGGTGAGCGACGCCTTGGCTAGATTGGTTTCGAAGGCGAGTATTGCTGCGGCATCGGATTTCGCTTGCTCGGGTTTTTCGCCGCCCCTGGTAAGCATCAGCGCGATGTAGTCAGCATATTTGGCGCGAATGTCTACGGAGTGTGGGTCGGTCTTGACGTAGTAGTCCCGGTCGGGCAGGCCGAGGCCCCCGGCGCCAAGGTGAACGATGACCTGGGATGCGTCGGCGAAGTCCTGGTCCGAGCCTGCGTTGAAGAAGAAGGAGCCGGGAAGAGTGTGGTCCAGGTGCGCAAGATAGGGCGTGAGGTCAGCGACGCTGCCGAGCGCGGCGATAGAGGCGAGTTCGCCGTTAACAGGTTCGATGCCGCGCTTTTCGATGGCGGGCTCGTTCATGCAGGCACCGAAGTAGTCGCCGATCTTCTGCTGAGTCGGGGTGCGGTTGGCGCCCTTCGAGCTTTCTTCGAGAATGCCCCAGAGGAATTGCTCATTTTCATTGGCCAGCTTCCCATAAACACTCCAGCTCGCCTGATCTGGAGGGATGGGATTCGCCTTCCGCCACCCACCGCACGAGTATTGATAGAAATCGACGCAGGGGTCAATGGACTTGTCCATCGACGGGATGTCGAGGCTTGGGGTGTAAGGCATGGCGCCCAGGGGGCGCGGCGCCGGGGCGATCACAGCCGCTTCCTGCGCTGACGCACCAACCGAGGCGACGGCGATCGAAAGCACAGTAGTCAAGACGGGAATTGACTTCATCCAGAATGGCCGCATCGGCATTTTACTGGCCGAAAATAAATTACCGCTGGTATTGCTCATGGTTGTGGTCGTTGGCACGATCATTCTCTCTGCTGCCCTCTTTGCTGGAAATTAGTGTTCAACCATCCTACTGCCCCGGGAGGATCTCTGGCGCCGAATCGAGGGTGTGAAGCGGAGGCCGCGATCCATTTATAATCGGCGCTGCAAACTATGGAAACGCAGAAGCTCACCCCTGAGCCGCAAGGCGGCCTTGACATCGTTGAAATCATGGCGATCCTGCCGCACCGTTATCCCTTCCTGCTCATCGATCGGGTGCTCGAAATCACGCGCAAAAAGCGCATCGTCGCGATCAAGAGCGTGACGATCAATGAGCCATTTTTTGTGGGGCATTTTCCTGGTTACCCCATCATGCCCGGGGTCCTCATTATCGAGGCGGCCGCGCAGGCGGGCGGGGCGCTCCTGCTCACCGAGTACCCCGATCGGGCCGAGAAGCTGATGTTCTTCACCGGCATCGAACGCGCAAAATTTCGACGCCCGGTGGTGCCCGGTGACCAGCTTCGCATCGAGATCAATGTGATCAACTGGCGGAGCCGTGCGGTCAAGATGGAAGGCATCGTAACGGTCGAAGGCAAGCTGGTTTGCGAGGCGGTTGTGACCTGCCAGTTGGTCGACCGGCCAAAGCCCGCTCCGGCGGCGGTAAACAATGATGCCGCGCCCGCAGCAATGGAAGCAACGCAGGAGACGGTGAGTTCGGAGTGAGCATTCACCCGACCGCTATCGTTGCTGCGGGCGCCGTGGTGCCGGGGTCCTCCACCGTCGGCCCTTACTGCACTGTTGGTGCGAACGTGGTGCTCGGCGAGGGGTGCGAGCTAATCTCGCACGTCGTCCTCGAAGGGCACCTTACTCTCGGCGCTGGTTGCAAGGTCTATTCGTTCGCCTGCGTAGGCATCTCGCCCCAAGACCTGAAGTACGCCGGCGAACCGACGCGGGTCGAGGTCGGCGAGCATACAGTGGTCCGCGAATATGTCACGATCTCGCGCGGCACGGCGGGCGGCGGCGGAGTGACTCGCGTGGGTAGCGACTGCCTCATCATGGCCTACACGCACATCGGCCACGACAGCCAGATTGGAGACCACTGCATCCTCGCAAACGCTGCGACTCTCGCGGGACATGTGATTGTGGAGGACTATGCGACGGTGGGGGCGCTCTGCCCCGTGCACCAGAATTGCCGGATTGGGAAGCATTCCTATATTGGCGGCGGGACGACGATTACGCAGGATGTGCTGCCGTATTCGCTGACTTCGGGGAAGCGTGAGACGCATGCCTATGGGCTGAATAAAGTTGGCCTGGAGCGGCGTGGGTTTTCGCGGGAGCAAGTGCGATCGCTGCAACATGCTTACCGGCTGCTGCTGGCCGCGAAGCTGAATACTTCGCAGGCAGTAGATCGGATTCGCGCAGACAGCGGCGACTCGGAAGAGGTCGCATATCTGGCCCGGTTTATCGAACAGTCCACGCGCGGCGTTTTGAAATAGACCGCGATGACGCCAGCGAGAAAACTCGGGCTGATCGCAGGGAATGGCCGCTTCCCTTTTCTGCTGCTCGATGCGGCGCGGGCCCATGGCGAAGAAGTGGTCGTGGCCGCGATCCGCGAAGAGACGGACCCGGAGATGGAAGCGCGGGCGGCAGCCGATAGCGGAGTACGCGTCCATTGGCTCTCGTTGGGGGAGTTGTCGCGGCTGATCGAGACGTTTCAGGCGGAGGGCGTCCACCGAGCCGTAATGGCGGGGCAGGTCAGGCATAAGCAGATTTTTTCGAGCATCCGGCCGGATTGGCGTCTCGCGAAGTTGCTGCTGTCGCTGCGTACAAGGAACACGAACATGCTGCTGGGCGCGATTGCGAAGGTGCTGGGGGATGAGGGCATCGAGCTGATTTCGTCCACAACCTATCTTGAGCCGTTGCTGGCGCAGGCTGGCGTGCTGACTCGCCGCGCCCCTAACGCGAATGAGTTGAAGGACGTTGAATATGGGCGCGGCGTGGCGCTGGCACTGGCCGGATATGACATCGGCCAGACGGTAGTGATTGCGGGCCAGGCCTGCGTCGCGGTTGAGGCGATGGAGGGGACGGACGCTGCGATCGAGCGGGCTGGGACGCTGATGCGTTCGCTGGCCCTTACCGATGGCACCGGGGACGGAGGCGCGGACGCAGGCGGACAAGCGACGTCGCTGCTTGATAGAAGCCTGACGGTCATCAAGGTTGCCCGACCCAGACAGGACATGCGGTTCGATGTTCCGGTAATCGGGGTGGCTACCATTGAGGCCATGGGCCGGGCCCACGCTACGTGTCTCGCGATTGAGGCGGGGCGGACGCTTATCTTTGACCTAGAGGCGGTGATCGCGCGTGCCGATGCCGCCGGCATTGCAATCGTCGTCGGCTGAAGAAGCGCCTCAGGGTGACCCGCGGTGGACAGGACGCTCCCCGTCCACCGGGTCTATTGACGCCGCGCGAAGCGTCCTCTCGCCCGGGACCGGGAGGCGTCCAAAAGTGGTTTAATGGAGTTCCCGGCCTTTAAGCGCGGAACATTTCGCATCACCGGAGAGCACCGATGTTCAAATCCAAGATTTTGCTGTTAGTCCTCGTCGCCGCAGTCGCGGTTGCCGCCATCGCTTCCCGTGCCTTTGCCGCCGACGATATGCCGCAGACCGGCCAGATGGCGCCGACGTTTACGCTGCCTTCTCAGGATGGCTCGAAGATCAGCCTCGACAGCTTTCACGGCAAGTGGGTGGTGCTCTATTTCTATCCCAAGGACATGACGAAGGGATGCACGATCGAGGCGCATAACTTTCAGCGCGATCTGAGCAAGTATGAGAAGGCCGATGCGGTGATCCTCGGGGTCAGCGTGGATTCACCAGACAGCCACAAGGAATTCTGCACCAAGGAAGGGCTGAGCTTCCGCCTGCTTGCCGATGAAGACAAAACAGTCGTCAAGCAGTATGGCTCGCTGATGCCGGTCATGCCGATGGCCAAACGCAATACTTTCCTGATTGATCCGCAAGGAAAAATCGTGAAGGTTTGGACCGGCGTCGACCCCAACAAGCACAGCGAAGAGGTGCTGGCGGCGATCGAAGAGGCGAAGAAGAGCTAAGCCTCGAACTTCGCGCGAAGAGAGCCACCGCATCTAACTCCGACAGGAAGATAGGAGCAGCAAATTGCCGGAAGCGACCCGCAGTTCCAGAAGAAGGGGAAGCGCCCAAAAAGAAGGGGCCGCACGACCCGAACGAGATTAATCCAAAGCTGGCGTCGGACATTCATTACTGGGCCGCTGAATTTGGCGTGACGGGCCAGCAACTGCATGAGGCAATCCGCGTTCATGGCACTCATGTGGCGAAGGTGCGTGAGGCATTGAAACACCACAAGCACTGAAGTCAGAGTAAGTAATAGGAATGCAAAAAAGCCCGGCTAATGGCCGGGCGCTTTTGCTTGCCTGTTCATGATGCAGAGTTACTTCTTCGTCGCCTTTTTAGCTGCTTTTTTCGCGGGAGCCTTCTTTGCGGCTACCTTTTTCGCTGGGGCCTTTTTGGCTGGCGACTTCTTTGCTGCTGCTTTCTTTGCTGCCTTCTTAACTGCCAATGAATTACCTCTCTTGCCTGTTTTTTTACTGATAGCGCTCTTCTTTGTACTGGCTTTTTTAGCAGCCATGCCGCCGCGAGTAGAACTCTTACTGCTGCTCTTCGCGGCCGACTTCTTTGCAGCCTTTTTGGCCGGAGCTTTCTTGGCAGGTGCCTTTTTCGCCGCTGGCTTTGCAGGCTTCTTCGCCGGCGCTTTTTTAGCAGCAGCCTTCTTTGCCGGAGCCTTCTTCGCCGCGGCCCTCACTGGCGCCTGGCGCCGGGCCGGTGGCGCGACGATCTGCTCGATGATGATCGCCTCTACGCTCTCTGACCCTGGCGAATCGTCTTCCATATCTTCTATATCGTCATCATCCGACGAAATCGATACGGTGACCTCTTCTTCCTCTTCGTCCTCGTCGAAGCCTTCTTCCACTTCCTCTAGGAAATCGTCCGCTTCCGGTTCCGATTCATCGCTCTTCGCTGCGTATAGCTTCTGATCGTCTTGCATTGATGTGCCCTCCAGCTTTGGCTTGGTCAAAATTTTGCGCCTGCATTTTCTGATGCAGATAAAGCCATGCGCTGCGGCGGATTATAGCAACAGGATGCAACGGCGCGCGACCATTGCTGTGGATTGCGTCTCTACTTCAACCGTGTCGCTTCATTTCCGTCGCTTCGATTTTGGAGGAACGCGCTTCGTGGATGAATGCGACGAATGTGAGCGGGTGCGGCGAGCCGCCGAAGTGCGTCGGCCGCTACTTCGGCCACCGCGGCGACGGCCATGCGACGCCCGGGTGACGTGCGCGGGCTCGGCCACAAACAGCCGTCGTCCGGGGATGATAGCTGCGCCCTTGAGGTGGTTCCATCGGCGTAGCTGATCGACGGTGACTCCGAACCGGTCTGCAACTTTGACCAGGGTGTCGCCCTTGACCGCGTGGTATTGCGAAGCGGTGGCAACACTGCCGGCAGAGATCGGTGCGACCGGAATAACGAGGGATTCGGTGCCTGTCAGGTCGGCGCTCTCTTCGATCTGATTGACGAACGCGATTTCAGAGCCACGCACATGAAAGCTGCGCGCGATGTCGTCAAGAGTTTCGCCGGGCGCTACTTTGTGGAAGCGCCAGTACCGGCGCTTGTCCTCCGGTATCTCGGCCACCCGCTGCTGGAAGAGGTTGCGGGTGCCCACAGGAAGGTGCAGGTCGAAATCTTCGTTAGCCGGGGTCGTCATTCGCAGCAGGCTGGGGTTGAGGCCGGTGATCTGCTGTACGGGTGAGTCGGTAACGTCGGCGGCCAGGCGCAGGTCGATGCTGTAGTTGATGGTTACAGTATCGGAAAGTACGGGCGGGTCGGGGACCATGGTGTCCAGACCGTACTGCTTCGGGTTTTTGGCCATGATAGTCGCGGCCAGAATGATCGGCACGTAATTCTTGGTCTCGGCGGGAAGGGCGTTACGGCGGTAGAGTTCCCAGAAATCGGCGTAGCCGGTGCGCTGCACGGCGCGCTGCACGTTTCCTGGGCCCCAGTCGTACGCGGCCATCGCGAGGTACCAGTCGCCGAACTGGTTGTAGAGTTCCTTGATATACCGGGCGTAGGCGTGGGTTGCCTTTTCGGGGTCGAAGCGTTCATCCACCCAGCCGTTGCGGACGAGCCCATAGCTTGAGGCGAAGGGCATGAACTGCCACATGCCTGCCGCGCCCGAGCGCCCGTTGAGGGCCTGGATCTGGAATCCCGATTCGGCGACCGCCTGGTAGATGAGGTCCTGCGGAACGCCTTCCTGCTTGAGAACGTTCTGGATGACTTCTTTGTACCGGCCCGCGCGGCGCAACGAACTCACGATAGTCGGATGGCCGCGCGCATTGGAAAAGAAGTTGATGTAACCGGCGACGTAGTCGTTGAGCACGAGCGGCAGGTCGGACTGGGTCGTCTTCAATTCCACTTCGGCTTGTGCCTTCAGTGTCGGGTCGACCGGAAAGGTCACATCGTTGGCAATGTCGACCGGCGCGGGCTCGGTTTTTGGCGCGAAGCCATTGCCCTGCTTCAGCGCATCCAGCTCAAGGGCGTTAACTGCGTCGACGATATGCTCAAATTCCTCTGAGAGCTGCGAGTCGCCCTTGAGATCGAGATGGCTGGTGAGCATCAGGTCGACGGCGTAATCGAAGTCATTCCTTGCGGCTTCAAGATTACCCGCAGCATAATCTGCTACGCCGTTTCGGTAGGCCTGCTCGACAGTCTTGATCAGCGCCTGGTCTCTTGAAGAGTTAGGGCTCGTGGTTGACGCCGCGCTGCCGGGTGGAACGGACTTTGAAGGCTGAACCGGGACCCCGTACTGCGCTGCGATGGCAAAGGAGGGCTGAGGATGGGCGGCCACACACGCCACGCAGACTACGAGGCAAGCGGTCCTGACGAGAGCAGACCTTAACCCAGCGATTCTAAAAACTGTCTTGCCCAATTCGATCGGCACCGCCCTTTATTGTATTGCGCTGAGGCCCATTGGGCCGGTGTTAACATCAGAAGTCGGACCAGTATTCTCAGCGCTTAGCCTCTGCCTCGGCCGCATTTGGACTTCGTTCTACGGCCAGGCAGGAAGGTCGCGCTCGACTCCCATCCGGCTTCTTTCATGGACATTCAGCACATCCGCAATTTCGCGATCATCGCGCATATCGACCACGGCAAGTCTACGCTTTCAGACCGTCTGCTTGAGCTGACAGGCTCGCTGACGGCGCGCGAGATGCAGGCCCAAGTGCTCGACGCGATGGACCTTGAACGTGAGCGCGGCATCACTATCAAGGCCCACTCGGTGCGCATGATGTACCACGCGCGCAATGGCGAACTCTACCAGCTAAACCTCATCGACACTCCGGGCCATGTCGATTTTTCCTATGAAGTCTCGCGTTCGCTAGCATCTTGCGAAGGCGCACTGCTGGTAGTCGACGCTACGCAGGGTGTCGAGGCTCAGACGCTGGCCAACGCGTACATCGCGATCAATAACGGCCTCGACATGATTCCGGTGATCAACAAGATCGATCTGCCCAGCGCCGACATTCTTCGCACGCAGGAGATGATCGAAAACTCTGTAGGTGTAGACGCTACTGACGCGCTGGCGGTGAGCGCGAAGACCGGCCTCGGGGTGCCGGAGATACTGGAAGCGGTCGTTCATCGCCTGCCTCCTCCCACCGGCGATATCGATGCTCCGTTGCAGGCGCTGATCTTCGATTCGTGGTTCGACGCGTATCGCGGTGTGGTGGTGCTGGCGCGCATCATCAACGGGCGGCTGCGCAAGGGGATGAAGATCCGCCTGATGTCGAATGGGAAGACATTCGATGTGGAGTCGCTGGGGGTTCTGACTCCTAAGCCCGTCGAGATCGCCGAACTCACCGCCGGCGAAGTCGGATTCTTTGTCGCCACCATCAAGACTGTAGGCGACACAAAAATTGGCGACACGGTTACGGAAGATGCGCGGCCCTGCGCGAAAGCACTGCCCGGATTTGAAGATATCAAGTCGATGGTGTTCGCGGGAATCTATACGGTCGACACTCACGAACACACACTGTTACGAGATGCGCTCGAAAAACTTCGCCTCAACGACTCCTCGTTTTTCTTTGAGCCGGAAAGCTCCGTCGCCCTCGGATTCGGCTTCCGCTGTGGCTTTCTCGGCCTGCTGCACATGGAAATCATCCAGGAGAGGCTCGAGCGTGAGTTCAATCTCGACCTGATTACGACTGCTCCCGGCGTGCGTTACCGAATAACGCTCACTGACGGTGCCTTGATTGAGGTCGAGAACCCATCCCGCTGGCCGGACCCCAGCAACGTCGACAAAATCGAAGAGCCGGTGATCACCGCCAACATCCTCACCAACGAAGAATACGTCGGTGGCATACTAAAACTGGTCGAAGACAAGCGCGGGCGGCAGAAGAATTTTGAATATGTAACACCTACGCGTGTAATGCTCACCTACGAGCTTCCGCTGAACGAAATCGTCCTCGACTTCTATGACCGGCTCAAGTCCGTCAGCCGCGGATACGCTTCGCTTGACTACCATTTGTCGGGAACGTGGGAATCGCCAATGGTGAAGCTGGACATTTTAGTGTCCGGTGAGCCGGTGGACGCGCTATCGATCATCGTCCATCGCGACTTTGCTTATGACAGGGGCCGGAGCCTGGTTTCGAAGATGCGGGAGCTCATCCCGAGGCAGCAATTTGAGGTCGCGATCCAGGCGGCGATCGGGGCGAAGATCGTGGCGCGAGAGACCGTGGCGGCGCTCCGGAAAAACGTGATCGCCAAGTGCTACGGAGGCGATATTTCCCGTAAGCGCAAGCTGCTGGAGAAGCAGAAGGAAGGCAAGAAGCGGATGAAACGGATCGGCAAGGTCGATATTCCGCAGGAGGCGTTTCTGGCCGTTCTCAAGATCGGCGAAGACAGCTAACGCTATCCCAAAACGAGAGCAGCATTCTCGCACAAGGGGTGCTCACCTGTCACAGGTTATTCATCAGGATTGTGGGAAACCCTTGAAAGAACCGCCAAACTCCGTGACGAACTCCTGAGTTCACCGCCACTCTTCTAAGTATTTGATTGCGGACGATCTACGCTGGTTTCCCGGCACGGATCAGCACCGTAAGCCGGGCAATTACACGGTTGCATCGAGACTGGGGCAAAGTCTTCCACACTTTTTTCCACAGAAGACCGGAGGCGTTTTTATGTTAAGCCCGGCTGGATCGATGCTCATTTCTGCTACTGGGCGCCCCTTCAATTCCATGCAATCGCTTTCCTGCGATAATTGCGCGGCGGGGCACTTGCTGCTGTTTACTCTCGGGGGCACTGATCCATGAAAGCATTGGCGCTATCATTGACATTTCTGGCGAGAAGATTTTCGGACGCTTCACTTCTCGCCGCGAGCGTTTCTACTACTTTGGTGCTGGCGATGACGGCTAACTTTGCACATTCCCAGGCGGCGCTGACCATCCATCTGGACAAGCCGGTCTCTAAGGTCAGCCCCACACTTTATGGCCTCATGACGGAGGAGATCAATTACTCCTACGACGGCGGCCTTTACGCCGAAATGGTGAGGAACCGGACAATTAGGGGGGACTGGTCCGGTGTCCAGCACTGGTTCCTGGTCGAGAATGGCAACGCCCAGGCGATCATGGCTCCAGATAAAGCGACCGGCCCAAGCGCGGCGCTGCCGTCGAGCCTGCGCATTGACGTGATACAGGCCGACCCCGCCAACCAGGCCGGCGTGCTGAACGAGGGGTACTGGGGGATGGCGCTCCGGCCGCAGACCATATATAAAGGCTCTCTTTACGCTAAGGCGGATACGGCCGCCATCGGTCCCATCACCGTGAGCCTTGTGAACAACGACACCGGAAGACCTGTCGCCTCGACCACGATTCCCGGGCTTACCACGGAGTGGAAGCAGTACAAATATTCGTTGAAGACTGGGGCCATCCAGCCCTCGGCCGCCAATCACCTGGTATTTACTGTAGCCCACTCGGGGACTTTGTGGCTCAATCTGGTTTCCCTATTCCCTCCGACGTTTCACGATCGCGCCAACGGCAACCGCATCGACCTGATGGAGAAGCTGGCCGCAATGCATCCCGCCTTTCTGCGCTTCCCAGGTGGCAATTACCTTGAGGGCGACCACATCGCCGAGCGTTACGAATGGAAAAAGACCATCGGCCCGATGGTCGATCGCCCGACCCATCCGAGTCCGTGGCGGTACCACTCCTCGGACGGGCTCGGACTGCTGGAGTTCTTCGAGTGGTGCGAGGACCTCAAGATGCAGCCCGTGCTCGCGGTATACGGCGGGTATTCGATGATGCAGGAGCACGTCAACCCCGGCCCCGACCTCGACCCTTACGTGCAGGATGCCCTTGACGAGATCGAATACGCGACCGGCGCGACTGATACAAAATGGGGCGCGATGCGCGCGCGCGACGGGCATCCAGAGCCCTTCAAGATCACTTATGTGGAGATCGGCAATGAGGACCAGTTTGATAAATCGGGGAGCTACGATGGCCGGTACGCGCAGTTCTACAAGGCCATCAAAGCCAAATATCCAGACCTGCAGTTGATCGCGACTACGCCGGTGAAGGGAATCCGGCCGGACGTAGTCGATGACCACTATTATCTGCGTGCTACCCAGTTCTTCCACGATGCGACCCACTACGATAAGACCGACCGCAACGGGCCCAAGATTTTTGTCGGGGAGTGGGCGACCCGCGAGGGCGCTCCTACGCCGAACTTCGGCGCGGCCCTCGGCGACGCTGCCTGGATGACAGGCATGGAGCGCAACAGCGACGTGATCGTGATGGCCGCTTACGCGCCGCTGCTGGTCAATGTAAACCCCGGCGGATTGCAATGGGACACCGACCTGATTGGCTACGACGCGATGCACAGCTACGGTTCGCCAAGCTACTACGCTCAGGTGCTCTTCGCGAAGCACCTTGGGGATCAGACGCTGGCTTCGAGCGTCGAGGGCGCCGGAGGGAAATTTTTCTACTCCGTCACCAGCGATGCAAAGAACAGGCAGGTCTACCTCAAGCTGGTGAATGCATCGTCTGAGCCGCAGACGGTGGACCTGAAATTTGACGGCGCTACCCTCGGCACCACCGCGAAACTAGAGACGCTGAGCGCGCACAGCACTCAGGCTACCAATACGCTGGATCGGCCCACGAATGTAGTGCCCATCGAGACTACAGTCCACAATGTCGGCAGCGAAGTGCATCACACCATGCCGGCTTATTCCATCCAGGTAATGGTGCTGGATCAGCACTGATAAATAGGTTGACAGCAAAAAAGACCCTCGATACGAGAGGGTCCTTTTGCTGTGACGCTGATTGCGCGGTGATTGTCTACGGCTTGGGAGCAGCAGCAGGAGGCTTGGCGGCCGGCCGCGGAGTCGTTGCCCTGGGTGTTGAAGGAGCGGCCGCTGCGGGAGCAGGGACGCCAGACTTCACGTTGTAGGCCTGGATGACCGGGACGGTAATGTTCACGGTTTCGGGAGCCCAGAGGACCGTCTGCTGCGCCTGTTGTTGATTGGGCGTCGCGTCAAGGACAAGGGTATAGCCATTCTGCTCAGCATAGGCCTGCATCACCTGGAAGAACTTTTCGGCCAGCTTGCCGAAGGTATCGCTTGCCTCGGACTGGTAGGCGGTCTGAGCGTCTTCGGCAGCGCGCTGTAGCGCCTTTTTCTTGTCGTCGATGCTTTTGAGCATCGTCTCGCGCTGCGTCTCGCTGATGGTGGTGGCCTGGGACTGCTTCGTCAGAGTATCGATCTCATCGCTCTGGGCCTTGAGCTGTGCCTGCTTGGGTTGATACTTCTTTTGCAGTTCGCCGAAGTTGCGCTGACCCTCGTTGGTCGCGCCTACGGCCTGCTCGAACATGATGACGCCGACTTTGGATGGGCCCGCGGCAGCGACGACGGCGGCTGTGGTTCCGGGAGCATTGGGGGTGGCGTCTGGGGCGGCGGCGCCGGTCTGAGCGATTGCATTTACGCCGAGGCCCGACGCAAGAATGCAGGCTAATGTCAACGAACGCTTCATGGGGATGGGGAACTCCTTGTCGATTTCTTAGGTCAATTTCGGTCGAGATCGCCCGCATACATCATTCGCAAGCGAACTTCGTTTCCTGGTCTACCTCGTGCGCACTTCGTAGAGGCAGATCACGGGCCAGGGGGCACCGAAATTGCAAAGAAGAGACACGTACAGAGGACAAATCTCAGGACTCATTGAAATTATAGGCGGGGGGATGGGGAGCGTCAATCTAGACGCTGTTCACATGCTCAAATTCAGGAAATCATTGCGCAGTGTATGTTTAATCGGTTTTCGCTGATTCTTGATGTATGGTTTGATTCGAACCCAAACAAGTTGAGCGAGGCTCTTAAAGTGGGAAAATCTCTCCTGGTGTGGCTTTTCTGTCTGAGTGGCGCCATAGCAACGGCCCAAACCGCCCCTAAAATCACCATCGGGATCACGGCGCCGGTTATCGGAAGTCCTGCCACGATACTGGTACTGGTCACAGACCCAGCTCTGGTGCTCGTCCCTACCGGGCAGGTGACGCTGGATTTTGGTGACAATTCGCCTGCGGCGTCGCTGACTCTTTCCACCACTCGGGTTGCGGCGACCCACACGTACACAACCCCCGGGCAGCTCATCATCAATGCGAGCTATGCGGGGGATGCGAACTTCTCCTCAGCCGCCGCATCCGTGACGGTCGCGTCCCTCGTCTCTGCACCCGGCTATAACCTTTATACCTTTGGCGATTCCATTACCGGAGCTCTTCCCGGCACCTGGCCTGTGACACTCAGTGCAGCGCTCGGATGGCCCAGAATTAACTTTGCGAACGGCGGCTTCAAGACCAACGACGAGGCACCAGCCATCTATCAGTCTGTGGTCGATACAAGCTACGCAACCACATGGATGCTCGGACAGAATGATGGCCTCAGCGTCTACTACGGCGGCCAGGTCCAGTTCCAGCAGGCGGTCCTTGCGGAGAATGCATGGCTAGCCATCCCTGAGGGGCCAGCCAAGCTCCGTGCACAGAGCACAGCCGTCACCCAGACGGGCCCTTGGGCGGTCAGTGACATCTTCACAACGACAGGCATTCGAACTTCGACGGCTGGCGCGAGTCTCAGCGCAACCGTACCAGGCAACGTCGTTTATCTAGGGCTCAGTTCACTCCTCACCACGGACTACACCGTCGACGTGGTCATCGATGGCGTGGTCGAGGGCCCTCTCTCGCCCGTATCCACCTACGTTGGAAAGGTAGTCAACGGTGAACCGTATGGTTCGCGTTACCCCCTCTCGGGCAGCCAGACGGCAACTCACACGGTTCAGGTAGTCTGCGTCAACCCGGGAATCAGCGGCTGCTATGTCGACTGGATCGGAGGCAATGGTCTCGCCAAACCGAACGCTCCACCCTACCTCTTCACTGGCGTGAGCTACACAACTCTGCAAGGCGATCCTCCCGCGTCTTATGCGCTCCGGCAAGGCATCGTGCGCACCATCGAATCGCAACTTGAGTCCGATAGCCTCGCCATTCGGTTGGCAGACATCGCCGCCAACTTCAGCGGCCCCGAGTTGCCGCAGTGCCTGACCGACCCTATCCATCCTGGACAATGCGGTGCTGATGCTCTGGAAACCGTTTGGCTCTCATCAATGAGCTACCTAGCCACCGAGGCCCAGAGAATTGATGTCCCCCCAGCGGTTGCCTCCGTGGGCGCCCCTGTTACTCTGACAGCGACCGCGACCTCAGGCCTGCCTGTACTTTTCAAAGTCGTATCGGGCCCCGGCACGCTAAGTGGTAACCAACTTACCGCCTCCCAGACCGGAACGATCGTCGTCGAAGCGGACCAGCCAGGAACTTCAACTGTGCTTCCAGCTGCCCCTGTCCAAACCAGCATTCCTGTAATGGCGGCCAGCCTGACGGTCACTGCCCTCAACGAATCAAGCATCGCCGGTGCCCCCACCCCAACCTTCGGGTTTACCATCACCGGATTTGTTAACGGCGATACGCAAAGCTCTTCGGTCAGTGGTGCACCCGTCCTCAGCACGACCGCTACGGCAACTTCACCCGCCGGACGATACCCGATCACCGTCGCAATCGGCACCCTCGCTTCGCCCAAATACAGCTTCAACAACTTCGTCGCCGGTACGCTAACCATCTCGGACTACGCGCTTGCCGCCACCCCCGGAACAGTGACCTTGAAAACAGGTCAGAGCGGCTCGGTAGGTGTCACGCTTACTCCGCTGTTCAACTTTCAAGGGAACATCGCGTTGAGTTGCGGGCCACTCCCTGCTCACGTCTCCTGCAGCTTTCAACCCGCGACGCTGACCGCTGACGGCTTCGGTACTCCCGTGCAGACCACGCTTACCATCAACACTTCAGAAAAAGCGATCGGGTCCTTACGGCTCCCTGGAAATCACTCACCGGTGATGGCGGGCTCATCCTGGTTTCTGGGACTATCGACTGGGTTGATTCTTCTTTTCAACCGGCGAAGGATCGCACATTCGAGAGCGCTTTACTTTGCGGTCACCGCCGGATTGCTTCTGGTAACGCTTCTCGGACCCCTGGCGTGCGCTAACGGTACCTGGCCTGATGCTGCAGTGGGAACGGCCGACGTCACCGTGAATGGCACAACCACGGGAGCAAATGCAGTGGTCCGCACCGCTCAGGTCACTCTCAATATTCAGTAGGGTGGGCATGCTCTTGACAGGCACCCCGCCGTTCTACAGTGAGGAAAAGGTGCTGCACCCGCCCTTTGTCATTTCGTCAATTTAAAATACGCATTCGCGATCTCGACTACAGCCTGGCCTTTGCTGATAAAGAGATTTTTACCAGGATCAGCAAATTCGCCACATGCCATGGTTAATGCATCTTGTTGAGGCTGATCTCGACGAGAGGGCCACGGCTGAACTGGATTCGATCCGGAGGAAAGTTGTACTTAGCAAGGAAATCATCGCTCGTGAGGTGGGCAACATCGACAGATTTTATGGGAATGTTTCTGCCACAAACACCGAGTTGGCTTGCCGACACTTCAATGACTAGTCCAACAATTGCTTCCTCTTGTTTCGCATCGAGTCGGACCGGCTGGCCGA
>DASWUZ010000030.1:0-3008 GCA_036401395.1 Acidisarcina sp.
CCTAAATGGCTAACTCGCCCCTACTTCCTTATTGTTTGCGGAAGCTGGCCCGCTTCGATTACCGTCAGGGAATTAACCCTGGCGTTGCTTGTGTTTCGCGTTTTCGCAAATGACACGCACTACCCCACGGCGGTGAATGACTTTGCACTTATCACAAATCTTCTTTACCGATGCACGAACTTTCATAACCGCTCCTGACCAATTACAACTTTAAACAAATCTATTGCGCCGCATTACCTACCTACTTATAGCGGTAGGTAATACGTCCGCGGGTCAAATCGTACGGACTTAGCTCGACCGCCACTCGATCGCCTGGCAGAATGCGGATAAAGTTCTTGCGCATCCGCCCCGAGACATGCGCCAGGACCTGGTGCTTGTTCTCGAGCTCTACCTTGAACATTGCATTGGGCAGGGTCTCTACAACCACTGCCATCACTTCAATCGCGTCTTCCTTCGACAAACCGTATCCTGTTTCCGCCCGGCTTTCGCCGTTGGCTGTGTTGCTAAAACTTACTGCGTCAAGACTACCGCGCCATGCGCCGTCACCGCGACGGTGTGCTCAAAATGGGCGCTCAAGCTGCCGTCTTCCGTCACCGCCGTCCATCCGTCGTTTAGGACCTGCACTCCGGCGCGCCCCGCATTCACCATCGGCTCGATGGCAATCACCATGCCCTCGCGGAGTTTCGTTCCCTGACCGCGTCGGCCGTAGTTGGGTACTTGCGGATCCTCGTGCATCCGTGTCCCGATCCCATGACCTACAAAATCGCGCACCACACTAAAGCCGCCCGCCTCGACTACTTCCTGCACCGCGGCACCGATATCCCCCAACGTAGCCCCCGGTTTTACTTCGCGGATCGCGCTTGCGAGCGACTGCTGGGTAACTTCGAGCAGCTTCTTCGCTCCGTCTGAGACTTTGACTCCCACCGGTACCGTGATCGCCGAATCACCGTAATAGCCGTCGATTACAACTCCGCAATCGATGGAGACGATATCGCCGTCGCGCAATGTGCGGCCCGAGGAAGGTATGCCGTGAACGACTTCCTCGTTCACCGAGGTACACAGCACGCACGGAAATCCGCGATAACCTTTGAATGCCGCGACCGCGCCTAGTTCCGCAATTTTCTTCTCGGCTGCGTTTTCAAGATCCAGAGTCGTGGCACCAGCCTTGACATGCTCACGCACGCATTCAAGCACATCATGAACGATCTTTCCGGCGCGTCGCATCTTCTCAATTTCCTGCGACGTCTTGATCATGATTGCCATTGCTACAATCCTCTGAACTTTATAATCGCTGCCAGAATCGCCGCCGTCACTACTTCGACTGGCTGCTCCCCGTCTACCTCTTGAAACTGGCCGAGCGCACGATAATGCTCGACTACCGGAGCCGTCTGCGCACTAAAAGTCCGCATCCGCTCTTCAAAAACTTCCTGCGTATCGTCTTGGCGTCGCGCGAGAGGCGTACCGTCTAAATCGCAGCGCTCGGCAGTTTTCGGCGGCTGCAGGTAGACGTTGTAGATACTTCCGCAGACAGGACAAGTGCGCCGGCCGGTAATGCGGCGCAGCAACTTATTATAGTCTACCCGAATACTTACAGCAATCAGCGGCAACACCTGATGCTGGGCGGCTAGATGGTGGTCGAGCCATTGCGCCTGCACGATGGTGCGGGGGAAGCCATCGAGGATGAAGCCCCTTTTGCAGTCGGGCTCGGTCAACCGGGTAGCCACCATTTGATTGACCAGATCGTCAGGCACCAGCTTGCCCTCAGCCATGATCTGTTTAGCTGCCAACCCTAGCTCGGTGCCCCGCTCCCGGTTGTCACGGAGCAAGTCCCCCGTCGAGATCTGAGGTATGCCCCACGCGGCCATGACCTCTTTCGCCTGAGTTCCCTTGCCCGCGCCCGGTGCTCCAATTAACAAGACGGGGCCGGGGATGAAGTCTACAGACACCGGCTTACCGGAAATTGATTGATCGTCCGGTTCTTTTGTAGTTGGAGCCGAGCCCGCCACTTACCAGGCCCGCCTTCCCCGAATACGCCCACTGCGCGGGGAGAAGCCTTCGTAGTGCCGCATGATCAATTGCGATTCAACCTGGTTAACAGTATCCATCGCAACTCCGACGACAATCAGTAACGAAGTCCCACCAAAGTAGAAGTTGACGTTGAGGCCATTAGTGACCCAGGTCGGAAAATGTTCGAACACCGAACCTATAAACGGCAGGTGATTGAGATGTATACCCGTAATCATGATCTGGGGAATCAGCGTAATCAAGATCAGGTAGAGCGCACCAACCAGGGTGATGCGGGTAAGCACATCATTGATGAAATTTGAGGTGCGCTTGCCGGGGCGAATACCGGGGATGAACCCGCCGTACTTGCGCATGTTATCGGCAATGTCGTCGGGGCGAAAAACAATCGAGATATAGAAATAGGCAAAAAAGACAATGGCCACGATAAAGAGCAGTTGATACCAGGGTTCGCCGGCGCGCAGGTTGTCAAAGATGCGAGTTAGGACTGCGCTGTTCCGGACCCATCCCACATTCGCAATCAGCAGCGGAGCGGAAAGCACGGACGAGGCGAAGATGACTGGCATCACGCCGCCCGAATTCACTTTTAACGGAAGGTGCGTCGACTGGCCACCCATCAGGCGGCGACCTACAATGCGCTTCGCGTATTGGACCGGGATGCGGCGCTCGCTGCGCTCAACATACACGATGAAGGCGACAATAGCGATCATTACGATGACTAGAATAGCGAGAGCGACAGGGGTGAACGTACCCCAGGCCTGGGTGCGCGCCTTCTCTACCAGGTCTGCGATTCCCTTGGGCAGGCCGACTACGATACCCGAAAAAATCAACAAGCTCATGCCGTTGCCGATACCGCGGTCGGTAATCTGTTCACCGAGCCACATGATGAAAGCCGTACCCGTGGTAAGGGTGAGGATGGTCATCATGACAAAGCCGGGACCGGGGTTGAGTACATAACCTCCCGCCGAGTTGTTAAGAGAAAACGC
>DASWUZ010000031.1:0-30938 GCA_036401395.1 Acidisarcina sp.
GCCCATGGAGCGCTGGCCGGTGGTCTCGGTGAAGTTGCCGGAGCACCTGGCGCCGTTCGAGGCGGCGCAATTCTTTCCGTAGTTTTCAGCGGTGTGGACGAAGCCGTCCATGAGGATGGCGCGCTTGGTGCTGAAGTCGTAACGGCTTACGTCGCCGTAGCTCTCCAGCCAAGAAGAAGTTTCGTCGTCGATGCAGGTGCTGGTGAATTTGAAGGGCGTGAAAGAGGCGCCTTCATCATCCTGGAGGCTTATTTTATTCAGCTTGTCGTCGATGCCGTCGACGTTGTAGGTATTGCCATCGGCACCGACATTCCAGCCGTTGGCCGCTCGATATGGGTTCAGCATGCCGAAGTAAGTATCGAAGCTGCGGTTCTCCTGCAGCATAAAGATCACGTGGTTGATAGATTGCAGACCGGTTCCTGTGACCACGGTTACGGTGGCCGTGGCGGATGCCGTCGTTCCGCCTGAACCCGTTGCGACCGCAGTGTAGGTGGTCGTCGAAGACGGCATAACGGTCTGGGTTCCACCGGAAGCGGGCAAGGTGTAGGAGCTGCCATCGGTCCCTGTGACCGTGACCTGTGTCGCGTTGGTGGCGGTGACGTTGAGGACAGAGGAACTACCGGAACTGATCGACGGGGGATTGGCGCCTATGGTGATCGTCGGGTTTATAGACGCGGTTACCGTGACCGTCACGGCGGCCGATGCAGTGCCACCAGCTCCCGTGGCAACCACCGTGTAGGTGGTCGTCGAGGTCGGAGTCACGGTCTGCGTTCCACCGCTGGCGGAAAGCGTATAGGAGCTATTGTCGGTACCGGTGATCTTGACCTGGGTGGCATTCGTTGCGCTCACGCTCAGGAGAGACGAACTGCCCGAGGTGATCGAGGTGGGATTGGCGCTGATGGTTACGGTTGGTTTCGCTTGCGCACTCACGGTGACGGTGGCCGTCGCGCTTGCCGAGCCGCCAGCACCGGTCGCGGTCGCGGTGTAGGTGGTCGTGGCGCTGGGGGCGACTGTTTGCATGCCTCCACCAGCCGCTAATGTGTAAGAGCTACCGTCGGTTCCGGTGATCTTTACCTGGGTTGCATTGGTGGCGTTGACGGTGAGGACGGACGAACTGCCAGTCGCGATTGATGTGGGGTTCGCACTGATGGAGACAGTGGGTTTGGCCGCGGTGACGGTGACGGTAGCCGTCGCGGTTGCGGAGCCACCCGCACCGGTCGCGGTCGCTGTGTAAGTGGTGTTGGCGGTCGGAGTGACGGTCTGCGTTCCTCCGCCGGCAGGCAGTGTATAGGAGGTTCCGTTGGTCCCGGTAATCGTGACCTGGGTGGCGTTGGTGGCGCTAACGGTCAGGACGGACGAACTGCCGATAGTAATCGATGTGGGGTTGGCGCTGATGGTTACGGTGGGCTTAGGCGCTGCGGTGACGGTGACCGTAGCTGCTGCGGTTGCGGAGCCACCAGCACCGGTCGCGGTCGCGGTGTAAGTGGTAGTAGCGGTCGGAGTGACGGTCTGCGTTCCTCCGCCGGCAGGCAGAGTGTAGGAGCTACCGTTGGTTCCGGTAATCGTGACCTGGGTCGCGTTGGTGGCGTTGACCGTGAGGACGGACGAAGTGCCGGAAGTGATGGAGGTGGGATTGGCGCTGATGGCGACGGTGGGCTTGGTGGAGCCGGTCACCGTCACCGTTGTGGTGGCGGAGGTGGAGCCGTTCGCTCCGGTCGCAGTTGCGGTGTAAATCGTGCTCGTCGCGGGGCTGACGGTTAGCGTTCCTCCCGCGGCCGACACGGGATAGGAGGTACCGTTGGAGCCGGTGACTTTGACGGCGCTAGCGTTGGTTACGGTGATGGTGAGCGTAGAAGAATTTCCGGGGCTGATGGACGCAGGATTAGCACTAATGGCGACGGTCGTCGTTACCGTGATTTTTGTGCTGGCGGAAGCGCTGCCACTTGCTCCCGTAGCCACTGCCGTATAGGTCGTGGTGGTTGTCGGGTTGACGTTTACTGTTCCACCGCCGCCTGGCAACGTATAGGAAGAATTATCGGATCCGGTTACCTTGACCTGCGTTGAATTGGTGGCAGAGACAGTCAGAACGGCCGGGTTGCCAGCGGCAATTGCCGCAGGCTTCGCGGAAATAGAAACAGTCGGGCTCGTGTTCGGGGTTACGGTGACGGTGACACTCGCGGAGGCCGTATTGCTTGCTCCGGTGGCCACGGCAGTGTAGGTCGTCGTGGTGCTGGGGCTGACGGTCAGACTGCCCCCGCCGGCGGAGACAGAATAGGAGCTGTTGTCAGTACCGGTGACCTTGACCGAGTATGCGTTCGTGACCGTGATGGTGAGAACCGAGGAACTGCCGGCAACTATGGATGTGGGCTGGGCCGTGATTCCGACGGTGGTGGTCGTAGCTCCGGCTACCTTGACCGTAGTAGCCGCCGTGGCTGTTGTTTTGGCTCCCAGAGCCATCGCTGTATAAGTAGTGGTCGCGAGCGGAGTAACCACCTGCTTGCCACCATTTCCAGGCAGCGTATATTTGCTCGCATCGCTTCCCGTGATCACCACTTGACTGGCATGAGAGGCAGCGACGGTAAGAACTGAAGAGTGGCCCGGCGAAAGAGAGACATCCGGGGTAGCCGAAATCGCCACGCTTGGGGTTGTAAATACACCGCCGCCGCAGCCCGCAACGAACAGAGCCAGCGGTAGAACGTAAGGAACCAACGCCCTGGGGAAAATACGGGAAATCAACCGCGCAGCATCATCCAAACGCACAGGACTCTCCTACGGGACATGATCTCATATCCATGTCGGAAAAGGTCGTAACAAGTTAGGACAGTTCAGGCGGTCAGAGAGGTTGCTTACGCAGGTGGTTTTTTGCAGGACCAAGAGCGTGGAGCTTTAGCCGCCGTGCTCAACTTCCGTCTTCGCCTCGTACCACTCCGCTTGCCCGTGCTCGGTGGCGCTGCGTGGGTGCCGCCGGCTGGAAGACTTCGCCGTCCCGGATGCAGCTGAGTCCATGGGGCCCGCACTTACGCTATTTCGGTCGCTCCCCGCAGGCGTACGCATCTTCCAGTCCCCCGCAAATTCGGCCATGTTCGAAAAGAACGAGGACAGGCCGAGAAGGACGCGTTGGACGAGCTTCCGCTTACCCACAAGCGTACGCTTGAATTTATGCAATTCGAACCACCTCAGGTAGTTACGTGCAACGGCAGCCATAGTCATCTGGACGCCTGCCTGGTAGTTATGTTCAGCCATTTGGCGCTGTAGGCCAGGGGACTCCAGCACTGTCAGCAGCTTTTCGGCAAGGTCGGCGGCGTCGCCCGTCTTGAAGAAGACGATGGCCATGTCGTTGTCGGAGGCCATGCAGAGGAAATCGGGAATGTCGGCGCAGACGATCGGCACTCCATATTCGCAGGCCTGGTGCGCGGGCCCGCTGGAGCCGGTTGAGGAATCGTAGGGCATTACCAGAACCGAACTCGACCGGAACAGGGCCGGCACGTCCCTTTGCGGTATGTATCCGAGGAACTCAACAGGAAGGCCAGGAGGCTGGGCTTCTCGAACCGACTCCCAGTATCCGGCCGCAGCGGGGTGGTTGCCGCCTGCTACGATCAGCCGGGCGTTAGGCACACGTTCCAGGACGGAGGGAAATGCCTCCATCAGTTTTTCAAGCCGTTTGTAGGTTCCCCAGTTACCGAAGGCCAGGATGCGGTGCTCCGGGTGGCCGCGCTTTCCGAAGTCGGGAGGAGTTGGGATGACCCCGAACGTACCATGGGTGCCCACCAGAATATTGCGGGCCGCGTACTTCTCCATTAAGGTACGGCGATAATCGGAGAGCAAGACAGAGACCGAATGCGCCTTGAGCAGGGACCACGTCGCCACATCGCTGCCCTTACGGTAGAACTTCTCGCGGCGCACTCCGGCGCTGGCGAAATCCACGTTCTCCGTAATGTGGTGCAGCGTGATGTGAGTGTAGTAGCCGGCCGCCCGCGTAAGCGCCGGGGCGGTGAGACCGACAAATGCGGCGAGCGGATTGTCGGGTTTCCCAAAGGTGGAGAAAACCAGGTTGAACCAGACCACATCGGGGTTCAATTTCCGGATTGCGCTTAGCAGCCGCACGGGCGTAGCCAGGCTGCCAACCTTCCAGCAACGAATCACGTTTAACCCAGGAATGTCGGCGGAATCCTGACTGTGGGCTGGATGGCCTTGCGCGTCGGTGGCGAACGGATAATCCTCCAGCTCGTCGGCCAGAATGGTGAGCTCGACGTCCTTGTGCCGCTGCATTTCCCGGGCGATGTGGTACGAGTACTCATTAAGCGGGCCAATGCTCGGGGGAAAGGCAGCAACCAGGCAGATTCGAATCATGCTCTATCCTCGACGGTGCATTTGGTCTTTGAAACCCGGCCCAGTCACGGAAGTCGCCTAAAAAGAGAAAGAGGTGCCCAAACTTACTATGAAAACCCGATATGGGTCTAGCTGATTAAAGAACGAAGGCGAAATCTTACATGCACAGCAAGAAACAATAAGGATGCGACTTTTTAATCTGCTAGCGGAAGTAGCGATATTGCACTGTCTTTATACAGGCTGCCCAGGGAACTGTAGAAGCTTCCTTTATAAGGGTTTATTCGAGTGTGGAGTTCACTTTACTTGCCAAATGAAGCCAGCCATACATTTTCTTACTCAGGTAGTGGTATAGACAATAACTTCGGTAATGGGTCAACCACCGTTTCGCGGTGGCCCTGAGACAGACTGGTTGAACTTTACCATAGGACTCGCAACTCCCTGCCGGTTAAATTTGGGCGCGCTCCCAAAATGGCCAAAGCCCATGAAGTCCTCCTTTCCTGGACTCTCCTCTTAGAAAACTGTGATGCTGAAAAAGGGACGGAACTGCTGGCTGTGACCCTGGCTGAAATTAAAAAAACTTTCCTGCCTTATCCCACCTGAAATGCGGAGAGGATATCGCAGATGGACCTCTCCATTAGTGTCATTGAATTTTCGCGCCAGGGGCCGGACAAAGGAAAATGTGAAGCCATTCTGAATGTTGTCATAGATGTGGAAGCCGCGCGTGCTTTCAAAAGACGTAGTCGCCTGCACGTCCCATTGCGGAGACGGTGAGTAATCGATGGTGCCGGCAGGAAATATCGCTTGCGATATAGCGGAATGGATCGGCGAAAACGGTACAATTCGCCACGCACGGCGGTCCTCCATCATCGCTTCGGCCTTGAGATGTTTCCCAAAACTACTTGTAAGGCCAATGTAGGAAGAGGTGTAATAGTCCTCGCTGTTTCCAAGCTGCTGGGAGGTGAAGCGCTGATCGTTCGATCCCCAGCCGGTCAGCAGCGCAGCCTTTGCCCATGGGGAACCCACGCGGAAATTTATGGCCGCGGCCAAGGCGCGCTCGGAAATGGGGCTTCGGCTGAAGGAGCCCATCTCGGCGGTGACAAAACCGTCCGCCGAGAGCGCGTTAAAAAAGGAGCTGGTAGAGACGTAGGTGAAACCGCGAAAGAGGTCCTGATCAAGCTCGATGGGAGACAAGGCATCGCGACGAATGGTCCCCTGAACACCGCTGCTGAAAGTGATGACGTTGGCGCCCAGGCGCAGGGTGGGGTCGAGGCCGAAATTCAAGGTGTAATCGAAGGTGTCGCGGTGCACGATCGCAGATGTGGCCGGTACCGAGATCACGCCCCGGGAATTCCTCACCTGGAAGAAACCGCCATTGGCAGGCAGGTTGCCCAGGTGAAGATGAAAGGCATTGGTCCAGATGGTCTCGATAGAAGAGCGCGGCGGGGGCAGGGCCGCGACATTGGTGATGGATACCGGACCACTGGGACTGTCCAGCTTAGAGTCAAGAACGTATACGGTGCTGTCTTCAAATATGGGTTGAACGATGAGGTTTGAGAAGACGCTCAGTCTGGGGTTGATCCTGAGTCCTTCATTGGCGCCAGCCTGTAGCAAAGCCTGCTGGGCGGTCTGATCTTCGCCGGAATTGCTCGCCGCCTGCGCAAAACTGGAAAGAGCCTCAGTTCCGTGGTTCTCCTGCTGATAGACCCCAGCCTGGGCAAGCAGATATTGATAGTCCATCTCTACGTCGTCAGTCTGTTTGACGCCCGCAAGTTCAGCAGCGGCCCGCTTCGTTTCTCCCAGGGCAAGGTAGCTGTTTGCCAGGCCGATGCCCACAGCGGCCTCAGGCGCACCCGCAGACCGGGCGCGGTCGAGGTAAGTCTCCGAGAGCTCGAACTCATGCATCTCCTGGAAGATGCTGGCCGCCTCAACGTACTGTTCTCCGGTTGGAGCAACGGTGTCACCTGCAGCCACTTCCATTTGGGCGAGAGCGATCTGACGCTCCGCATCGGCCGTGTGCCCCTCTTGCGCCATAAGCCGCGCGATCGCGAGACGTACATGCATGCGGTCGCTGTTGTCGACCAGCAGGGCCTTGCTGAAGCGCTGCATCGCTCCCTCCTGATCGCCCAGCGTACTAAGCGCCTCTCCAGTGGATACATAGATGTCGCTGACCGCGTCCGGCCTTGAGACCGCGAGTGGCCCGATGGCTGCGGGACGATCGGCATACCGCTCCGCCAGACGAACGTCGCGCAACGTCTCTTCCCGGTCGTGCAGGTTGGCGTTGGCGCGGGCCATTAGAGCGTAGACCGAAGGGTCCTCGGGGAGAAGCTCCTGCGCTTTCGACAACTGCAACAATGCTGATTGGAAGCGATGCTGGGCGAAGAATATATTTGCCAAACCCAGATAAAGCGAGCCGTCTTTAGGATCGAACTTCAAGGCCGCGCGATATTCGCCTGCCGCTTTGGTCAGCAGCCCCTGCTGTCCATAAGCGGTCGCGCGGATGGTATGAATCAGCTCCGAGTCGCCCGCCACTTCCTCTGCCAGTTGGGTCTGCCGAATGGCGGACTTGAGGTGGCGCAGGTTGAGCTCAGCAAACGCCAGGCCCATGTGTGCCTCTGCGTTTCTGGGCTCCCGCTTGAGGGCCTCCTCAAAGTCGGCTGCTGCCGGGCGCGGCCGGCGAAGATCGTTTAGCACGAATCCGCGGTTGGTATATGCAGTGACCATGTTGGGGTCGCGCTGAATAGCCTCACCAAAGGACTGCACCGCCTGTTCGAGATCGCCATCATGCTTGTAGACGTGGCCGGCAAGCAACGGTATGTCTGCGTCCATCGGGAAGACGTTTTTGTACTCTGCAGTCAGCGCCCGCAACTCATCGAACTGCTTTAGGTAGAGCAGATCGTATCCAAGATAGACCACCACCTCGCGGTCTCGGGGCAACAGCTTGATCGCCTGGCGTCCGATCTGCGCCGACTGAAGGCTGTCGCCGGTAAAGGTGAAGTAGCGCTCTTTCTCCCTGAGCACCTGCGGGAACATCGCCATCTTGTCGGTGAGGCGGTGCATCCAGGCGCCAGCCAGAGGAAGATCATGGGATTCAATGGCAGCGCTCATGCCTCCAGCGACAATCAAGGGGTTCTGAGGGGCGAGCGTGTATGCCCGCGCGTAAGCTGTTTCCGCCTTCTTGAAGTCGCGACGGGAAGAATAAAGATCGCCCAGCGCAAGGAAGGGCACGTAGGAGTTGGGATAGTCATGGGCCAGCAGATCGAAATACTTTTCGGCTTCATTGTCGTTGCCCGCTGCACGCGAGGCGTAGCCCAGGGAAGTAAGGGCGAAGCGGCTGTGGGGATCAATCACAAGCGCCTTTTTGAATACCGCGATTGCCTCCGCAGTACGCCCCAGCCTCATCAACAGGTCGCCGTCCAGTTGGAGACTGTTCGGATCACGAGGAGTGAGGGCGAGGGATTCGGTCATGTCAGCCAGCGCGTCCTCATTCTGGCCCGCATTCATACGAATGCTTGCCCGCAGACGCAGAAAGGCGGCGCGGCCAGGGCCTCTCTCGTCGATGGCAGCAATCTCAGTCTGAGCAATCTGCAATTGCTGCTGCGCGAGCTCCGGCTGATCCAGATCGCGGTAGAGAGACTGCAGATTCATATGCAGTTCAATGGGATATAGCTGACCCTCGGGCGGAGAGGCAGGAACATTTTTCACTGCAAGACTGTATTCGCGGGCCGCGTCGGCTTCGAGGTCCTGCATCTGGTCAATCTGCCCGCGTATGGCGTGCAGACGGTAGTTGTCTGGCGAGAGTTGACCGGCGCGCTGTAGAAATGTTTCGGCATTCCCGATCGATCCGATCGCCACCTGCGCCTGGGCGGCAGATAGTTGCAGACCCAGATCGCGCGGCAGGGAATTCGCAGCCTGCATATAGAGTCGCGCCGCGTCATCTGGCTTTCCGCCCAGTCCGTAGGTGTAGGCAAGCTCTGCTACGACATCCGGCTTCGGGTTCCGAATGGCCTTCAACTCGTCGATAGCCCTTGAAAAATCGCCGGTGTCGCGATAGAACGCCGCCAGGGACCGATCCACGTCGGGATTGCCCGGAGCGCGACTCTTGGCCATCTCCAGATAGCGGTTGGCCTGATCCATCTGCTTGAGGTGCTCGTAGGAGATGGCGATCAGAAGTTCGGACTGGGGCGCCGGAGCGAGGCGTTCGGCTTTGCTCAGCCACTCGATGGCTGCTGGGTAATCTCCACTATGCACGTAGATATCGCCGAGTACGAGCAGATCGTTGCGACGGGCGGGATCGGCTGCGACCACTTGTTTAAGAATGCGTTCAGCTTCATCGCGCCGTCCAAGCTGATTGTAGGTCTGTGCCAGCCCGGACATTCCATCCACCGAGGATGGTTTCAACCGCAGTCCTCTCTGATAAGCATCGGCAGACTGGAAGTACCTGCCTGAGAGGCGCGTGGCATAACCCAGCAGGAACCAGAGTTGAGGGTCGTTGGGTGCGGCTTGTGCGGCGCGCTGGGCGTAGTCCAACGCCATGGCGTGGTCCCCTCGTTGCAGCGCGAGTTCCGCGGCGCGCGCCAATCGCGCGTTCTGGATGTTCGAACCCCAGCCGAGCTGCGGCTCAGCTGCCTGCGTTGGGGAGGCTTTAGCCGCAGGTTTACTGGGCGTATCCCCACCCACCTGGTAGGTCTGAGAGAGTCCAGAACAGGGCAGCAGCAGAAGCATAATCGCGGCGAAAAATCCAAATCGCGAAAATCGAACAGTCAAGGGTCACCAGTGATGGATACTTACCCATTTTATTCAAAGTCCATTGACAGCGCTGCCTACGTTAAGATGTTTTGGTAGGAAGAGCACCCTAACTTTCGTCATCAGTGCGTAGAGCTTTGTTTGCCAGGTCTGCGTGATCATGGATCGAGGGAACATCACCTTGAGATCCTCGCGTTAGTCTTACCTGGAGGTCCCCTTGCCGGAAGCCCCATCCGTCGGAACGTCATCACGCCCGGTTCCGATGAGCCTGATTCTCATGGTAGCGGTCGCTGTCCATCTGCCTCTCCTATTGATGCAGCTGCCGCTCAAGTCGTACGACACCAACTTTCACATCTTCTTCGCTTCTCATTACGTTCACCACTGGTTCGACCCGTGGAACGTGAAATGGTTTGCGGGGTTTTCTCAGACCACTTACCCCCCTTTGCCGCAGCAGTGGGTCGCCGTACTCTCCTGGGTCCTCGGCCTCAACATGGCTTACATGGCGGTGCAGTTCGCCGCGATTCTTTTGCTGGCGGTGGGTGTATACCGCTTCTCGCGTCTGTGGGTAAGCCCGCGGGCGGCCTCGTTCGCGGCCCTGGCAAGTGTGCTGCTGGGTTCGGAGAGCTTTCTCGTATATTCGGCGGGACAACTGAGCACGACAGTCGCGGCGCCTATTTATCTCAACGCGTTGCCTTTCCTATTTGATTGGCTCCGATATGGGAAATGGCGTTCCTTCCTCAAAACCATCGTACTGCTGATGGCCGCAGCCGCTGCGCATCATGCGACGCTGATCTTTGGGTCTATGTTCTTCGCCCTTCCAGTGATCGCGCTGGTGCTGCTCGATAATAAGGAAAGTCGTGCCGGCGACCGGACTTCGGCCGGCGCGCTTGCGATGCGCACGATCTCCGTCGCAATTCTGGTAGGTATCGTGATTGGGCTGGTGATTCTTCCCTACTGGGTTGAACTTTTTCGTTACCCTGTCACCCAGACGCCGATACCGCATCCCAGCCGCGCCAACTACATACTGAGCCCGCAGTGGGCGCTGAACTACTTCATCGTCCCATACGGCGCGCTGCTGCTTGCAATTCCTTTTATCGTTCTTCGTGGTGCAAAGATTGTCCGGCTGAGGCCGCTGATGATCGGGTTCTGGCTGGCGTTCATGGTGGGACTCGGCGGTACGACCCCGGTAGCGCGCGTGCTGCTGGGTCGGGCGTTTGAAGTACTGACTTTCGAGCGGTTCAGCTATTGGGCGACGCTGCTCGCGCTGCCGATTCTCGGCCTGATCATGGCCGAGCTGGTGGACCGCTTTCGGATGCGCGCCATCATTCCGCTTACGGTGCTCGCGGCGTTTAGCTGTGCCCTGGCCGTTGCCTGGTCCAGCATCCGCCCTGCGGATGCGGCCAACTTCGAAGTCGGCTCGGTGGCGCAATGGCTCAATCGCGATGGGCACGATAAGTACCGGTACATCACGCTGGGGTTTGGCAACAAGCTCTCGCGATTAGCCATAATGACTGACGCCAACAGCGTCGACGGCGAGTCAAACTCGTCCCGCATGTTACCGGAACTCACAAAATACGGAGGCGCGGCGCTGACCAGTTCAAAGTACTTTGGCACGCCGGGTCTCGATTCATTGCGCGCCATGCTGGAACATGCCGACCGCTACGGGCTCAAGTGGATCGTCGTGCGCGACTCGTATTATGTGCCCCTGCTGTACTTTGGGGGCTGGCGCCAAGTGGATGACCTCGACGACCATACCATCTCCATCTGGAGCAAGGACGGAGTGCCCCCGGCTACGCCTATGAACTCGGCCCAGATCCCTCCGCACTGGATGGGGCTGCTCTGGGGGACGCTTCCGTTTGGTTCAAGCCTCCTCGCTATTCTTGTTGTTTTCTTACCCGAAAAGCGTGAGCGAGGATTTCGCGATGACCGGGTTGTCCGGCGGCAAGACAGTCTCGTTCCGGGGGAGTTGGTCTCGTGATCGAACCGGGTAATGAAGTACCTGCCGGCGGCATGGATAAGGGCGGGAGCGACGGTAAAGGCGGGCTGATTGCAATTGTCATCGCCGCACTGACAGTGATTCTGGTGGCCATCGGTACGCTGCACCCGATTGCAAGCGCCGTTTTCTACGCCGGCGGCGGGGGGAACAGCGGCGTCTCGCAGCAGTCGACCTCCGGGCCTCAGTCGGCAGTCGAAGCCCTGGGAACTCAGATTCGTCTGCGCGCGTGGGACAAGGCGTACTCCAGCCTCGCAAACAAGGGCGAATTCACGCAGCCGGATTTTATTCGTGATCTGACGGGGACGGCCCTTAGTCTCCGCACGTATGCCACCCTCGATGGATTTGACCTGCAGCCGCTTCACCAGTCCGACACCGACGCTGAATTCACGATGAAGCTGCACTGGTCCTCCGTCGTGGGGACCGTAGATGACACGCGGGACGTGCATGTGGTGAAGAGCGGCGGCGACTGGGCGGTCCAATGGCCTCTGGTGCAGGAACAGCACGCCCCACCGCAGGTCGTTCCGGTGAACTATCTCAGGTGGGACGTAATTCTGCGCGGCTCACCTGATGACTGGGGTGCACAGGACGTCGAACCGCCCCATGTCCGCATCGTCGATATGCATCCCATGAACCGCGCCGACGGCATGGTTGTGATGGGCGAGCTGCTCAATGAAGATGTAATGCCGGCGTTCGTGTCAGTGCGCGCTACATTGATCGCCAAGAATGGCTCCATCGTCGACAGCGAAGGCACGTTCGACATGATCCTGCACACGCTGCTGCCGAAGCAGGTTACACCTTTCATCATCCAGTATCCCGGCGTTGATCTCTCGCAGGTGAGCAGCATTCGCATGGAGCCCATCTCAGTCCTGGTGTCCGCCTCCGCTGACCCTATCATCGAGGTCCAGAACCAGAAGTACGATCCCGAGGGGGGCGGAGTGCTGACCGGCCAGGTTGCCAACGAGAGTGGCCACACCGTCAACGTTGCGCACGTGCTCTCCACCTTCTATGACAAGAACGGCCAGGTCATCTGGGTGGCCGGCCAATACATCGACCGTGCGCTCCAGCCGCAGACTCCTACCGACTTCCACATCGCCGTACCTGAGGACCTCGCCAGAAAGGTCAGCAGCCAGAGGACGGTCGTAGCAACATATACTTCCGGTGGTTCGTTGTGAAGCGCGCCCTCTGGCTGGCGATGGTTACGGCGGCTCCAATGCTGGCGCAGAGCAGCAACATGCAGCTGCCAAAAAATATAACTGCCGGAAGCGGGTTCTCGATTCCTACCACCGCAACCGTCAAAGCCACTTTATACATTGTCGGCCCCGGGCAGGCGCTGAAGCGCGATGTGCAACCGGGGGAGACGATTTCGTTCCACTCCGGAGACCTCTATAGCGCGGGGCATTACGTCGCAATCCTTGAGTCGGAGGGCGCGACGGATTCCGGTGAGTTCGACGTAACTCCGGCCGAAAAGCCGCAGGCACTGGGGTTTCTGGCGAAGCCGTCGCGGCTCCCGGTAGGCTTGCACAACGGGATCAGCGGCGCAATCTATGTCTTCGATGCTTATAGCAACCTGATCACGCGCCCGATGCCGGCTTCCCTTGAACTAACGGCTTCGTCGGGAGCGCCACAGAGCCGCACCCTGACCACGCGAAATGGACTTGCGTGGACGGCGATGGATTCCGCTTCCAAGGAAGGCCGGGCTAAGCTCGTTGCCCGGGTCGGGGAGATCTCCAGCACCCGCGTTATAGAAGAAGTACCCGGCGATCCCTGCTCTATCAGCATCAGTGCGCGGCCTGAGGGTGGAAAGCTGCAAGTGGAGACGCCTCCAGTACGCGATTGCAGTGGCAACCCTATTCCCGACGGCACAATCGTGACGTTTACTGAGACGTACAACGGCACGGTATCGACCGCAGACGTTCCGCTTAAACAGGGCGTGGCCAGCGTTGCCATGCCGGCGATCAGAGGGGCGAATCTATCAGTCTCTTGCGGGGTTGTCGCGGGCAACGAGATCAAATGGGATGGTGGACGATGAGGCGGACGCCCACCGTGATAGCGTGCGTCCTGGCGCTCGCGCTCCCATGCGCCGCATCGGAGCCGGCGATAAAGGTCGAGCCGCCGCAACTGCAGGGTTCGCGACCGCTCGAGAAGCAAACCGAGTCGGCGGTGATTCGCGACTACCTGCATAGCTGGAAGACTTTACAAGCCGCCCTCGACCAGAACCAGGAAGCATTACTCGATCAGGATTTTGCCGGAACTGCGCGGGACAAGCTCGCCTCCACTATCGAAGATCAGGTAAAGGCAGGCATTCACACCCGCTACGAGGACAGTGCTCATGAATTTCGGATTGTCTTTTACTCGCCGGAAGGGCTGTCCATTCAGCTCGTCGATACGGTCGACTACGATCAACAGGTGCTGGTGAAGGACAAGGTGCTGGCTTCCAAGCATATTCGACAGCGCTACGTTGTAGTGCTTACACCGTCGGAAGTGCGGTGGAAGGTCAGGATTCTCCAGGCAGATGGACCGGTGCCTTAACCGGCGACATTCTTTTCTAACGACTCGCTGCTGGGCTCTGAGGACACGCCGGGATGCCCGGTTCGATGGCCGAACCCTCTTCGTAGTCGTTCCAGGTCTCAATCAGGAGAAAGGGAATGACCTGGTCCGGGGGAAAGAACTTCCTCGCAAGGTCTTTAGTATCGGCGAAGGTCTGGCCGCAACGGGACGCAATGTGACGATTCAGACCCCAGGAGGCCTTGCTGTCGTCGAATCCTGCCCAGACTCCACCGACAATCAACCTGTCAGCGTATTTCTGGCCCATTGTCTGGTAGAAGTCGCTCAGGTATTGCTCACCCCAGTTACTGCCGTCGGGCGACCAGCCTTTTGAGCCGGGATTGATCCACGGATAGAAGCCGTCAAAGGCGTCAGGGTACTGCGACGGCAGATTCTCCTGGATGAGGAAGGGCGCAGGGCTCCATTTGTTGACTACGGCCCGTACCTTGTCCCAGTCGGTATGGCCGCCGTGAGGAAAAATGAAGATGACCGGCCTTCCGTCGTACATCAGATAGGCTTGATGGCCGGCAGCGCCCGGCGCCAGATAAGTGTCATGAAAAGTGGTGAAGTCTGCAATCGCCTCGTCGGTCGCGCCGGCCTCCTGGGCCGTCTCGTCATACATCATGGCAATGTTGAATTTCTCTTTGGCTGCAGAGGCCTGTAACAGGGCATAGCTCTGGTCGATGAAAGGCTCCCGGTCGCCATACCAGTCGACGACGAAGCCCGAAATCCCCATCTGCTTCGCCCTGCGTATTTGTTTCCTGATGTTTTCGGGATCGTGGGAAGAATAGCCCACTGAGATGTGCTTGGCGGGGCCGAACCAGGCCTCGTAGAGGGCCAGCATTTCAGGCATCTGTCCGGTTGCCTTGTATTTAAGCTGGACAGAATGAGAGGGCTCTGAGCATCCGTAGAATAACAGAACAATTGAAAGAAAAAAGATGCCTCGGCTACCAAACATATTAGGATTATCTACTACAAGCCTAAAAAAGTGCTCAAGGGTTAATAGGCGTACCGTTATGGCCCCTCTCGACCCGGCCCTCACGTTACTCTGGTCATATGGCGCCTGGTAAATTCCTCTCGATGCAGCGGCCCCACAGGGTGATGGGAACTCTACCCTTTGCTGGTGACGAGAACGCAAAACGTGTTTCAAGCTCGAACTGAAAAGTCGCGGGAGCTACAGGCCCGGATTATTTCCGGCAGCATTGTGCTGCTCTCTGGATCGAGCCTCGCAACTGCGATCAACCTGGCATACAACATTGCCGTGGCCCGCTTTCTCGGTCCTCAGGGCTATGGGCATGCCACCGCTGTCTTCACTCTGCTGACGCTGATGTCGGCGGTAACGCTCTCATTTCAGATCATCTCGACCAAGATGGTGGCGCAACAGGGGGCGGGTGAGGGGCGAGACGCCGTCTATCGGGACCTTCATCGCGGCGCGTGGGCGTGTGGAATCGCGGTGGCGTTGCTTCTGGTCCTTTTTGATGACCGCATAACCGCTTACCTGAATCTGCCCAACAAGCTTCTCGTGGTGCTGCTCGCGGTTGGAGCCGCCTTTTATGTCCCTCTCGGCACTCGACGAGGGTATATTCAGGGCGCCTACGGGTTTCGGACTCTGGCCACGAATCTGGTCGTGGAAGGTTCGGTACGGCTCGGCGGATCGCTGATCATGATCGCTTTGGGTTATGGAGTAACGGGCGTCATTGTGGCCAATGCTGCAGCGATCGCGGTGGCGTATTTTGCGATTGCCCCGAGGCTTGTGCCCAGGACTTCGAGTCATCTTCCATTCCGGGATGGATTCCGGGAAGTCTCGCAGGCGGTAGTCTTTTTCTCCGGCCAGGTTCTGATCAATAACTGCGACATCGTGCTGGTCAAACATTTTTTCGCGTCCGGAACAGCGGGCCTCTACGCTGCCGTCGCCATGGTCGGACGAGTCACCTTCGCTTTTTCATCAGCGATCGTGAACAGCATGTTCCCGGTGGTCGCAGGCACGGGGCATGAAGAGCGGAAGAACCTCTCCCTGATAGGAACTTCGCTCCTCATGGTGTTGGCCGTGGGTTCCCTGCTGGCAGTCTGTCTGCGAGTAACACCACCCTGGATCTGGACTCGGCTATTTGGTTCCAGCTTCGCACTTGCCGGCCCCTACGGATTCCCATACCTGCTGGCGCTTTACGCCATCACCACAGTCACCTACTGCCTCAGCGTCGTGATCATTACCTACGAGATGTCCTATAAGATCGCGAACAATAGCTGGCTGCAGTTGACGATGAGCCTCGTGGTGATCGGCGGAATTTGCCGGTTCCATTCCTCGCTGCGACAGGTGATCCTGGTGCAATTGGTGCTCATGGTGCTGCTGCTGCTACTCGTTGGAGTGCCATTCCTGCTGGAGGCGCTCCGGAATGCACGGACGATCGCGAGCGCGGGTCAACGCTCCATCCGCCTGGTGCGCCGCATCTCTGAGGATGAGGTTATTTCAGAGTTCCTCAAGAGCGACTTTGATAACCTCGCCTACCGGAAATATCAGCAGTCGTTGCGTACCCTCGTCTTCTCACCTGACTTCGGAAACAAACTGGAGGCCGCGAAACGGCGCGCTCTGCTCTTTCTGCGTCATCGCTCCCTTTGGAAGGAGATCCCCGTGGAGACGGAGTGGTACGAGGCACAGTTGAGCGAGGTCGACTTGCAGCAGATCAGGGTCTTTCCCCGGGCCCAATGGCGAAAGCTGGCCCGGGGTAATTTCGCGCTCAACCAGGTCGTGGAACGTTTCCGCGCCCGCCAGGAACGCAGTAAAGACCCTTTCGTTGCTAAAATTGCGGGCATTCGCCTGGGCCTGTCGAGGTCCGGCTCAAACTCCGGGTCGGTGGTCCTGATCGGTGTCAACGAAAATGAGCCATTGACCATTCTTGACGGTAACCATCGGTTCGTTGCGGCCGTACTGGAGGGAAAGCTTGATCGGCTCCGCTTTATTTGTGGGTTGTCCCCCAGGATGACCCGGTGCTGCTGGTACAAAACTGACCTGCGCAATCTGACGAGATATGGGGGCCACTTGTTAAGACACGTTGTACGGCGCCCTGAAACCGAGCTTAAGAGGCTTTTTTGAGCCGTACTGATGACGCTCAATCCAATAGAATGAGCGCATCCCAACTATCGACGCAGCAACTCGCCGGCCCTGAAAGGAAAACCTGTGTCCATTAGAAAGCGCCCGGTCAGGGTACATGAAGTCCCGGAAGAACTTACGCCGCTGAAGGAGCGGGCCTTCTTGCGAGAGCTCCAGAAGTATGCCGAGTCGGAGCGGCCTAGACTTGTGCTCGACTGTTCCCGGGTCACGGATATGCATGCCGGGACCATCAGCCTGCTGCTTTCCGCGCTGGAGCTGGTGATGAAGTGTAATGGAGACGTCCGGTTGGCTTCGCTTACTCCTGAGGCCGAAGCGGACCTGCGCAGCGCGGGCGTTATCCGCCTTTTTGAGGTATATGCGACCGTCGAGAGTGCGATCCATAGTTTTCATCAGCGTGCGGCGAGTCTGGCCCCATTCGCATCTGAGAAACCAAAGCTCCCGATTGTTATCCGGGAGACACAGTCACACCATACGCCGACTCGCGAGGAAGGCTCCGGCAAGAGCAGATTTTGGGGAAACCCTTGGAAATCCTGAATTTCTCTCCTACACGGCAAATTGCCTTTGGTCTTTCGCTGTTGCTGCTGGTACCCTTGGGCAGGGCCGCACCTGCTCCGCTTGCACAGGGACAGGCGCCGGCTGCCACAGGTGCCGGGAGCCAGCCACAACCGCAAACGTCGAACGATAGCGGGCAGGCTGCTCCTGGGCAGAGCAGCACGAACCAGACGGATCAGACCACCGGGCCACCCTCAGGGAACGCAACCACCACTCCCGCTGGGGTAGCGGTTGCTCCATATATTAAGCAAGGCACGTCAGGTTCAAGACCGGCCGGTGCCGCTATTGCTCCATCTGCACAACGGCGAAGGCGAACTTTTGCCATAAGAGCCGCACTGCTGGTGGGAGCGGGTGTAGCAATTGGAGTCGTCACCGCTGCGACTCTAGGAAGTCCCAGCCGACCTCACTGATAGCCGGTTTCTATGTTGCGGTTAAGCCATGAGAGACGATCATAAAAATCCGCAAGCTCTGCTCGTCACCTTCTCCGGCATTGACGGTGCGGGCAAGAGCACTCAGATCTCCCACCTCCGTGCCAAGCTCGAAGCGGAGGGACTCACCGTGCGGTTGCTGACATTCTGGGACGACGTTGCCTGGCTGAAACTCATGCGCAGAAACCTGGGGAGCAAGATATTCAAGGGAGATTTGGGCGTAGGAACGCCGGAAAAGCCTATCTGCCGGCGCGACAAGAACGTCCGTTCTCCACTGATGACTGTGTTTCGGCTGGGCATCTATTTCGCCGATGCGATCTCGCTCAATAAAATTGCGAGACGCGCCCTCAGATCGAGGTCGGACGTCGTGATCTTTGACCGCTACATTTACGACGAACTCGCAAACCTGAATCTCGGAAATAGCTTCACTCGCCTGTATCTGCGAGCAATCGTTAAGGTAGTGCCGAAACCGGAGATCAGCTTCTTCCTCGACGCAG
The DNA here is from genome assembly GCA_036401395.1 of Acidisarcina sp. Classification (GTDB taxonomy): domain Bacteria; phylum Acidobacteriota; class Terriglobia; order Terriglobales; family Acidobacteriaceae; genus DASWUZ01. The sequence goes on from DASWUZ010000031.1 coordinate 18,199, forward strand.
ATCCTCAACAGGCATGGGGGAGGAAGCCGGAATATCCTCTGGATTTCCTCCACGCAAACCGAAATGCCTACCTGAAGTTAAGCACTCTGCTCGGGGACATCACGGTCGTACCGCCACTCCCCCTGGACGAGGCCCGAGAGGAAATAATCGGAGGCGTGAATCGTTTTCTTCCCTCTTATAAAAAGACGGCCTGACCAGGGCGCCGTTCCCTAGCGCACTCTGAGACAGGCCGCCGCGCAGCCTACCAGTAAGTGACACTCAGGTTGTCAAGGTAAGTCGTGTTAGTGTTCTGGAAGTAATTTCCATCCATCTGATAATTGACAGTTGAGCCATACCAGCCGGGCGGGACCGAAAAGGGCGCCATGGTCTGATTGATGTTGTAGACTACGCCATTTACAGTGAGGGTCTGATAAAGCAGGTCATTATTCGGCTGCCGCTGCACTTGTAGTGTGACGTGGTTCCACGCCTTGTTATTCAGCGCGCATGGAATAGTTGTTGCCACCCACTGAACATTGACGTTGTCCCAGATGTCCCAGGCCCCGTCCGCCAGGTGATTGCACTCAGTGCCCCACTCCATGCCTATGCCGTTGTAATACATGTTTACATCGAATTCGAGGTCTTGTGTGACAGCCAGGTTGGTCACGTAAAAATCCGTGTCCACAATGAAGTTATGCAAGGTCGGCATCCAGGTGTGGCTTACGTCCTGCCGGCTCGGGATGGCTCCCTGGCCGATAATCGGATTCGACCATAAAACATCCGAGTAGCCCTTGGTGCCTCCAATATCAAACCTGGTTGCATTGCCGCTTAATGAAGGCGAACTGACATGCTGCGTCATCTTCCAATTCACCCCGGGGCAAGGAGCATTGCAGATGTCATAGATTGGGGGTAGCTCACCCCATTGGTTCCATCCGCCTGCTGCCTGCATATTGGACAGTGTCGTTCCGATTACGGTCACATCGATATTGGCAGAGGCAGCCCCCCCGCAGCTATCCCACGCCTTGACCACAGTCTGGTGAAGCCCCAGACCCATGTCCAATGGAGTGTTCAAGCTCCCTCCTGGGGAGGTGTACATCAATACGCCATCAACGTAGATTCCCATGGAAGATATTCCGCCCGGGCAATTGGTGGTGCCCGTCGCCAGATAGGGAGTTACGGAACCGGACGTACTGCCGTTTGCCGGCGAAGTTGCAGAAACGCTTAATACATCGTTTACCGTCAAATTGATCTGGGCCACGCTCGTACCGCCGCAAAAATCCCACTCCTGGATGGCCGCAACACTCTTGCCCGGTGCAAGTTGCAGCGTCGTGTTGAGGATGATTCCATTCACCACGAACACAGACTTATTGTTTATGTAAATGCCCATCGCTGCTACGCCTTTTGAGCAGGTCGACGCAGTGGAGGTGGCGACGAATGGCACGCTTCCATTCACGGTGGACCCATTGGCGGGGCTGGAGACCAGAACGGTGGCGCGAATCGGGGAGACAAGTGCCAACGGAAGGATCCAGAGTATCGCTAAGTTTTTCAAGTACTGCCTCCTGAAAATTGGTGAGTCTTAGCTGTCTCTTCAAAAAGAGCTAATTGTCGGTTGCTGTCGTTGGGCAGTCGCTTCCCTGCACTTCCGGGGACAGCGAAATAACGCTGGCCTAAGAAGCTGCAAATGCTGCCATGTTTTCGCTTGGGGGGATCGAGCGTTTGTAATCAGCTCAGGATCCAGACCTTGCTGTCTGCTGGGCCATGTGCACGCAATCCCTCTCCCCAGGGTCTCGGCGCACGACTAGCCATCAAAATAAAGCGTTTGTTGAAAGGAGAATACAACACAGGCATTACAAATCCGAGCGTTTTTGTTGCTTCGGAGGCATGATTTTTTTTAATATTTTTCAAACTTTAGTAATCAGCGTAATTTATGCGCGTCGTGGGTAAGAATTACGCCGGCGATCGCCTCTTATTACACGATCGCTCATTTGTCGCCTACACCGCATTAGACGTGAGTCGGCGTCTAGATCCTGCCGGGCAGCAAAAAGGTGGGCTCGGCTTATGCTGCCGACCCCACTCAAACGCGAAGTGCCAGGTTTGCTCACATGCGACAGTACGCCCTACCAGTAGGTGAAGGTGAAGTTGTCCAGGTAGCTGGTAATCGATGTTTGCTTATAGTCTCCATCCATCTGGTAATTGGCAGTAATCCCATACCAGTTCTGCGGGACTGAAAAAGCGGGCGCCGTCTTATTGACGTTATAAGTAACTCCGTTAAGCACGATCGATTGGTAGAGCAGTTTGTTATTCCCAGTTCGCTGCGCATTTACAGTCACATGGTTCCACGCATTCACCAGCGGATTGCACGGTATGCCCGTTGCCACCCACTTGGCGTTTACGTTGTCCCAGGTGTCCCATTCATAACCGCCCGCGATGCGGCACTCCGTTCCCCAGGTCATGCCCACGCCGTTCATGAACCAGTTAACGTCGAACTCCATCGCCTGGGTATGAGCGGGGTCGCCCACAAAAAAGTAGGCGTCATAGATAAAGTTATGTACTGCCGGCACCAACGTGTGGTTATAGTCCGGCAAGCCCTGTGTCGAAAATGCGCCGATGAGCTGGTTGTAGAAGAGAGCGTCGGAATAAGGTGTAGTACCACCCAGATTGAATTGCGAGCTTTGACCGCTCAGCGAAGGCGTCGCCAGTCCTTGCGTCATCGAAAGCGTGACACCAGTACACGCAGCGTTGCAATCCGTGTAATAGGGGGCCATCTGACCGGAACTCTTCCAGCCCGGACTCATTTGCAGATTTTGGAGCGTTGTCCCTGTCACCGTGACATTCACGGGGATTGATGTAGTCCCTCCGCAGTTGTCCCACTCTTGTATGACGGGTTGTTGCGCCCCGGGCGGAAGACTTAGTTGAACATTAAGCGATGCACCGTTCACTACGGTTTGCAGCTGATGATTGACATAGACACCTATGGATGACACGCCAGTAGTGCAAGCGGTAGTGGCGGTGGCAACAAAGCTCGCCAGCGTCCCTACCGTCGTGTTCGCCTGAGGGGAAACAATCCATACGCCGGTCTGAGTTGTCACTGCTATAGGCACCAGAGTTGAAGTGGCGCCGCCGCAGTAATCCCACTCCTGGAGTACGGTAGAATGCGCTCCTGTCGCAAGTTGAAGGGTGGTTGTTAGACTCGACCCATTCACAACATAAGCTAAGGTGCTATCTACATATATGCCCATGGAGGCTACGCCTCTGGAGCAGCTGGTTGCAGTGGCAGTCGCCGCAAACAGGACCGCAGGACTGAGCGTGGCTCCATTTGATGGTGCAGTTACTAGAACGTTTGCGCACACAGGCCATACACTTCCCAGGACAAGGGTCAACAGTACAATAAGCTTTTTCAAGGGTTCCCTCCTAAGGGTGGTCGTCGCATCACTGCATATAGGTCTTGCCAATGTTTAGTCGCTTCGTTACTTACACGTCGAGCAGGGCCCTGCGTCAGCCTCTCTTCCCTGGAATAAGAGCCAGGGGTAGAAAGGACTCCACAGTTTTGGAAGAACAGTGTTTAACCAGAGAGTTAGTTAGCCCGGGCTAGTCGCGCCTTGACGTACTTGATGACGTCGGCGAGACCCAAGCGTACTCCCTCTGCGGATAGGCAGAGATGGGACTTATTTAGGGGAGCATAACGCAAGGCAGGGAATACTCGAAGGATAAAGTTGTTACTTAGTGCTGGTTTCGTGTCGAAACTGTGCACTTTGGTAATGGGACGCAGGCACCAAAGACGCCGTAATTATGAGCGCGCAGCGGCACATAGCAGATCGCCCTTGCCAAGTCACTGAATCAAACCTAGCGATATGGACATCAGACGGTAAGAATAACAAGCACATACTTAGTAGTTTGCTAAGCGCCAACGGAGAGTGCTTTGCTCTACCAATAGGTAAAGCTAAATTTGTCGAGATAGCTCGTAATAGCCGTTTGCTTGGAATCCCCATCCATCTGGAAATTAACAGTAATTCCATACCAGCTCTGCGGTACGACGAACGCAGGATAGCTCTTGTTGAGGATGAAAGTGACGCCGTTGAGGGTGATCGACTGGTATATCAGCGTGTTGTTGGCGCCTCGCTGTGCATTCACTGTGACGTGATTCCACGCGTTCTGGAGTGGATTGCAGGCAACACCCGTGGGCATCCATTTCGCGTTAACATTGTCCCAAATGTCCCACTCATTGCCGCCGGCGATACGACACTCTGTGCCCCAGGTCATGCCGACCGTATTCATAAACCAGTTAACGTCGAACTCCATCGCCTGCGTGTGTGGAGCATCAGTCACATAGAAATACCCGTCGTAAGTGAAATTGTGCAAAGCTGGAACAAGCGTGCGATTGTAGTCAGGCAAATTCTGGGTACTAAAGTCACCGATAAGCTGATTATAAAAAAGAGCATCCGAATATGGCGTCGTGCCGCCAAGATTAAACTGCGCGCTTTGCCCGCTTATCGATGGCGTCTTTACTCCCTGGACCATTGACAGTGTGACTCCAACACACGCAAGGTCGCAATCGGTGTAGTAAGGCGCCATCTGACCGGAACTCCTCCAGCCGCCACTCATTTGTAGGCTATTGAACGTGCTGCTGCTGCCTTTTACCGTTACATCTATAGGAGTCGATGAGCTGCCGCCGCATCTGTCCCACTCCTGCACCACAGCCTGTTGAATCCCTGGCGTAAGGTTGATCTGAGTATTTAGAGAAGCTCCGTTAGCGACGGATTGCAGTTGATGGTTCACGTAAACGCCCATGGCTGCTACACCTGCTGCACACGTGGTAGTTGCCGTGGCCACGAAGTTGGCAGCCGGCGCTACCGTGCTGTGAATTTTAGGGGAGCTCACCCACACTCCGGCCTGGCTGGTTACGGTAATTGGAACAACCGTCGAAGTTGCGCCGCCGCAAAAGTCCCACGCCTGCACTGTCGCGATGTGCTTTCCAGGGACAAGCTTCAAAGCGGTATTCAGGGTCGTTCCGTTCACCACGTAGTTGAGGTTGTCATCGATGTAGATGCCCATCGAAGCCACGCCATTGGGACAGGCGGTCGTAGTGGCCGTCGCCGCAAACTGCGGCTTCGGACCAACCGTTTGCCCGCTCTGGGGGCTAGTTACAATCACGTTGGCGAAGCCGGGTACGGTTACGCTTAGCAGCACTATTGTCAGATAAAGCGGTGAGAGCCTGTTCATGATTTTCCCTTCAACTACTTAGCCGCTGCTGAAGACACGCTGGCGGCGTACCCGGCAGCAGAGTTACCGGAGTGGACTTGAGTAGCTCATTTCGAGGACTGCTGCCAAAACTGCCGGCAGCTGTCGCGCATTTTCAGCCTGTTCATTTTGGAGAACGGAGACGCTGTCCTTCCCCTATCGGCGCAAGCGGTTACGGTTTTAAGTGTTCCTTGCGTTGGGCCGGGTACCGATGGTGCATTTTGTTAGGCCTCAATACTGTTGCTCGCGACGAGCGCAACGCCGCCCAGCGGTGCTCGCCGAATCCGGGCGCAGGAAATATATCCCCTTGCTTGCACTGCGGCGCTGCAGGCGATGATGAATCGCCGGAACACCGCGGGAGCAGCCATACCGCCTTCAGGCGCATTATTGATTGGCGGCAGTGTGGTAGAAAGAGGCTGGCGATGCCATCCAATGTCCAATAGCCACGTGGCAGATATACACGTGAATAGATCGTCGGCGTTTGAACAAATCGCCGTTAAATGGGGGCAAATCCTCTACTGCGGTATTGTGTTTGTCGCACTCTGCCCTGCCGCTTCATACTGTGCGCCCTCAAGTGGGTCCGCCAGGATGAGGAAACACGAGTCCAAGACGGCGCACAGAGGCAGCTACGACGCGAAAAGCGACGGAGAAATTAGATCGTCCAGTTCCTCTTCGGCTGAACTGGCAGGAAAAGAAGTGCGGAGTCCGGCCACAATCACCGAACCACCTTCCAGAGCCGCCACTGTAACTCTGAGTGGTGGCGTCTTGATGATCGCGGCTGACAACTCTGAGCTCAGCCAGATACTGCACGACCTCACAGCTATAGGCGGCACCACGATTGATGGCCCGGTCAAGAGCGCCCGTGTCTACGGCGTATACGGCCCACGCAGCCCGCGAGACGTCCTTACCGATCTGCTGGCGGGCCTGGGGTATAACTTCCTAATGGTTGGCCTGACCGCACAGGGCGCGCCACGCAGGTTAGTGCTCAGCATATCGAACGACGCCACTGGTCCGGCGCCGCCTTCAAGTCCTGCGGCCAATGCTCCTGAAGCGGAGGCGGACATACCCGATGAAGAGCAGCCTGGACCAGGTGGCGTGCTGCACGTGCCACCTCCACCGCCGGAAGACCTTCACCAGCGAGTAGAACAGAACCTTCAACGGCTCCAACAAATGCAGGACCAGCTGAAGCAGCAGGAGCCGCCACAATAAATTTACTCGCGATTCGCGACTCACTTAAAACTTAGCTTTTTGATTTTGTTAGTAACGATAAGCCTTCATTCCTACATAGGTATCGCGAATACAGTAATAGACTGGGCAGGGAAGGTAGCAGTTATGCCTCCTCCACTGACAGTTAGGTCCGGCTGAGAGACAATCGAGAGTAGGTTGGCATTACTGTATAAATAGACTTTGGCCGGGCCTGTCGGAACCACATTGTTCAACGAAATAGTACTACTCAAATCGTTGAAGCTCTTGTTCACCATAACCACGGTCAGCGTGTGGTCAGAAGCTCTTGTCGCAGCATAGATGGCCAGCTTACTTTGATCTGCGCTCGTCGCTGAAACGCTGGTGTCGCCAAACTGGCTTCCGGCATTGTCATAATTGCGAAAGACCTTGAATGCATTCACCGAGGGCTGCTGGGTTGCAGGATCAGGAGCACCCCACAGCGCGCCGAGATCAAGCCCTTCGCGGCCAAAGATGCCGAGAATATCAGCCTGTGCGACCGCGCCATTAACGTGGTCCTGTGCTCCCCAGTTGTATTCGTCGATGGCCAGTTTCGTGCCTGGGTAGTCGTTAGCCACCCATGCCCTCAGCCTGGGAATCAGCATCGGAGGTACGGGCGGCGCAGTGTTGGTCCTATTATTCGGGTCAGTGTAAGCGGGGTCGGTATATGTTGGGTCCCAGAAGGCGCGGGTTGAATTTAGTCTTGCAGCTTGTAAGTCGGTTGCTCCGGCTGGACTGAAGTTCGCGCCCGCAGCCGCATAGTAGGCGTGAATATCTACGAAATCCAGCAGTCTCACGCCGCCACTTACTTCGGCAGCCTTGAAGTGTTGCAGGTAGTAATCCATCAGCGGTACATCTCCGTGCGCAATGCGATCTACCGGATTTCCGTTATAGACGTAATTAGGCCCCGTACTCCATCCACTCACCCAATCTGTAGGCGAATAGAAGTAACCGTTCCAACTGGAGATGATGGGGCCGCTGACCTGAGCGGTCGGATCGACGGTTTTAATGGCCGTAGCATAGGTGATTCCCTTGGTGGTCAGTTCGTCATAACTAAGCGGAGCGGGATGCACATCGTGATGAACGAAGCCCCAGTATTCAGGCTCGTTGTCCAGGTCGTAGATCGCGACTCCCCCGCTGGCTGCATTGCCAAATTTGGTAACGAGGTATTGCATCCAGCCGGTGGTAAATGTCTGATCGATGGGGAAGCTGGTGTCAGCCGGGTCGTTACCCGTGAGCTGGTTTCCGTTGGGCTTGTTTCCATTGCCGCAATCAGGATTGTAGGGGTCGGTTTTTTGCTGGGCGCCATACTTGATGACCGAGAATCCACAGACCGGGTTGGTGGCCGGCAGCTTGGTCGTCCAGCCGATCAGGGGCATCGTTCCGAGGGTGGTGGTGTGGGTGCTCAGGTCGCGCGCCACTTGCAGGTTGAAGGTGCTGACGTCAGGCGCACCCTCGTTCGCGGGGTTGTAGGTCTCGTAGTAATAATCGGACGCCGAGTTATAGACGTCGAGGAGATAGTTATAGCGCGTGGTCTGGTCGCCGCCCCATCGATCGAGAGAGAGGTGAACGTCGTTGGCCAATAACGCGAAGTTCCCGGTAGGAAGGTAGGCATTCATGCCATAGATCAGGGGATTGATCGGGTGCTGGGCGGCGGCAGCATCAACGGCGAGCGCGGGCCCAGTGGTCGCGGGGACGGTGAGGTTGACAGCCGCCGCGCCGGACTTGGTCGGGTCGTCAACGCTGGTCGCGGTCACGGTAATCGCGGGCCCGGAGATCGATGGCGGCACCGGGAACGGAGTTACATAGAGGCCTGTGGCGCTGATGGTGCCGGTTGGGCCGGTGCCTCCGGGCATCCCGTTGACGGCCCAGGTGACGCCGTTGGGGGCGCTCCCAACTATGGTGGCGGTGAACTGCTGCGTCGCTCCGGTAGTGAGGGCTGCGGGGTTCGGGGTGACGGTGACGCTGATTGCGGTCGGGGGTGGGGGGGTAGGGGTGGGGGTGCCCGAGCCGCCGCCGCAGCCGGTCAGTGCAATAACGCCGGTGACGAAAAGAATGCTGACACGAGCGCGAGTTGAGGAGTGGCTGGATTTCATGGATATCCCGATAGACGTCTGATTACCTCGGCATCATAGCCGCGGCCGGCAGGCTTGGCACGCGCAAAATGCTTTCGGCATGATTGAGAGAATTGTCTCGTAGTAAAGACAAAGGGAGCCGCATATTCGCGGCTCCCTTTTGGTGGCTGAGAGTTCCGGTCCCTAACCCTTAGTTACAGAGTAGCAAGTTGAGGTGCTTCACTACGCCAAATCCGGCTAGATTTTTTTTCGCGGAGGAGAAGGCAGGCCGGCGGTCCGACGAGGGGCCAGACGAAGTCAGGGCTTTGTCTCGGGAATGTAAGGGCCGCCGGGAACGCCCCAACCCCATGCGGGCATGGGTGCGCCGGCGTCTACGTCCGCATCCGCAGGCAGCGCGGAGTTGATTACCGCCAGCCGCGAACCCCACTCGAGGTATGCAACAAACGCCGATCGGAACTCGGGGTCGGAAGGGAGACCCAGATCATCGGCCGTACCCAGCAACAACTGCACCCAGCGTTGGCGCTGCTGCTCGGTGATCGACTTGCCGAGATGATGCCGGATCATAGTGCTGTGGCCGCCGCGCTCATCGGTGTATTTTCGAGGACCACCAAGGACCTCGCCGAGGAACATTGCCACGTGGCCGGGATGTTCCGCGGCCATGTGCTCAAACAGAGGACGCAGCAGTTCGTCCTGTAATACCTTGTCGTAGAAGCGCTCCGACAGCCTGGCCAGGACCGCCTCTCCACCCAGCCATTCGTAAAGGGACGGAGGCGTTCCGGGGACGGTCGGCGCATGGGAAGGGGGTGTAGATGGACTGGTCATGGCGGGCTCTCTTCCTCTCTCCAGGAGCTTTGGGCTCTCGCAGAAGTGTAACCCGAGATGGGGAAGCCATTTAAGAAGGAGAAATACAGGGAACCATTTAGGGAGAGGCGAATGGAGCCGACGAGCGGACTTGAACCGCTGACCTGCCGATTACGAATCGGCTGCTCTACCAACTGAGCTACGTCGGCCTGCCTTTGTGATTGTACCGTTGGGGGAATTCGCGGTAAACATGGGCGAGGTCCTTCGCTACGCTCCAGGATGACGGGGTGCCGGGTCGTGATGACGGTGTTGGTGTAACCGCAGGTCCTTCGCTGCGCTCCAGGATGACGCAGTGGCGGGTCGTGATGAGGTGTTGGCGGCAGGGTCGGGAATGAGAAAGGCCGCCCGGCAACGGGGCGGCCTTTTCTCCAGGGAGAACAGTTCCAACGGAGGCAAGCCATCAGAACATTCTGGCGAAATAGTATGTTTGGCTGACTGGGGTGTCAAGGCAAAATACTATAGGCCGTTTAAGTGGTTTAAGAATCATAGATTTGAAGCAACACTTAAAAAGGCGCCCAGAAGCCGCTGTCTTAGCCGGTTCCACCGTTGCGGTCCGTCAGGACTTTTACCGTGGAGGATCCCCTGCCGTAGCGAACTCCTCATTCTCGGCCAAGGCGGACCCAAGACCATCTTTTCGCTCGCGCGCCAGAGCCTTGAAAGTGGAGTGGACGAAGGACCCCATCCACCAGCCGTCGAGAAATTTGTACGGGGTCTCGCCGGTGGTGTAGTGGCCACAGGGAAGCACCTTGGAAACGTAGTCGATGCCGTGCTCGGAAAAATTCCGCAGCACTTCTTCCGAGAACTGTGGGAGGAAAGTGAGGTCGTACTTTGCGTGGATCATGAGGATTCGCTTGGGCGTGCTTGCGAAGCGCTGCATGTAATAGAGCGGGCTGATGGAGCTCCATAGCTCGCGGAGATGGTCCTGGGTCATCACCGCCTCGAAGGCAGCGCGAATATGGCGGGTACTCTGGCCGGTCCACACGACGTCGCCGAAGCAGGGCGCGGCGTGATTAAAGACACCAACTCGCAGGCGAGGATCGTGGGCCGCAGCCATGAACGCGTAGCAGGAACCGAGGCTGGTCGCGAGCACGCCGAACTGTTCATAGCCCTGATGCTCGAGCCAGTCGATGCAGGACCGGATATCGACGACGGCCTGGCGGCAGGCGGCCATGGTGCGGCCGATGTTTGAGCTGACAGCGTAGTCGGAGCGCTCCAACTCTGGCGGGCGACGAATGTCATGGTAAGGCTTGCTCAGGCGCAGCGCCGATATGCCGAAGCGATTGAAAAGCGAGCAGAGAGCGTTGTGGCTGAAGGCGTCGGCGTTCCACTGGGGCATGACGATCATGGCCTGCTTGGGCTTGCCGGCCATCTTTTCGGAGTGTGTGGGATACCATCGCGCGTTGACTAGGTCGTTTTCGGGGTAGGGGCTGCGGACTGGGGATGTGAAGCGCAGGAACTCCGCAGGTGCTAGCTTGCCTTGCTCAGCGTCTTGCCGGAGGCGGGCATCTTTGGCCAGAGTTTCGGGCCTTACGTTGGTGGGAAAGAGCCGAGGGGGACGGGACTCGAGACGAAAATCTGTGGGGGTTTTGTAGCCGAAGAAGTGATCGCTGTGGCGGATAATTTCCGCGTTCAGGGCGCGCATGGCGCGGTCGGCGAAGTCATAGCCGATCGGATCAGCCCGGGGGTCGGCCACAGCGCCGACGGGAGGTGCGTGACGACCCGCGCCAAAGATCTGCGACTGCAGGCCGCGCTCGGCGATGAAGTCGGCGAGCCAGTCGAAGCCCCACTCCACCGGACGCACGACGCGATTGCTGTCGCGCATCGTGAGGGCCGTCTCCCATGCATACATCCACTTGGCGTAAAGGCCCATCTTCGAAGTTTATCAGCGGCGGTGCGGGCGAGTGGGTCTCGCGCCGCACGGAATGACTACCTGTGATTTCAATCTACGAGAATGCGCAGCACGCGGTGGCTGATACTGCATAAGACTTCGTAGGGGATCGTGCCCATTTGGTCGGCAATGTCGTATGCGGTGATGGAATGGTCGCCCTGGGTCCCGATCAGGACGACTTCATCGCCGATCTCTATGCCGGTAACGTCGGTTACATCGATGATGGTCTGGTCCATTGAGACACGTCCGGCGATGGGGGCGCGTTGGCCGCGAATCAGGACACTGCCTCGGTTGGAGAGCAGACGACTGACGCCGTCCGCATACCCGCACGGTAATAATGCGAGACGGGTGGGACGGTGAGCGCGGAAGGTGGAGTTGTAACCGGCGGTTTCGCCTGGCTTGATGGTCCTCAAGGAGGTGACACGGGATTTCCACGCGAGTACGGGTTGATAGCCGCTGATTTCGGCGACATCGCCGGTGAATCGTGGAGGATAGCCATAGAGCGCGAGACCGGGCCGAAGAAGTAAGCGCGATCCGATAGAGTCGGCAACCGCTTTGAGTATGGGGAGATCTTTGCCGGCGATCAGGGTTGCGGAGTTTCCCGCGCTCACCCAGCGCGGCGTAAGGCCCAGAGAGCGAGTCACGAGCAGCGCTTCCTTGAAGGCTTCGATTTGCGAGTCGGTCGCGCTGTCATCCAGCACCTCGGGGGCGCTGAAGTGGGTCATGATGCCTTCAAGGCGCAATGGCGAGCCAGTGTGAAAGCGGCCCAGAATCTTGCTCAGCTCCGCGTTTCCGTCACCGGCACTGTGAGGCAGAGTGACGCGCACGCCCTGCCGCGACATCCCGGTATCTATCTCTAGAAAGACTGGCACTGATTGTGGACCGAGCCCCACTCGGAGTGCGGCTGCTTCCAACAGGTCAAGGTGAAATTGCTCCCAGATCACAGGGGTCAGGGTATGCTTCAACACCGCGTCTGCCTCGCCCCGCCACACGCCCGACATGACCAGGATGCGAGCCTGCGGACAGGCCGCGCGGATTTCTACGGCCTCTTCGACGCAGGTCACGCCGAGCCATTCTGCACCCGCTTCTACGAGTTGCGTTCCACAGTCGAGGACTCCGTGGCCATAGGCGTTGGCCTTGACGACTGCGAGCAGGTCGGCATTCGGGGTTGCCAGCGCACACAAGGCACGGTAATTGGCGATCAAATTGCGCTTTGAAATTTCAGCCCACACCGGCCTTGTCGTCATGCTCCTTCAATCCTACGCAATGAAATGGCTATTGGCTCACCCGCTTCTTGCGGAGCTCATGAGACTGCTATCGGCATCTCTCGGCGATGCAGGGACAAGAAGGAGACATTGTTCAAACAGTCCCATGACAACACCGAATGGCAAAGATAGGAAGCTGGGTGCACGGTGAAGGGACGAGCTAAGTCACCGAATATTTAGAGACGGAGCGTGCAGTGTGAAAGAGTCAAAGATTTT
>DASWUZ010000032.1:0-6950 GCA_036401395.1 Acidisarcina sp.
CCAGGCTAGCTCTGTCTTGTATAAGCCTTCCGGTGAATCAAGGTCGACCTTTCCTGACGTCGCATAAAGCACGCTGCCATCTGGAGCAAGCACGTTGTCGTTATATAGTGACCGGCTCAGAGTTCCGCCGTTATAGAGCGACACCCCATTACCAAGCTGGAAAGTCACTGCCACATCCGCGCCGTTGGTAGTAACGCCACCCACATTCGACAAGACTGAAGCCAGGCCCTGAATACCAGTCCCGCGCGCTACAGCCAGCAGACGATCGTTATAGTTCACATGGAAGTAACTCGCCTGCAACGACGCACGCCGGGCGTTGAGCCTGTATCCACCCTCTTCGCTCCACGCCGTCTCCGGCTTGAGCGTAGTCTTCAACAGGTCAAAACCAGCCTGGGTCGTGCCCCAGGGCGAATTACCGAAGCCATAACCGCCAGGCACATAAGAACGCACGTTGTAAGCTACATCACCGAACATCTCGCTTGTCGGATTAATCTTCCAGCTGGCGCCAAACTGCGGCAGGAAAGGCTTGCCCGACTCAAGACTACCCTGGGCATACTTGCCCGGTGGATAAAGCGGGCTCGCCTTGAATGCGGCAGTCAGCTCACCGTCAGTATTCGACTCGACCGTCTTAAACCCGGCTGAAACGGTAACCGCATTGCTTACCTTGTAGGAGTCCTGCAGGTGGATCTGATAAACAGTAGTCCCAAAGTTATAGGCCCATTGCGTTGCAAATGGGTTCTTCGGAAAGTCAGTCAGCGAGTGCAGCGGACTGGCTATGGAAGTTGCATAGAACCGCCGCGCCAGGTCCCAGTTATCTCGCTCAACCCACACTCCGCCCTCGACCTTGTTACGCGTCGTCTCATAAGCCAGGGACGCCAGGAACCCGCCCCGCCCAATACCATACTCAGACGTACGCAGCGAGATTGGAGAGCCCCCCGGAGACGGCGCATAGGGGTTGAACCACAGCCCACGTCCCGCATCATGATGACCATAGCCCGTGACCTTCAAAGTAAGTTGCGGACTTAGTACCGCGCGGTAAGTCACTCCGCCGATCAGGTCCTTGCGCAGACCAGAGCCGCCGTAGTAACCCGCATCGCAGGGGTCTTCGTTGGCATTAAGTTGATCGACCGGCGCGGGGTAGCTGCCTACACCGTTGCAGGCAAATCCAGCCTGCACCGCCTGCGCCCAGTTACCGAAGTTGTCCCAGCTATAACCAAGCTTCTGTACCCATACCTTGTTATCGTCCTGGTAGTCTACTTCGCGCCTGTCAGAGTAGTTAAGAAATCCCGTAAGCACCCCGGTACTACCAAAGTAATGAACAGCCTTGCCATTAATCTGATAGTAGTTCTGGCCGATATCCCCCGCGCCGCGCCACTTATCTGTACCTTGATACACTCCGGCTAAATAAAACTTCGTGTGACCGCCGATAACTCCGCTGTCAAACCGCCCCACCGACCGGAAGGCATTGAAGCTTCCCACCGATTGTGCAAAGCTGACTCCCCGCGTATCGGAAGGATCCACGGAATAAAACTGCACCGTGCCGCCAAGATTGCTAGTGCTGGCAGTCTCAAGAGCGCCTGTCCCCTGCGACAACACGATGCGACCGATGTTCTCGTCCATGATCGCGCGGCTGATATGCAAGCCGTTGTAGTTGCCATAAGACATGTCGCCCAGCGGAACGTCGTCGAGCGTAAATCCAAGCTGGTTCTGGTTAAACCCGCGCACCGAAATGCGCGTCGCCCACTCATAACTTCCATAAGGGTCGGCTGTGTTCACGCTGACGCTCGGCAACTCCGAAATAATCTTGATCGGGCTCGTACCCGCCGCCGACTCTAGCATCATCGTGCTGTCCACCGACTGTTCTGACCTGATCTCACCGGGAGCCGTTACGATCACCGTCTCCGTCACCTTATCGGGCTTCGTCTGCTTGGACGGGTCTTGGTCCTGCCCCGCCCCAGGACTGTTCGAGGACGCCACACTTTGCTGCGCGTCATTGGCAGCAGTTTGAGCGGATGTCTGCCGAGCAAACCCCACACCACCCGCCAGGACGGTGATAATCATTGCTCTTGTAAGTATCTGGCCTCTATGCATCAGTTCACCTCTCTAAAGTTTCAGCACCGTGCCCGCAGACCTTCACAGGATCACGTCAGGTTGGAAGGCCGGGGCCCGGAGCTTCGCGCGACGCTAGTCCGAGGTCACCTGGAGTGCCGCAAGTCCGCAGACGGTCGCCTCCCCATGACTCATGAGGCAGGTCTGGTTTGCTGCTTTAACGAGAGAGTAACGACGTTCAGTGAAGGGACAGTAAACCAGCCATGAACACACAGTGAATGCGGTGCGGAGCGCTTCGGGACGGTGGGACCTGATTCACGGGGGGCGACGCTCTTCCCCCCGATAAGCGCCCGCACACAAAGCCCTTCCCCGAAACAAGCAAAAAATCTGATAGCCTCAGTACCGTCACTAGCCGATAGGGCCCAGCAACCACAGAGAAAACTATAAGTGGCAATCCCTCTAACTCTCCGGAACCTTCGACAACGGGAAACAAACATCTTCACCCGCTTTCCCGCACTCAACCGCACCCTTGAGGCAGCCACCCTCTTCGCTGCGGCCGCCTTCTTCATCTTTTACGGATTAGTCCCCGTCTTCGGCGGCGCAACCCTGGGCCTCGTCGGAGCCGACGAACCGCGCTACGCCCAGGTCGCCCGCGAAATGCTCGCGCGAAACGACTTCATAACCCCCATCCTCTACGGCCAGCCCTGGCTCGAAAAGCCCGCCCTCTACTACTGGCGCGCCATGTTCTCCTTCCGCGAATTCGGCGTACACGACTGGTCCGCCCGCCTGCCTTCCGCCAGCTTCGCCTTCGTACTCATAACCCTCATATACCTCCACATCCGCCGCTTCCGCCCCGGAGGCCAGCTCGACGCCGCCCTGATCACCGTCACCTGCGTCGGCATCATCGGCTTCGCCCGCGGCGCCTCCACCGACATGCAGCTCGCTGCACCCTTCTGCATCGGCATGCTCGGCTGGTACGCATGGTATGAAACCGGCAGCAAATTCTGGCTTTTCGACCTCTACTTCTTCGTCGGCGCGGCCACCCTCGCCAAGGGCCCCGTCGCGCCATTCATGGCCATAGTCATCATCTTCATCTTCGTCGCCCTGCGCCGCGAATGGTCACTACTCCGCCGCTCCGTCTGGGTCCCCGGCATCGTCCTCTATCTCGCCATGGTCCTCCCATGGTTCATCGCCGTGCAGCACCGCAACCCAGAGTTTCTACGCGTCTTCTTCCTCGAACACAACTTGAAACGCTTCGCCACCAACCTCTATCAGCACAAGCAGCCCTTCTGGTTCTACATACCCGTGACCCTGCTCGCGCTCATGCCCTGGGCTGCACTCGCCGTTACCGCCTTCACCGACGGAGTCCGTGACTCGATCGCCGAATGGAGCGTTCGCCGCGCCCGCCATCGCTACATCGGCCACGGCCGCGCCGGCGATGCCTTTCCCGAATTCCTCGTCATCTGGGCGCTCCTGCCCATCGTCTTTTTCTCCTTCTCTAAATCGAAACTCCCCGGATACATCCTCCCCTCCATCCCCCCACTCACCATCCTCACCGGCGACTACCTCCGCCGCGTCCGGCACCGCGGCCTCGCCCCTTGGCTCCTCTGGACCCACGCCGCACTCGCCGGCATCATGACCGCTCTCGTCCTCCTGTTTCCCCGCCATGTCGAATACCCCGTCGGACTCCCGCCCGCCCGCGCCCTCATCGCCGCCGGCATCGTCGGCCTCTCCACCATGGCGCTCATCATTCTCACCGTGATGCGCTTCGGAGTCGAGCGCCTCCGCATCGCCACAATGGCCCCCATGGTAGTGCTCCTGCTCTTCGTCATCGGCGTCGGCCCCTTCTTCGGACTAGGCCCTATCCCTGGCACGAAAATCACCGCCAACCTGCTCAACGAAACCTACTCCGCCCGCCCCCTGGCCCAGCAACTGGAATCCATCCTCCCCCCCGGCGAAACCCTCGCCGTCTACAAAGTCCGGCGCGACATGGAATACGGCCTCTCCTTCTATCGCAACCATCAAGTAGTCAACTACGAAGGCGACGACCAATACGGAGGCCAAAACCCAGCCGACACCCCTGTTGATACTGACGCCCAGTCCCCGGCCCAACCCGAGACGCGATCCGAGACCCAGGCACTGACCATACCGGCGACCCACCTCACCATCCCCGACGAAAGGCACATCCTCGTAGTCCGTGCGTCTTATACCAATGACCTGCGTCAACTACTAAAAGGCCGCAACTACCAGCCCCTGTTCACCTACCCCGCCCAAAACCTGGTCATCTACCTTGTCTCAGCCCGCCCCTGAACTCCTAGGCCAGACTTATCTTCCCCCCGCCCAAATCCGGGTGCCCCGTGTCTCGCCCTTGAGACATGGGTTCTCCACGACCGCCGTTCCGCGGGTGCCCCATTCATGGCGACAGCACGACCGTCGGCATGAGTGGGCTCGAACCAAGCCCATCGGCCCCCCCCAATGACCGCCGCCCTCCCGCTGGAAATCCTGGACCTCCGCCATTACTCCGCGACCCACCTCCGGCCGGTCCTCGAACACGAAAACCGCCTCTGGGACGAGCGCCTCCACTGGGACTTCAAACCCTCCGCCGACCTGCTCCTTCAATACCTCGACTCCCACATCCTCCCCGGCTACATCGCCGTCGACCACGGCCAGGTCGCCGGCTACATCTTCTGCGTTTACGAGGAGAGCAAGGCCGTCATCGGCGACGTCTTCGCCCACCCCGGCCCGGGCTCCGAGACCACCGCCGCAGAAATCGAAAATCGTCTCAGTGAATTCGTCATCGAACTGCTCCAAAACTCACCCGGCGTCGACCGCATTGAAGCCCAGCTCATCCTCCACCCCTACGGCGTCCACCAGGCCACCTTCGACCGCAACGGATTCACCACCTGGCCTCGACTCTTCATGTCGCTCAACTTAACGAAAGACCGACACCCTGGCACGCCGCAGCCGCATCTGATATCAGCGACCCACAGGGACAGCAGAGCAGCCACTCAACTAGCCGAACTAAAAATGCGCCCCTGGCAAGACAGCGACTTCACCGCCGCCGGACGCCTGATCGCCGATGCCTACTCCGGCCACCTCGACAGCATTATCAACGACCAATACCGCACCATTGCCGGCTCCCTGCGCTTCCTCCACAACATCGTCCGCTTCCCCGGCTGCGGCATCTTCGACCCCGCCGCGTCCTTTGTCATCACCGGCGCCGGCATCTCCGGCCTACCGAGCGACCACTTAGTCGGACTACTCCTATGCTCCCGCATCCGCCCCGACGTTGCCCATGTAACTCAGATCTGCGTAGCCGCCCCTTACCGAAACCAGGGCCTCGCCTCCCGGCTGCTACAGGCCTGCATACAAAACCTGACCGCCCGCAACATCACCGAACTGACCCTGACCGTAACCGAAGGCAACAGCGGAGCAGTTTCCCTCTATCGCAATAGCGGCTTCAAACAAACCCACGTCTTCCCGGCCATGACATGGCAGCGCCACCCTCGCGCGCCCTTCTAGCGAGACCATCAGGCACCGGACTATCGCCACAATCCTGCGCTACCAAGGTCCCCACTTATAAAGTCGCGAAATAAGCTCCCTGCTCCGCGCATTATGTAATAGACACACCTGCAAACAGGCTGGCACAATCATCGGCAAAATGAGGGCGCCCTGTGTACACCTTCCCTGAGCTACGAACCAAATTAAAGCGTCTCCCAAAGAACCTCCAGAGACTCTTTGCCACCGACCCCGTAGCAGCTGCCGTAGGCATAGGCTTTCTCATGGCGGGCGTTTACATTCGTCATCTGAATAAGCTAGGCAGCTTCAAAGATGGCCTTGGCGCGATGTGCGACGCCCTGGTGATTGCCGCCATCCTCAAACTCACCGTCGATCCAGTCCTCAAGCGCGAACTAGCCAAGGATGCTGCCAAAGACGTATTTCTCTATGCCTTCGGTTATAGCCTGCCGCCCAAACTCCGCGAGTTCGTCAACGACCTTGTTCTGGAAACAAAGATAGTCCGCAGACAATGTCACCTTAAGTGGCACATAGCCCCTAAGTCAGGAGACCCGACCAGGGTAGAGGTCTACCTCGACGCATCTTTTTTCATCATGAATTTCTCAGGCTCGGACTTGCCCTACCAACACCGCGTATTCTCCTGGAAGGAAAATTCAGAAGACGTTGGTTGCGTCAAGGCACTGTTCTGCGAAGCGAAAGGCTCTAATCACTCTACCTATAGGAAAGAGAAGCCCGATGAACTGACGCCGGGCCTGGACGGCTTCATCCTGGGAGACAAGATTCACCTGGCCGCTCACACCGAAGAGGACCAGTTCCGCATTGGCGCGGTATATTACGCGGAGGCTGAACATCCGGGCCTGGACCAGTTCACCATCGTGGAACCAACTATGGAAATCGACGTCACCGTGACTGTAGATGACGAGCTGAGCGACCTGGTCTTCTCTGTGGTTCCTGACCCGACAGAAAAGAAGGACAGCGAAAACTATGTTTATCCGGAGCGCCAGAAAAGCAGCAATAAACTCGAATATACCTGGAGCCTCAAAAGAGTATTCGTTCCCAATGAAAGGGTCCTCATCCGCTGGAAAAAGCGGGAAATAAAGCCTCCGGCCTTCGTAACCATTCCCTGAATCCGATACTACCCGCACATGACTTAGCGGCAAACGATGGCTCTATTTAGTAGCATTCAGATAAGCGTCGACTACGCCGGTAAAAGTAGCAGGAGCCACAATTTAACTCGCTTGTTAATCCTGGCGGTAAGTCGCATAGGTCACCATAGAGGCTCCCACTCTACCACTTATAGATAATCCTAAGTAACCAGGCGCCGCACACCGGGAATCTGCTCCATCATCAGGCTCAACAGTGTAGCAAGCGAAAACGCCACCAGG